>CACHGV010000004.1 GCA_902579465.1 uncultured Pelagibacteraceae bacterium
TAAGTCTAAAATTTTAATAAATATTTCTGACAACCAATTTGTTAATAATATTCTTGGAAACTATGGGCGAATTTTAGCAGAATATCCGTTTTTAAAAGATTTTAGAAAAAATAAGTTAGAGCAGTTTATTAGAATAGATGGTATTGAAAATTTAAATAAAATTAAAACTAACAAAAAGCCTGTTGTTTTCATCTCAGGACATTTTAACAACTTTGAACTGATGGCCATGCAAATTGAGAAACATGGAATAAATTTAGCCACAATATATAGACCACTTAATAATATTTTTTTAAATAAAACAATGGAAAGAATAAGAACCAAATATATTTGTAGAAATCAAATTAGGAAAGGAAGATCAGGCACTAGACAAATTTTAGAAAATTTAAAAAAAGGTAACTCAATAGCCTTGATGATTGATCAAAGAGTTACGGAAGGTATAAAAATTGATTTTTTTGGAAACTTAGCATCTACCACTACAATACCAGCTCAAATTATAAAAAAATATGAATGTGATTTGGTTCCAATTTATATTGAAAGATTGGAGAAATATAACTTTAAAATGTATGTGTCTCAGCCAATAGCAATCAATTCAGAAAAGTCCCAAGAGGAAATTTCTGAACATTTAAATACCATTTTAGAAAAAATGATATTAAAAAATCCTGATCAATGGATTTGGACACACAATAGGTGGAAAAAATAATAATTATTCATTATCTTTTTTCTTTTTTAATTGAAGCTTCAACATAAGAAAAGTAAGCCTCTTGCTCATCAACATTCCAATAGTTCAAATTCTGTAGTGAAATTTTCTTTCCTGAAACTGCGCAAATAACATGGTCACCTTCTTCTATAATATCAAAATTATTTGGTAGATATTTTAATTTTGCTAACTTGTTCATGATTTATAGGATATATATTTGAATATATGAAAATTGCAATTCTTGGAAATGGTGGCAGAGAACATGCAATAGCAACCAAAATCTCAAAATCGCATAAACTTGAAAAATTATATTGTATACCAGGTAATGCTGGCACTGACTCAATAGCAGTGAATGTAGAACTGGATTTTTATAACTTTGAAATTTTATTGCAATTTTTAAAAGAAAATAAAATTGATTTGGTAATTGTAGGACCAGAAAAACCTCTAGTTGATGGTGTTGTTGATTTTCTTTTAAAAGAAAATATTAAAGTTTTTGGTCCAAACAAAAAAGTTGCACAATTAGAAGGATCAAAAATATTTACAAAGAAAATATGTGAAAAGTACAATATTCCTACTGCACAATTTGGGGTATTTAGGACTGCTATAGAAGCTTATTCATATTTAAAAAATGCAAATATGCCTATTGTTGTTAAAGCAGATGGATTAGCTGCAGGTAAAGGTGTTTATATTTGTGAGGATTTGGAAAGTTCAAATAAAGCTGTGCAAGAAATATTTAATGGAAAATTTGGTTTAGCTGAACAAGTTCTTATTGAAGAATTTTTGCAAGGAGATGAAATGAGTTATTTCGTGCTTTCAGATGGAAAAACATATAAAAGATTTAATACTGCTCAAGACCATAAAAGAGTTGGTGAGGGGGATAGAGGAAAAAATACAGGAGGGATGGGTGCATATTCACCTTCTGGACTTATAAATGCAGAACTAGACAAAAAAATAATTACAGAAGTTGTTAATCCTACTTTTCAGGCTATTAAAGACATGGGAGAAAATTACAAAGGATTTTTATATGTTGGTCTAATGATTAAAGACAATAATCCTTATCTTATTGAATATAACGTGAGAATGGGAGATCCAGAATGTCAAACAATTTTGCCACTTTTAGCTACTGATTTATTAGATCTAATTTTATCTTGTTGTGATGAAACTTTAGAGAGCCAAGATATTCTTTGGGAGGAAAAAAAAAGTATTTGTGTAGTCCTTTGCTCTAATGGATATCCAGATATTTATAAAAAAAATGTCGAAATACCTAACATTGAAAATATAAAGAATAACGATTCATTTTTTATTTACCATGCAGGCACAAAAAAAAAGGATAACAAAGTTCACGCTAATGGAGGAAGAGTGCTGAATTTTGTTAGTATCTCTGATAATTTTAAGTCATCAAGAGACATAGTAATCAAAGAAATTGAAAATCTAAATTGGGACAACGGTTTTTATCGTAGAGATATTGGATATAAAATTATAGATATATGAGAGTTATAGGAGGAAGTCTTAAAGGAAAAAAATTATTAATTCCTCTGGATAAATCTACCAGACCATTGAGAGATATGGTGAGAGAGTCGATTTTCAATATTTTAGATCATTCAAGTAAAGTGTCTAAAAATATAAATAACTCTAAAGTGTTGGATTTATTTTCTGGCACTGGTTCATTTGGAATTGAGTGTTTGTCTAGAGGAGCTAAAGAAGTAATTTTCTTTGAGAATTATTCTAATTCGATAAAAGTTTTAAAAAATAATATATTTAACTTAAAATTAGAGAGCAAAACTAAAGTATATGAGAGTAATGCATATAATTTAAAAGAATCAAATTTAAACAATGAAATTTTTGATGTAATTTTTCTAGATCCACCTTTTAAAGACAAAGAAATAAATATTTTAATAGATCAAATAAAAAGATTAAAGATTGCAGATATCAATACAATAATAATTATACATCGAAATAAAAAAACGGTGGATAATATTCCCAAGTTTTTAAATGTTTTAGATGAAAAGAATTATGGTTTATCTAAAATTTTATTCAGTAAATTAATTTAAATAAGTAATTTTGAAGTTTCAGTTTTAATTAACTCAACTGAAGGTTGATCAAAAGGATTGACTTTCATTAGTCTCCCCAACAAAATTGTCTCTAGAACAAAAAAAGTAAACAATTCTCCAAGAGTATCTTCATTTCTATCCAATATTTCAAAACTTCTAAAAGGTATTTTTTTTCTTTTAAAAACTGTTTTAGTAGCATCTCTTTGTGCTTTGATAATTTGATTTAAATTTTTATTTTTTAAAATTGAAAATTTATCAAATAAATTTTTATTTGATAATTTATTTGTTTTTTCATTAATAATTCCAAAAAATGTAAAAAAATTATTTTTTGGTCCATCTAAATAAAGCTGAAGCAAGCTATGATTATCCTTGGGCATAGATGAAATAATAGGAAAAATACCTTTGTTATCTTTTCCTAAACTTTCCGCAGTAAGTTGTTGGTACCATTTGAATAAATTATTAGAACTTTCATCATAGTTAAGGATTACTGAATTTTTTTTCTCTTTTGAAATACAGTTAAATATGAAATTAACGTTATAAATCAATTGATTTAAAAAATATTTATTTTTAATTAAATAATTAAGCCTTTTAAATTTTCTCTCATTTAGTCCTAACAATTCTACAGGCAACATGCCAACTTCGGATAAAACTGAATATCTTCCTCCTATATAATTTTTATGCTCAATAATATCTGCCTTTAATTTATTACCTAGTTTAGTAAGAAAACTAAATTTTTTCTCTGTAATTACTATATTTTTATTTTTTTTTTGTGAATTAAGAATTAAGTTGAAATTTGATATGGTTTCAAGTGTGTTACCAGATTTTGATACTATTAAATTTAAAGTTTTTTTCTTATTTTTAAAATTAATCTTACCATCAAGGTTATTGTAAAAATTTATTTTTTTTTTAATCTTTAAATTTAAGAAATCATATATTGCCTCTGTGCCTAAAATTGAACCACCCATACCAATTAGATTTATGGTATCAAAGTTTTTATATTTTTTTAAAATTTCTTTTTTATAGCTATATTTATAACTTTTTTTAAATGAATTTAATAGCAGTTCACTTTTAATTAACTCTTTTTTTAAAATATTATTTATTTTATTTTTAACTTTTATATTTTTTTTATTTTGAAAATTTTTAAAAATTATGTTTTTTGAAAACATTTATTTACTTAATTTTTTTCAATATTGAACTTTCAATAGATGTAGATTGTTCTGAAGATGAAGTATCATCTTCAATTTTACTTTTCTTAAGTAAATTTTCTATGTTTAATTGATCACTTTTAATATCTTGAGTAGATTTTATACTTGCTTCACCTGGTTTTGGTAATTTATCAAAATCTGGAGGCAAAACTAATGGATTTTTTTTATCAATTAAAAATTCATCTCCTTGATCTGATCTTTTTTTACCCTGCAAAGCTTCTCCCACACCACAAGAATATAAAAAAGTTAAGAAGAATAATAACTTGGAAATTTTTAAGATTTTATTCATTTACTTTTTTATAACTTATTAATTCAGCTAGAATAAGGAAAATAATTCCAATTGTTATAAATATATCAGCTACATTGAAAATAAACCAATGATATCCATTATAATTTAGATCAAAAAAGTCTGGAACAGCTCTGTAATATATTCTATCAAATAGATTGCCTAATGAGCCTCCTAAAATAATAATTAAAAAATAATACTTTAGTCCTTTTTCCTTAAATAATAGATAAATTATAACAAAATTAATTAGAATAATTAAAGTAGTAACTACATTGTAAAAAAGATCCTGGTCGGAGGATAATAAGCCAAAACCTATTCCTTTATTCCAAACCAAATAAAAATTTAAAAATGAGTTTATATAAATATCTACTCGTCCAGTTTCCTCTAGTATATTTAGAATAAGTATTTTTGATATTCTATCTAAAAAGAAAATGGATAATAAAATTAATATACTTATTACTATCTTTTTTATATTTTCACTTTTCATGAAAGATGACAGTTACCATCTCTTTCACAAATATTTTCTCTAATTTTCCAACAAACTGGGCACTTATTACCAACGGCTTTTGAACTAGTGATCTCAATTTCTTTTTCTAAATTACTATCATTTGAGACTGAAGCAGAGGATGTAATACAAATTTCAGAGAAATCATGCTTCTCAGCCAAACTATATGTGTCTTTATCTTTAATTTTAATTTCAATATTTGCCTCTAAACTTGAGCCAATAATTTTATCAGCCCTTTTACTTTCAATACTAATATTTGCTTCGTCTCTGATTAATTTAAGTTTATCCCATTTACTATTTAATTCTTCATTTTTCCATTCATAAGGAATTTTAACAAATTTTTGTAAATGAATACTTCCATTATTATCTCCCTTATGAATCAAATGATAAATTTCCTCAGTAGTAAATGATAAGATTGGTGCAAACCATTTTAATAAACATTCTAAAATTACTTTTAGTATCAAAATACAATCAGATCGCTTCTTGGAGTCTTTTGGATCACAATAAAGAAGATCTTTTCTGATATCAAAATAAAATGCTGAGAGTTCTACTGTACAAAAATTTAACAACTCTTTATATAAATTATGAAAATTATATGACTTAAAGTATTTATTAAAACTTTCATCGATCACATACAATCTATGCAGCATATACTTTTCTAATTCAGGAATATTATTTAGATCAATTTTTTCAAAGTCAACTTTTGAATATTCATCTTGTATATTTCCTAAAAGATATCTGAAAGTATTTCTAATTTTCCTGTAAGACTCTGAGTGTTGATCTAAAATTGAATAATCTATTCTTAGGTCCTCGGCATAATTTGATGAGGCTACCCAAATTCTGAGTATATCAGCTCCATATTTTTTTAAAATATCTTCTGGAGCAATTACATTTCCAGTTGATTTAGACATTTTTAGTCCTTTTCCATCGACTACAAACCCATGGGATAAAATACTTTCAAACGGCGCTCTACCTCTTGTTCCACAAGACTCTAAGAGTGAAGAGTGAAACCATCCTCTATGTTGATCTGAACCCTCTAGATACATTGATGCAGGCCATTTTAAATCTTCTCTCTTTTCTAAAACAAAAGAATGTGTTGATCCACTATCAAACCATACTTCTACAATATCACTAGTCTTATCAAAATCTTCTGCTTTATATTTATTTCCAAGCAGTCTCTGAAAATTATCTTCAAACCAGCAGTCTGAGCCTTCTTTTTCATAAATTTTAGCAATATTCTCAAACACTTCTTCGTCGATAAGAATTTCTCCGTTTTTTTTTGAGATAAATATTGGAAGTGGAACTCCCCATACCCTCTGTCTAGAAACACACCAATCTGGTCTAGTCTCGATCATTGATTTAATTCTTTCTTTTCCTTTACTAGGATAAAAAGTGGTGTCATTTATTGCTTTAAGTGCTTTGTCTCTAAGTTTATGACTTTCCATTGAAATAAACCATTGAGGTGTTGCTCTATGAACTAAGGGAGCCTTTGATCTCCAAGAATGTGGGTAAGAATGTGTTAGTTTGCCTTTCTTTAAAAGAGCTTTAAGTTCTTGAAGCTTTTCAATAACAATATCGTTTGCTTTGAAAATATGAGTTCCTTCAAATATGGGGATGTGTTTTGTATACCTTCCGTCGTCATCTACTGTTTCAATTGCTTTTATTCCATTATTGATACACAAATTAAAATCATCAGGTCCATGGCTTGGTGCACAATGAACAATTCCTGTTCCTTGTTCAGTTGTTACAAATCTTGCCTCGAGCATTGGAACATCATAGTCATAGCTAATTTTATGAAATGGATGGCTACAAATAGTTCCATCAAATTCTTTTCCTTTAAATTCTTTTAATATCTTAATTTTGTAATCAGTATCTTTTTCAACAGAACTTAAAAGTTCTTTTGCAATAACTATTTTTTCATTTTCTAAAATATCTTTGTTATCTATCTCGCATAAAACATAATCTAAACTTTGGTTATAGGCTAATGCTTTGTTAGCTGGGATCGTCCATGGAGTTGTAGTCCAAATTAAAACATTCGAACCAATTAGTTCATTGATATTAGATTTTTTAACTTGGAAGGCTACATATATTGTATCAGATACATGATCTTGATATTCTACCTCTGCATCCGCTAAAGCTGTTTTTTCAACTGTTGACCATAGTACAGGTTTGTAGCCCTTGTATAAACTACCCTCTTTTAAAAATTTTCCAAGTTCTCTTACAATTTGGGCTTCTGCATCAAAACTCATAGTTGAGTAATAGTTTTCCCAATCTCCAATTACTCCTAATCTTTTAAATTGATCTTTATGAATATTAATCCATTTACTTGCAAAATCTCTACATTCCTTTCTAAACTCAATAATAGGTACATCATTTTTATTTTTTTTGTTTTTTTTGTATCGTTCCTCAATTTTCCATTCAATTGGTAATCCATGACAATCCCATCCTGGGACATAAACTGAGTCTTTACCATCCATTTGATGAAATTTAATTATTATATCTTTTAGAATTTTATTTAATGCAGTACCCATATGAATATTTCCATTTGCATATGGAGGTCCATCGTGTAAGACAAATTTTTCTTTACCTTTACTTTGGGATCTTAGTTTTTCATATAGATTAATCTTATCCCAAAATTTCAAATATTCTGGTTCTTTGTTTGGTAGATTTGCTTTCATAGAAAAAGCAGTTTTAGGTAAGTTTAAATGTTCTTTACTCATTATGTTTTTTTAGCATTTAAAATATCTTTTTTTATTTGATTTTTTAACTCACTGATACCTTTGAATTTTTTTTCTCCTCTTATAAATTTTAAAAATTCAACAGATAATTTTTTATTATAAAGATTTCCTGAAAAATTAAAAATATTTACCTCTAAAAGTATTTTTTTTTGATTAAATGTGGGCCTATAACCTAAATTAGCAATTCCTTTATAGAGTTTTTTTATTTTATTAATTCTTATTTTTACAGCATAAACACCAGGCTTTGCTATAACATAATTTCCAATATCGATATTACAGGTTGGGAAACCAATTTTTTGACCCATCATTCTGCCTCTTTGAACTTTTCCTTCAATTTCCCAGTTTCTTTTTAAAAAAGTATTTGCTTTTGATAGCTTTCCATCTTCAAGCAACTTTCTAATTATTGTTGATGAAATTATCTTTTTATTTTTCATCAAAGGTGTTGGATTTATTAAATTATAACTAAAATCTTTCTCATATTTTTTAAGTATTGCTACGTCTCCTTCTCTTTTATGGCCAAATCTAAAGTTATTACTTACAAATATAAATTTTGATCTAAGTTTTTTTGATAAAATATCTTTTATGAATTTATAGTAAGTAATTTTAGAAAAATTCTTGTCAAATTTTTTATTTATTACAAAATCAACACCAAATTTTTTTAAATAAATTACCTTTTGACTAAAATTTGATATTCTATAATTCTTAATTTTTGTGTTAAAAAACATTTTAGGTATAGGATCAAAGGTAATTACACCTACTTTATATTTATATTTTGTTTTATATTTTTTTGCTAATTCAAATAATTTTTGATGTCCTGAATGTAACCCATCAAAATTACCAATTAAGATAATTGATTTTTTATATTTTTTTGGAATATTAAAATTATTAAAAATCCTTAATCTTTTCACCATTTTAATTCTTTCTGAAAATAATTTATTTTTGCATCATAATTTTTAAGTACATTATCAATTGATAATTTTGAAATTTCTTGTCTATGTATACCTCCTGTAATAAGTAAAGAGTCAAAATTTTGAATGTTGGCACCTTTTATATCTGTATTTAAATTATCACCAATACATAATATTTTTTTATTATTAACATCTGCCGCAATTTCATAAACAAGTGGATACGGTTTGCCAAAGTAAATGACTTCTCCGTTAATTTCTTCAAATGATTTTGCAATAGAACCTGCGCAATATTCTCTATTGTTCCCTCTATCAACTATTAAATCAGGGTTAGTACATATCATTTTTTTATTTATATGTTTTAATAGAATAGTTTTGTAATATCCTAAGTCATTTTCATACTCTTCAAAAAGACCTGAACATAATAAATAATCTGAGTCGTCAATATTAAGAACTTTATTGCTTTCAAAAGTTTTAAATAAATCAAAATCTCTTGGCGGTCCTAGGTGAAAAAATTTTTTATTATTGAAATTTTCTAAAAGATACCTTATTGATGCTTCTCCAGATGTAAAAACTGTATCATAAAAATTATTTAATCCCATTTTTTTTAAAGTATTAATTACGGTTTGGTTGGGTCTTGGGGCATTAGTAAGTAATATGAATTTTTTTTCATTATTAGATAATTCTTCTAAAACTTTAACAGCATTCTCATATAACTTTATTCCGTTATGGAGTACTCCCCAAATATCTATAAAAAATAAGTCATATTTGCTGACTATTGATTTTAAGCCTGATTCATCTAAATTTTTACTCATATTTCAGATATAGCTTAAAAATCCAATAAATTCTTGAATTTTCTCATCTATATATTTCTGGGCAGATCTTGAAATAATAGTCACATACATCTATATGAACCTTAATTTAAAGGAGTAAATATGAAATTTAAACCGTTACACGATAGAGTATTGATCGAAGTTTTAGATAGTAGTGAAAAAACTGCTGGTGGAATTATCATCCCTGATTCCGCACAAGAGAAGCCACAAGAAGGCAAAGTAGTTGCTGTAGGTGGAGGATCAAAAACTGAGGATGGAAAAATTATACCAATGGATGTTAAAGTTGGTGACAAAGTTCTTTTTGGAAAATGGTCAGGAACTGAAGTTAAGATTGATGGTAAAGAATACAGCATAATGAAAGAGTCAGACATTATGGGTATCTCTACTTCTAAATAAAATTAATAAAAGGAGAGTTTAATAATGGCAAAAATAGTAAAATTCGATTCAGATGCTAGATCAGCAATGCTGAAGGGGGTAGATATACTTGCAAACACAGTTAAGGTTACTCTTGGCCCAAAAGGTAGAAATGTTGTTATAGACAAAGCATATGGTGCACCAAGAACAACAAAAGATGGTGTATCAGTTGCAAAAGAAATTGACCTAGATGATAAATTTGAAAATATGGGTGCGCAAATGGTTAAAGAGGTTGCGAGCAAAACTAATGATGAAGCTGGTGACGGTACTACAACAGCTACTATTCTCGCACAAGCTATTGTAAAAGAAGGTTGTAAGTATGTTACAGCCGGTATGAACCCTATGGACGTTAAAAGAGGAATTGATGCTGCAGTAGAGCATGTAAGAAATGCTCTCATATCATCAGCTAAAAAAGTAAAAGATAGTGATGAAATTGCTCAAGTTGGAACTATCTCTTCTAATGGAGATAAAGAAATAGGAAACATGATTGCAAAGGCTATGCAGAAAGTTGGTAACGAAGGTGTAATAACTGTTGAAGAAGCAAAAAGTATTGAGACAGAACTTGATGTTGTTGAAGGAATGCAATTTGATAGAGGGTATTTATCACCATACTTTGTTACAAATGCTGAAAAAATGACAACAGAACTTGAGAATCCATTAATTCTTTTACATGAAAAAAAATTAACTAATCTTCAACCAATGGTTCCTCTTCTTGAGGCTGTGGTTCAAGCAGGAAGACCTTTAATGATAATTTCAGAGGATGTAGAAGGTGAAGCATTGGCAACTTTAGTTGTAAACAAATTAAGAGGTGGACTTAAAGTTGTAGCAGTTAAAGCTCCTGGTTTTGGAGATAGAAGAAAAGCTATGCTTGAGGACATTGCAATTTTAACTGGTGGACAAGTTATATCTGAAGATCTTGGGATAAAATTGGAAAATGTTAAAATTACTGATCTAGGTTCAGCTAAAAGAGTGAAAGTTGACAAAGAAAATAGTACCATTGTAAGTGGTACTGGAAAAAAATCAGATATCGAAGCAAGATGTGATCAAATTAAACAACAAGTTGAAGAAACATCGTCAGATTATGATAGAGAAAAACTTCAAGAAAGACTGGCTAAATTAGCTGGAGGTGTTGCAGTTATCAAAGTTGGTGGTGCAACTGAGGTAGAAGTTAAAGAGAAAAAAGACAGAGTTGAAGATGCTTTAAATGCTACAAGAGCAGCTGTTGAAGAAGGAATAGTTGTTGGTGGTGGATGTGCACTTCTTTACGCTTCGCAAGATCTAGATAAACTTAAAGTTAAAGGTTCAGATCAAAAAGCAGGTGTTGAAATTGTTAAAAGTGCTTTAGAAGCTCCAATAAGACAAATAACAACGAATGCTGGTGTCGACGGTTCAGTTATAGTTGGAAAACTTTTAGAGGCTAATAAATCTTCTCAAGGTTATGACGCTCAAACAGAACAATACGTAGACATGTTTAAAGAGGGAATTATTGACCCTGTCAAAGTTGTAAGAACAGCTTTACAAGATGCAGCTTCAATTTCTGGATTATTAGTAACAACTGAAGCAATGGTTGCTGATAAACCTGAAGAGAAGGATACTGCTGCTGGTGGTATGCCTCCAGGAGGAATGGGCGGCATGGGTGGCATGGGTGGAATGGGCATGTAACCCAAAAAATCTAATTAAAATTTAAAAGGGCAGATTCTTCTGCCCTTTTTTTTTGTTTTCAATTCAAGGTTTAGATATATAAGAAGCTCAATTATGAATCATAATATTCGAAACATCACTATCATTGCTCACGTTGATCATGGAAAAACAACACTAATTGATAATTTGATGAAACAGAGTGGTTCTTTTAGAGATAACGAAGTAGTCGATGAAAGATTAATGGACTCTGGGGAATTAGAAAAAGAAAGAGGAATTACAATTCTTGCAAAGCCTACCTCGATTAACTGGAAAAATACTAGAATAAATATTATTGATACACCTGGCCATAGAGATTTTGCAGCAGAAGTTGAAAGAGTTTTAAGTTTAGCAGATGGTGCATTATTGCTAGTAGACTCTGCTGAAGGTGTGATGCCTCAAACAAAATTTGTATTGAGTAAAGCCTTAAAACAAGGATTAAAACCGATAGTCATTATAAATAAATTAGACAAAAGCGATCAAAGAGCAAATGAAGTTTTGAATGAGACTTTTGATTTATTTGTTAGTTTAGATGCAAATGAAGATCAATTAGATTTTCCTGTATTATATGCAAGTGGGAGATCTGGTTGGGCTTCTAAAGATATTGACGGACCAAGAGAAAATCTTAATCCACTATTAGATTTAGTTTTAGATCATGTAAAACCCTCTCAATTTGACAGATCAAAACCATTTGCAATGCTATCGACACTACTTTACGCTGATAACTTTCTGGGCAGAAGCTTAGTAGGTAGAATTTCACAAGGAACGGCAAAAGCAAATCAACAAATTAAAGCAATAAATTTAAAAGGTGAAAAAGTGGATGAAGGTAGACTTACAAAGATCTTTAGATATGAGGGTACAAAAAAAGTTCCCATTGAAGTTGGAGAAGCTGGAGATATCGTAGTTATAGCTGGATTAGAAAAAGCAAATGTAGCAGATACTATTTGTGATTTAGAGGTAAATGAACCAATTGAGGCAACACCGATCGATCCACCAACAATGTCGATAAAAATAACAGTAAATAGCTCACCACTAGCAGGTACAGAGGGTAAAAAATTAACAAGTACTCAGATTAGAGATCGTCTAATTTTAGAAGCTCAAAACAATGTTGGAATTTCTTTCTCAGAAAACGCAAATAAAGATGCATTTGAGATAAGTGGAAGAGGAGAATTAATGCTCGAAATATTACTAACACAGATGAGACGTGAGGGTTTTGAGATGACTGTAAGCCCTCCTAAAGTTTTATTTAAAACTGACGAGAATTCAAAAAAGTTAGAACCCATTGAAGAAATTACTATGGATTTAGATGAAGAATATTCATCAAGGATTATTGACTCAATGAATAGAAGAAAGGGTAAATTAATTGAATTAAAAGATACTGGAAAGAATAAAAAAAGACTAATTTTTCATGCACCAACGAGAGGTTTAATGGGATACACAAGTAGATTTTTGACTTTAACAAAAGGAACAGGTGTTATTAACAGAATTTTTCACTCTTATGGAGATTTTGAGGGAGACATGGAGGGTAGAAGAAATGGTGCTTTAATTTCTATGGATCAGGGTAAAGCTGTTGCATTTTCAATTTTTAATTTACAAGCTAGAGGAGAAATGTTCGTTACACACAATGATCCAGTTTATACAGGAATGATTGTTGGCTTAGCTCCTAAACCAGGAGATATGATAATTAATGTTATGAAAGGAAAAAAACTTACGAATATGAGAACACAAGGCACTGATGAAAATATTGTTCTTACACCCGTAAGGCAAATGTCAATTGCAGAACAATTAAGTATGCTTAACACAGATGAAGCATTAGAAATTACACCTAAGTCTTGTAGACTCAGAAAAGCAATTCTGGACCCTAACGAAAGAAAAAGAAGTGAAAAACAAAATACTACTACTTAGTTCATTATTCTATCGATAATGTATAAACTAAAAGCAATACAAGGACCAATTCCAAAAGCAAACATCAAAGTTCCAACACCGATTGTTCCACCCAAGTACCACCCAATTGAAGCTACAGAAATTTCAATAAAGGCTCTCACGGCAGCAATCGGAAGATTAGTTTTTTTTTGTAAACCAGTCATTAAACCATCCCTAGGCCCTGGACCTAGATTAGCTATTAAGTAAATACCACTCCCCACTCCAACTACCATAACGCCTACTGCAGCCATTAATAATTTCATAATGTAAGTTTCAGGGGTTGGAATTAATGCAATTGTAATGTCTAACATTGCTGCAATAATAACGATATTGAATATGGTACCTAGACCAGGTTTTTGTTTTAAAAAAAACCATGAAGATAAAACGACAACACTCACTATAAAAGTAACAATTCCAATAGATAATCCCGAATTAATTGAAATTCCTTGTGCCATTACAGTCCATGGAGAATTGCCAATAAATGAAATAACGATTAAGGCTTCGCCAAAACCGAATAATATTAGACCAAAACAAAGGAAGAATAAGGTAGACAATTTTGGCTTTAAATTAAAAGTCTCTTGAGAACTCCATGAGACTTTAGGAATATTTTTGATAGTAAGGAACATATATTTCGCTATTATTTATACTTTCTTTAGCTAAAATCTATGAAAATGAAACATTTTATTATCTTATCAATAATCATTATGTTTGCTTCTAAAGTTATGGCACATAGCAGTCATTATGAAGGTCTTAAAAAAATTGAGATGGATGTTCTAAGAAATAATGAAGTTATTGGTAGTACCAACTACTTCTTTGAATTCGATGAAGATTTATTTGTAGTTAAAAATTATACTAATTTTAAAGTAGAGTTATTCGGCATAACAGTTTTTTCGATATTAAGTGAGACAATAGAAAAGTACAAAGATGATAAATTAGTTTTTTTTAAATCTAATACTTTTCAAAATGATAAAGAGAAATATGTAAGTTTAAATTATGATAAATCTATAAATAAATTCGTTATAGATGGATCATCATACAAGGGTGAAGCCAGTTTAGATTGTATAATTGGGAATTGGTGGA
Organism: uncultured Pelagibacteraceae bacterium; assembly: GCA_902579465.1. GTDB lineage: Bacteria > Pseudomonadota > Alphaproteobacteria > Pelagibacterales > Pelagibacteraceae > Pelagibacter. The sequence continues at coordinate 14,315 of CACHGV010000004.1, forward strand.
ACCACAAAATTTTAAAAGCTAATAAACAAATCAGTCCATTATCTGGGAGTATAAAAAAACAGACTGTGAGTTTAATAGGAGATGAAAACATTGATATTAATGGTAAAGAATATTTAACTAAACACTTTAATATTAAATCAAATGATGAAGGTCTTTCTGATGAAAAAAAATTTGAATTTGATGTGTGGTATAATCCAGAAAATAATTTAATATTAAAAATAATCTATAATAAAATGGGTAATTGGGAATATAGATTAAGGAGTTTTGAGTAATGGCAATATGGGGAAGCATAATTGGTGGAATGCTAGGTTTTTCAATAGGTGGGCCTTTTGGTATGCTTTTAGGATCCTTAATCGGTGGAAAAATGTCAAGAGCCAGATCAAGTGGTGGATTTAGATCTTTTGCACAGCCACAACAAATATTTGCACTCTCTTTGATAGTTTTATCAGCAAAGCTAAGTAAAGCAGATGGACAGGTTAGTCGTGAAGAATTAATTGCAGTTAAAGATAAATTAAAAATACCTGAAAGTGAATTAGATCAAGTTGGTAAAATTTTCAATAAAGCTAAAGAGGAAAGCACCGGGTATGAACCATATGCAAAACAAATTGCAGAAGTTTACAGAGGAAATATGAATGTATTAGAGGAAGTAATCAACACTCTTTTTTATATTGCAGAAGCTGACGGACACATAAGTGGCAATGAATTAATAATGATTGAAGATATAGCAAGAATTTTTGGATTAAATCAGGCTCAAATTAATGGAATTAAAGAAAGCAGAAAGTCATCAGACAAACTTAATCCTTATATTGTTTTAGAGAGCAAGCCTGACGACTCCCTCGAAGAAATAAGAAAACGATATATTAAACTTAGCAAAGAGCATCATCCTGATCTTTTATTAAGTAAAGGTGTTCCTCAAGAAGTAATAGATGAAAGCAAAGCGAAAATGAGAGCTGTCAATTCAGCATGGGATCAGATTCAAAAATTAAAGAATTAGTCCTAATAAACTCGCCATAAAATACATAGAAAATACAAAAGCAAGGACTACAATAAAATACATTATTGTAACAATTTTATCTCTTTTCCTTCTTTGTCTTACAAATGGCTTATCATCCAGATCACAAATATCTCTTATGCCGATAACTTTATAATCACAAGTATAACGCCATATTGAGTTGGGCATCCTAGGGTCAGTTTGATTATAATATTGAATCCATTGAACTGTATATTTAAATAAAAGATAACTTACTATTAAAAGAAGACCGCTTGTAAACATTAATCTATCATCTAAAACTGTTCAGACTCAGTTGAGCCTTCCATTGCTGTAGTTGAGCTTTTACCTGAGCTTATTGTATTTGAAACAGCATCAAAATATGATGTACCCACTTCTCTTTGATGTTTCACGCTTGTGTATCCATCTTTTTCCCTAGCAAATTCGTGCTGTTGAATTTTTGAGTAAGCGGTCATACCCTCTGATTTATATTTTTCTGCTAATTCAAATATTGCGATGTTTTGAGTATGGAAACCTGCTAATGTAATGAATTGAAATTTATATCCCATTTCTCCAATCTTTCTTTGAAATGATCCAATTTCTTCGTCAGATAAATGTTTCTTCCAATTAAATGATGGAGAACAGTTATAAGCTAACATTTTACCAGGAAATTTTTCATGTATAGCATCGGCAAATTTCTTTGCTTCTTCTAAGTTTGGAGTAGCAGTTTCACACCAAATTAAATCTGCGTATGGTGCATAAGCAAGACCTCTGGAAATTGCTTGCTCTATTCCATCTTTAACATAAAAGAAACCTTCAGGTGATCTTTCACCAGTTAAAAATGGTTTATCATTTTCATCAAAATCATTAGTGATTAGCTTCGCTGCATTTGCATCTGTTCTTGCTAAAATTATTAATGGTACATCTGCAATATCAGCGGCAAGTCTTGCAGCCTTTAAATTTCTAATCATTGTTCCAGTTGGTACAAGAACTTTTCCACCCATATGACCACATTTTTTCTCACTAGCTAATTGGTCTTCAAAGTGAACTCCAGCAGCACCCGCTCTAATAAATTTTTTAGTTAATTCAAATACATTTAGTGGTCCACCAAATCCTGCTTCACCATCAGCTATAATTGGCAACATGTAATCAGTTCTCTTACTTTTATCCATTTCACCATCTGTCATTTCCATATGCTGAATTTGATCAGCTCTAATTAAGGAATTATTCATTGTCTCAACTAATTTTGGTGCACTATCATATGGATATAAAGATTGATCAGGATACATTTCACCAGCACTATTAGCATCAGCTGCAACTTGCCAACCACTTAAATAAATTGCCTTTAAACCAGCTTTTGCGTGTTGCACTGCATGATTTCCTGAAAGTGATCCAAGGGTGTTTACATAAGCTTCTGTATTAAGCAGTTTCCAAAGCTTTTGGGACTGCATTTTACACATAGAATACTCAATTTTGATTGAACCTCTTAATCTCTCAACTTCTTCAGGAGTATAATCTCTTTTAATACCCGCAAATCTTTGTAAATCGTATGAAATATTCTCAGCTGACACTTAAACCCCTCTCTTTTGATTAAATGACTAGAAATGACTAATGACTATTTTGAGCTATATTCCTCAGTAAATTCATTCATTCCACTAGATCCCCAATCGCAATGATCGTCTCTAATGTAAATACCTTTTGACTTATGCTCAGAATGCTCTTCTTTATTAGTAATTTGGTAGTTATTTTCGATATTGTTAATTTTGTTTTTTTCCATGTAAACTTTATAATTTACAATATTTACAAAATCTACAATTAAATTGATTTTACTTGTAAAATTGAATAATTTTGTGTAAATTTAAATTTACAAAATTTACAAATGTTAAAATGAGTCAAATTGATACAAAAATTGGTCCAAAAATCAAAGCTTTTAGAAGGCAGTTAGGAATTCAAGCTAACAAATTAGCAGAAGAAATGTCTATTTCACCAAGCTATTTAAATCTAATAGAGAGTGGAAAAAGAAAAATTGATGGAGACTTACTTTTAAAGGTTTGTGATAAACTTAAAATAGAGCTTTCCGATCTTACAAGCAAAACAGACATAAATCTTGAGAATAATATTTCTGAATTGTTGGGTGATGAACTTTTTGAGGATCTTGATATTCTTGGACCAGAAGTAAAGGATTTAGTTAATACAAATCCAAAAATTGCTAAAGCTTTAATTAAGCTAGGCGATAACTTTAAACAAAAAGATCATGAAATTTTTAACAAATTAGAAAATATTTCAGGTAAAATTATTGATGGGAGAAAAAACGCGTTTCCTGGTGAAGTAATTTCAGATTTTTTACAAGAAAATAAAAATTTTTTTCCAAAATTAGAAGAATTTGCAAATCAAATTTTTGATAAAGTAAAACAAAATAATAGAACAAGATATATTGCGTTATGTCAGTTTTTAAAAGATGAATATAATATAACTGTAAAAGATGTAATACCTAAAGAAGGAAAACCATTCTCAAAGATATATAAAGTAAAAGACAAAGAATTGCTATTATCTGATTATCTTTCACTTGAAACAAAAAAACTTTTTGCTGCAGCACAAATTTCACAAGAAGGTGCATCAAAAGAAATTGATGAATACCTTGCTACATTTAATTTTCCAACTGAAGAATCTAAAAAATTAACAAGAGTTGCACTTTTAAATTATTGTGGTGCTGCAATATTGATGCCCTACGCTCTTTTTCATAAAGAATGTAAAGAATTAAAATATGATTTAGAACTTTTACAAAATACATTTGCAACCTCTTTTGAGCAGGTAGCTCATAGAGTAACATGTTTACAAGATCCAAAACTTCCTGGAATACCTTTTCATTTTTTAAGAGTAGATGTTGCTGGAAATATTTCAAAAAGATTTTCATTATCAGGTATAGAGATACCAAGGTACGGAGGAGCTTGTCCAAGATGGAATGTCTACTCAGCTTTTTCAAGACCAGGTGTTATTCAAGCAGCAGTTAGTAAAATGACTAATGGAGAGAAATATGTTTGTATTGCAAAAACTGTTGAAAAGGGTGTTGGAAGGTATGGACAAAAAAAAAGTATGTTGTCAATAGGTCTTGGTTGTGAAGCAAAATATGCAAAAGAATTTGTATATACTGAAAACTTAGATCTCAGTGACAAAAAATCTGAATTACCTATTGGAGTATCATGTAGAACATGTGACAGACTTGATTGTTCACAAAGAGCTTTCCCTCCTCTTCATAAAAAATTTGATGTAGATATTAATTCTAGAGGAGTTTCGGTTTACGTTAATGAATAAAATATAGCTTACTGCTGTTTTTTCCTTTTCTTTGAAATAAGCTGAGTAAGAGAGTCTACCATCAAGTCTGAGGCTTTAAATATTTCATTTGCTTTAAACTCATGAGACATATTTTTTTCCTCATTTGTCTTATCTTCTATAATTATTCCTTGATCGGGTGAATTATCCTTTATATATATTAAAATTAACCATTCGTCGTCTGTAGACTCGTCCCATTTAATAAAAATTTCTCCTGTCTCAAATCTTTTATCAATACATCTAAAAATAGACATATGTCTTGTGATATATCTTTTGTTTAATTGGAAAACTAGGCTGTTCGCACTCCTATAAAAACTTTCTAAAGAAAACTCAATTTTTTGCCTCGCTAAATTATATTCTCTTTCTTTTTGAAGTAGTGCAGATCTATCATCAGCTTCATCTGTCTTAACGCCAAGTGCCTCAACTCTTTCTCTAATTTTTTGATCTCTTATTAATCTATATTTATTTTTTAAGTTCTCTATTCTTTGTTGAAGTTCCCCATAATCTTCTCTTTTTTCTCTTAAAGAAATTTTTTCAAGTTTCTCTAATTCTTTTACCTCTCTTATTCTAAATCTTTCAATCTGTTTTTGAATTTTTAATTCTTGTAAAAATTTCTTTTGTCTCTCTGATTGTTCTTTTCTTAAAAGAGCTTGTTCTTTTCTTAAAAATAATTTTAAGTCTTTTGCTCTTAATTTTTCTATTCTTTCTTCATCTTTTAGTTGTTGCTCTTTTAGTTTTAATTGCTTTTCCTCTTGCAATATCTTTTGTTTTTTTATTTTTTCTTTCTCTTTTTCATTTTTTTCAATTTCAATTAATTTTAACCTTCTTTTTTCATCTTTTCTTTGAGATTTAAATTCATTTATTTTTCCATCAATAGAATTAAAGAATTTAGAGATACCCCTATCAATCGCGAAAATGTCAAATTTAACATTAACATTTAATTTTGATTTTATATTTTCCTCTACTCTTGCTGCCTTCGTAATTAAATTATCTTTAGACTTTTTTTTAAGAACTAACTTTTTATTTGTATTTTTTTTTCTTTTAATCCTAAGATTTTTCCTCTTCTTCTTTACTTTTTTTTTTATTTTTGAGGTAATTTTGCTAATTTTTTTTTTCTTGTTAACCTTTTTTTTTTTATTTTTTTTCATTATTACTGGTATTAATTTATCAGTAATATTTTAATAAATATAGTCCCGTGTATTAGGAACAGAGCTATTATCTTTAGCTAATTGTAATTGAAATACAACCTGATCGCCCCATTTGAATGCCATTTCACAACTAGCTAAGTAAAATTCCCACATTCTAAAAAATTTTTCGTCAAACATATCTAAAACTGTATCTTTTTTTGATAAAAATCTCTCTTTCCAATTTCTTAGAGTATGAGCATAATGCATTCTAAGTACCTCGATATCCGACACTATAAGACCAGACTTTTCGATTGGTTTTGAGATCTCACTTAAGCTAGGCGTATAACCACCAGGAAAAATATATTTTTGTATCCATGGTTGTGGATCTCTCGGAGGCATAGAGGAACCAATTGTATGAATTAGTGCAATTCCTTTTTCATTCAAAAGCTGAAAAACTTTATTAAAATATGTTCTATAAAAATTTCTACCAACATGCTCAAACATTCCTACACTCACAATCCTATCAAACTTCTCATTTAATTGTCTGTAATCTATGAGCTTAAAGTCTACTTGATTTGATAAATTCATTTCTTTTGCTTTATTCTTACTATATTCAAATTGATTTTCAGACAATGTTATTCCTGTAACACTAGCATTTGTCTCCTTTGCTATTGCTAATGCTAATGTTCCCCATCCTGAACCAATATCTAAAACTTTTTGGTTTGGCTGAATGTTTAGCTTTTTTATAATATGATGTATCTTGTTGCTTTGAGCTTGTTCAAGAGTATCACTATCATTTTTAAAATAAGCACAAGAATATTGTCTATTTTTATCTAAAAATAAATCGTAAAGTTTTTCAGATATATCATAATGATGTGCAACATTTTCTTTTGATTTTATTATTTTATTTAAATTTGTAAGATATCCAAACGTACCTTTTATTTTTTTTATTACCGCTCCGTAAGAATTTATATTTCCTCTACCAATATTTTTAAAAGCTAAATCTAAAAAGTCTGTAAGTGTACCGTTTTCTATTACCAGAGATCCATTCATATAAGCTTCTCCAAAATACAAGTCGGGATTTATAAGTAACTTTTGCATTAGTTTTTGGTCAAGAAATCTAATTACGATAGGTTTATCCTTTGTTGGACTACCTATAACGTATTTTTTTGAATTTGAGTCTATAAGTTCAAAGCCATCCTGTTTAAATAAATTATTTAAAAAACTTATTAAACTCATTTTTATGCCGCCTTTAATATCTCCATATCAAAATTTAGTTTTTCAAGATCTGATAATAAATGATTTTTTTCTGCTTGATCTAATAATTTTAATGGAGGCAAAAGATACCCGTATATTGAATTTTTTTCTGTCATAAGAGTGTGGAGACTTGAAATTAAATTATATTTGTCGAAAGATTTTCTTACATCGCACAAATTTTGATTAGATGATATATCTAGATTATTATGAAAATTATCATAAATTTTTCTAGCTAAGTGACCTGTAACATTTGTTGTTGCAGTAATTATACCATGGCATCCCAATTCTAGACCTTTTAATAATTTTGCCTCAGAACCTGGAAAAATTGAAAAATTTTTAATTTTCAAAGTTTCAAATAAATTATAACTGCTATCCTTTACACCAATAATTTGATCAGGAAATTTTTGAACCAAATTTTCCACACATTGAACACTAAATTTATATCCACAAAGTTTTTCAAAATTATATAGAATAATTTTGCAATCATTAATCTCTTTGATAATTTTAGAATAGAAATTGATCACATCTTCGTCTCCATATTTATAATAAGCTGGTGGCATTATTAAAAAATTATTAAAACCCATAGATTTGGAAATTTTCATTAAATTTATTGTATCGATTAAAGAATTGAGACCAGTTCCAATTATAAATTTACTTTTATGTCTACTCTTAGGTAGCTCATTTATTAATTGAATTTTTTCGCTTAAGGATATCAGTTGGGACTGGCCTGTGCTGCCAAAGAAAACAACCCCATGGCAACCTAAATCAATAACATTTTCAGCATGTTTAATGGTATTTTTAATATCTAAAGCAAGATTTTTATCTAAAACTGATAGTCCTGCAGCATATATGCCTTTAATTTGTTCCATACTTAAAATTTATATAAAAATTTAAATTAGTAAAGGTTATAAAAACATATGAATATACTAGTTATACAAAACCGCATGGGAATTGGAGATATGGTAATTTTCTTGCCGTTTGTAGAAGCTATTTCAAAAAAATACAATTCACCTGTTACTCTTTTAATAAAAGAAAGTACAAAAGCAAATGAATATGTAGATAATTTAAAATACATTAAAGAAATAATTTATTTAAAAAGAGATAATAAAAATAATCAACATGATGGACTTTTTGGTTTTTTTAAACTTAAAAACGAAATAAAAGAAAGACTATTTGACAAAGTATTTATATTTAATTCATCCCTAAGATATAGACTGATTTGTAGAATTGCAGGTATTAAAAGCATATATCAATATCCACTATTTGAAAAAAAGGGACAGCATGTAATTGAGGCTGCTCAAAAATTATTAAAAAGAATTAATTTAGAAGTAGAAAGTAATCCACAAATTGAAATTAGTGAAAGTTCAATAAAATTAGCAGCACAAAAACTTTCAATTTCAAAAAGTAAAGTAAATATTTTATTAGGTATCGGGGGATCTGGTCCTACTAAAAGAATACCTGCAGACAAATTTAAAAAATTTATAGATTTCGCGATTAAGGATTATGACTGTGTTTTTTACTTAGCGACAGGAAAAAATGAAGAAGAACAATCTATACTTAAAAGTATAATATCATCTTATAAAGAAATTTGTGTCTCTTTAGATAATAATTTAATTTCTGAAATATTGCCAATCATCAAGAATTGTAAAATCTCAATTTGTAACGACTCCAGTTTCAGCCATCTCTCTGCTGCCTTAAATATTCCTACAATAGTTTTAATGTCTGATACACCTTTATTATACGGTAGCTACAGTCCAAATATGTATCCGATAATTCCAGATGGTATGAATGATGTCTCGCACAATTCAAAAGGTAAAGAAAAAATTAATCCAGAAAAAATTTATAAAAAATTTAAATCTATTATTAACTAATATTTTTTATCACAATTTCTTTTGCCTCATTTACTATTGAGGCTAGCCTATTAAGCTCTGGACTTACATCTGGGTGAATTTTTTTCATTATAGATTTATAAGACTGCATTACTTGTTCTTTAGTATACTTTATGTCAGATTTTAAATTCAATATTTTATACGCCTCATCTAAGGATATGCTTTGTTTGTTTGTTGATTGATTAAAATTGTTAAAGTTAAATCGCCCCGAGTTTCTTAAAACTCTAAAAAGTCCCCATAATCTTAAAAGTTGAAATAAAGATATCCCAGCTTTAGTTTTTATCAAGGGTAAGATTGCCAAAACAAAAGGTAGTGAAAATATATATCTTCCCGCATACGCCATAACAACAGCTAACACTATTGCAGAAATAATAATTAATATTCTTATAAATCTTGAAATTTTTTTAGCAGAACTCCTAGCAAACCAAGTCAGAAGAACATATACAACTATAAAAATAATAAGTGTTATAAAAAAAATATTCATATATTAATTTGTTCAAAATGAAATTACCACAGCTTGAAAAGAAACCTGAAATAAAATCTTGTCACAACACTACTTGGACAGATGATTATAGTTGGATACATCAATCAAATATTCTAGAGGTTTTAAAGGATAGTTCAAAACTTTTGCCTGAAGTAAGAAAATATTTAGAAGATGAAAATGATTTTTTTTCTGACCAAATGAAAGATACCCAAGATATTCAAAGAAAACTTTTTGACGAGATTAAAGCAAGAATTAAACTGGACGATGAGTCACTACCTTACAAAGATAAAAATTATGAGTATTGGACTAAGACTACAGCAAAAGGAAATTATTCTATAAAACTAAGAAGAAAAATTGGTGAGGAAAAAGTTGAGGAAATATGGAATGGCGATAAAGAGAAGGAGAAACTTAAAACAGAGTATTTTGGTTTAGGTGACTTAGAAGTAAGCTTTAACGATGAATATCTTGGATATTCTTTAGATTTAAAGGGATCTGAATACTACACAATTTATATAAGAAATATAAAGTCTGGAAATTTAGTCACTGAAAAAATTGAAGAGACGAGTGGAAGTATCGAATTTAGTTTAGATGACAAATATATATTTTATTCTAAATTGGACGAACATCATAGGCCCAGAACTATTTATAGACATGAAATTGGAACAGCAACAAAAGATGATTTATTGATCTTTGAAGAAAAAAGTGAGGCATTTACCGTTGGTATTGGCCTAAGTTCAGATGAAAAATATTTTATAATTACAAGCTCTGATCATAACACCTCTGAACAATATTATTTTAGTGTTGATGAAAATAATCCAAATCCTAAATTAATCCAAAAGAGGGAAAGGGGTATAATTTACTCGGTAAATTCTTGGGATGACTATTTTTATAAACATACCAATGAGAATGCTGAGGACTTTAAAATTGATAGGTGTGCTGATTTAGTCAAACCAAAATGGGAGACATTTGTTGCTGCAAAAGATGAGGTATTAATTGGAGGTTTGGTATTTTTAAGTAATTGGATAATTAGATCTGAAACATCTAATGCACTTGGAAAAATAATTTTACGTGATCCAAAAACAGACAAAGAAGAAGAAATAATTTTTTGTGACGAAAAAGTAATTGTCCCAAGCATATCATTGCTTCAAAAAGATAAAAACACAGATAATGTGTATTTATCGTATTCTTCTCCTAAAACACCAGGAAGGACTTTTTTATATAATTTAAAATCAAAAGAAAAAAAACTTGTTAAAGAACAAGAAATTCCATCTGGACATAACTCAAATGATTATGTGGTTGAGCGTATTGAATGTCCATCTCATGACGGAAGAATGGTGCCAATAACTATAACAAGACATAAGGATACAATTCTGGATGGGTCTTCAAACCTTTTACTATATGGCTATGGCTCTTATGGAAATTCGATGTCTCCAGGTTTTTCATCTACACGATTAAGCCTTATTGATAGAAATATAATTTGGGTTACAGCACATATAAGGGGAGGAATGGAAAGAGGAATGAAATGGTGGAAAGAGGGAAAACTTTTAAACAAAAAAAATACATTTGAAGATTATATTGCTGTTGGAAAATTCTTGATTGAAAAAAAATATACTTCTAAAGGTAAAATTATAGGTATGGGTGGTTCAGCAGGAGGGTTGTTGATGGGAGCAGTTGCAAATGCAGCACCTGAGCTATTTTTAGGGTTAATAATGGCTGTACCATTTGTAGATTCCTTAACAACTAACCTTGATCATTCATTACCTTTAACAGTTGGAGAATTTGATGAATTTGGAAATGCCAAAGATAACAAAGATCATTTTGATTATATTTATTCTTATGCTCCATATAACAATATTAAAAAAATGGATTACCCAAATATTTTAATTACTACAAGTCTTAGTGACAATAGAGTTCTATTTGATGAACCAGCAAAATTTACGGCCAAACTAAGAGACTATAAGACAGATAATAATTTATTATTATTAAAAACTGAGATGAACGCTGGTCATGGAGGAAAATCTGGCAGGGATGGCGCGATTGAAGAAATAGCTCTTGATTACGCTTTTGCCTTAAAAATTGCAGAAAAAATTTAAATAATCTTGTATTGAAATTTTATGATTAGTCACCATATAATTACTGTAAGTTGCCTAATGGGACTTACATAAATTAACTTGCTTAACAAAAGGAGTAAATATGACAAGTAAGGATCTATCTATCTTTAACTCACTAAGACCGTTTTCTATTGGTTTCGATGATATGTTTGACCAATTTGAAAGTATGCTTGGTAATGGTGGCATGACTATGCAATCGAATTATCCGCCATACAACATAAGAAAAACTGGTAAAGACAACTATTCAATTGAAGTTGCATTGGCTGGTTTTAATAAAAAAGATGTCGAGGTTGAGTTCGAAGATAATATATTAACTGTTAGAACTAAACAGCTTAATAAGTCTGATGAGCAAAATGAAGATGGTGAAATTATTCATAAAGGAATATCACAAAGACAATTTGCAAGATCTTTTACTATTGCAGACGATGTAAAAGTAAATGATGCTGAACTTAAGGATGGTCTTTTAACAATTGCTTGTGAAAGAATTTTACCAGATCACAAGAAAAAAAGACTTATTGATATTAAGTAAATAAATTTTAACCTTACTTGTGGGGTTAGCCCCACAAGTTTAAAAGCATCCACTAGAACTGAAAGCTATAATAGTTCCACTAGCGTTTACTTCAAATCTTCTTTCACACGGTACGCCGTACTTTTTGGTTTTGTAAATTAAAACTTCATTGCCTATATTATTAATGATATCCTCACTAGGTGCGCCTAGTTCTAACCTCATTTTATTAACATCTCCTCCAACGAATAAACCGTATTTTTTATTTTCCTTTTCCACAACCTCGTCCGTTTTATTCTGAATAGTTTGACAGCCTGCAGTTAAAATAAGTATTGAGATAAATGTGATAGCGAATTTAATTTTCATAATTAACTTATAATACTGAAATGTGACGAAAGATTAACTTAAAAGTTGAAAAAAAAATAAGTTTTCTATCAAAATTACTTAAATATATTGTATTTATATTACTTAATTCTTTATTTTTACTACTATCAAATCGATTCTTATGAATACAAAACTCAAAGTATCCGAAATTTCAAAAATTTATCCAGGATGCATTGCAAACGATAAAGTATCATTAGAATTTGGAAGTGGAAAAATATACGCTTTATTAGGAGAAAATGGCGCTGGTAAGTCTACACTAGTTAAAATCCTGTCAGGAGTTGTAAAACCTGATTCTGGTGAGGTTTTTTTAAACAACGAAAGTATCAAACTAAATTCTCCCCTAGATGCCAAAAAAAATAATATTGGAATGGTTTTTCAACATTTTAATCTCTTCGAGACTTTATCAGTATTTGAAAATTTAAGTATGGATAGTGACAAAACAAATGAAGATCTAAGAGTTTTGGTCAACGATATATTAAAAAAATACAATTTTAAAATAAATCTAGATGTTCCAGTTCTTAATTTATCGGCAGGTCAAAAACAAAAAGTAGAAATTATAAGGTGTTTGATAAGAAATCCAAAAATATTGATTATGGATGAACCTACATCAGTTTTAACTGAACAAGAAACTGATGATTTATTCATTTCATTAAAACAATTTTCTAAAGATGGAATTTTAATTATTTATATTACTCATAAATTGAAAGAAGTTTTGTCGCTTTGTGATGAGGTAGCCGTAATGAGAAAGGGTAAAGTAGTTTCTGTTAGCAATACAACAGATGAAAAAATTGAGAGTTTAGCAAATAAAATGGTAGGTGAAAATTTAAATACTATTAAAAAGAAAATTAACAATTTTAAGAACAGTGAAGAAATTTTAAAAGTTTCAAATTTAAATTTTAAAAGTGACGACCCATATGAGACAAACTTAAATGATTTAAACCTTTCATTAAAAAAAGGAGAGTGTTTAGGTATAGCTGGGATTTCAGGAAACGGTCAAAATGAACTATTTCAAATACTAAGTGGTGAAATAATTACCGAAGGTACATCTATAATGTTCAGAAATAAAGAAATTGGCAAGTTGAATCCTAGAGAAAGAAGAGAATACCTTATGGCTTTTTCGCCAGAAGATCGTATCGCGCAAGCTGCGGTACCTGAATTAAAGATATATGAAAATGTTGCATTAAACAATTTTAAATCATCAAACTTTTTTGAAAAAGGTTTAGTGAATGAAAAGAAAATAAAAGAACACTCCAAGAAGATACTTTCTAATTTTTCTGTTAATACAGACAATGTTGAACTAAAAAGTCAATTTTTATCTGGCGGAAACCTTCAAAAATTAATTATTGGAAGAGAATTAATTACTTCTCCTGAATTATTGGTATGTTTTAACCCCACATGGGGTCTTGATGTTGGTGCAATCAACTACATTCACGAAACATTAATTCAAATTAATGAACAAGGAAAATCATCGATATTAATTTCTACTGATAACGATGAACTGTTAAAATTAAGTGACCGTATTTGTGTAATTTATAAAGGCAAACTATCTAAAATAATGAATGCAGATAATGTTACTGCTGAAAAATTAGGAATTTTGATGGGAGGAGGCTCAATTGATTAAAATTGAAAAGCGTAACGATGTATCCCAATCAATTTACTTTTTAACACCGATTTTAGCCATTTTTCTAACATTATTTGGCGGTGGGATTATTTTTTATATTTTGGGTTTTAATCCTATTGAGGCTTTAAAATTTTTTTTTATTACCCCCATTTCAGATTTATACGGATTAAGTGAACTTTTGGTAAAAGCTACACCACTTTGTTTAATAGCGATAGGTCTATCTTTTTGTTTTAAAAGTAATAATTGGAATATTGGTGCAGAAGGTCAACTTGTTTTTGGTGGAATAGTCGGTGGTGGAGTTGCTTTGTTATTTTATAATCATGATGGATTTTATGTTTTACCAATAATTATATTATCTGGAGCAATTGGTGGGATGTTATTTGCAATGATACCAGCAATTTTGAAAACCTATTTTAACACAAATGAAATTTTGGTCAGCTTAATGCTGGTTTATGTTGCAAAATTATTGTTAGATTATTTAGTGGTTGGTCCTTGGAGCAATCCTGAAGGTTTTAATTTTCCAGAAACAAGACAATTTAGTGAGTCTGCAAGAATGCCAATTTTATTTGACGGTTTAAGAATTCATACTGGAATATTTATTACTCTCATCACTGTATTCTTAAGCTGGCTTATATTGTACAAAACTTATTTAGGTTTTCAAATAAAAGTTTCAGGCTTAAGTTTAAAAACTGCGAAATATGCAGGGTACAAAGGTAAGACAATGATTATTATTGTTTTTATGATTAGTGGAGCATGTGCCGGTCTTGCAGGTGTAGGTGAGATAACAGGACCAATAGGACAATTACATAGAAACATTTCTCCTGATTATGGTTTCACAGCAATAATTGTTGCTTTTTTAGGAAGACTAAATCCAGTTGGTATTATATTTGCATCTTTAATTGTTGCGCTAACTTATTTAGGAGCAGAAACAGCTCAGATATTTTTACAAGTGCCAAAATATACAGGTCAAGTATTTCAAGGAATGATTTTATTTTTTCTTCTTGGGTCTGATTATTTGTTATTTTTTAAAATAAAATTTTTAGGTTTAAAAAAAAATGAGCTTTGATTTAAATTTTATAGGTGTTTTAATTGGTGCAATCATGGCATCATCTGTTCCCTTGATTCTTGCTGCATCTGGAGAATTAATTACGGAGAGATCGGGTGTTTTAAATCTTGGAGTAGAGGGTATGATGATCATCGGAGCAATATCTGGATTTGCTTTAATGGTAGTGACTGATAATTTATTTTTTGCAGTAATAGGTTCTATGCTATCAGGTTTAGTTATCTCGCTTATTTTTGGATTACTTACCCAATCACTCCTCACAAATCACGTGGCTACAGGTCTTGCACTAACCATCTTTGGTATTGGAATGTCAGCAATGATAGGTAAAAATTTTGTCGGAATTCCAGGAAAGGAATTTCCGTTATTATTCGTTAATTTTAAAGAAAGTATTCCGTTTTTGGGTCCCATATTCTTTGGTCATTCAATTATATTATATTTTGCATTTGGATTACCTTTTTTAACAAATTATTTTTTGAAAAAGACTAAAACTGGTTTGATTATCAGAGCTGTTGGGGATTCGCCAACTTCAGCCTCTAATCAAGGTATTAATGTTACATTAGTAAGATATAGTTGCATTCTTTATGGAGGCGCAATGTGTGGATTGGCTGGCGCATACCTATCATTAATATACACTCCCCAATGGATCGAGAATATGACAGGGGGTAGAGGATGGATAGCACTAGCTTTAGTAGTTTTTGCAACATGGAGTCCGATTAAAGTTCTTATCGGTGCATTAATCTTTGGTGGAATTACAATTTTACAACTACATATGCAGGCAATTGGTTTAAGAATCCCAGTTCAATTACTAAGTGCATTGCCGTATATAATGACAATAATAGTTTTAGTTGTAATTTCTCGTGATAGTAGAAAAATAAAACTAAATACACCAACTTCGCTGGGACAAATCTTCTATAAGGAAAAGTGATGTTAGCTATTCCAAAATAAATATTTTTTTTTATTAGAATATTGATTAGTTTGTAGTATCACAAAATTAAATTTAAAGGGGAAATCAAATGTATAAATTATTTTTAAGAGGTTTAATTTCTGTATTGTTTTTGCTTGGCTTGAGTATTAATGCAAATGCAGATTTTAAAGTTGGTTTCGTTTATGTTGGTCCAACCGGGGACCATGGGTGGACATACCAACACGATGAGGGAAGAAAAGCAGTAGAAGCAGCTGGAATAAAAACAACTTATGTAGAAAGTGTACCTGAAGGTGCGGATGCTGAAAGAGTAATAAGACAACTGGCTCAATCTGGTCATGATCTTATATTCACTACTAGTTTTGGATATATGGATCCAACAAATAAGGTTGCTAAAGATTTTCCAAATGTAAAATTTGAACATGCAACTGGTTACAAAAGAGAACATTCAAATGTTTCTACTTATTCTGCAAGATTTTACGAAGGAAGAACTTTGTTAGGACACATGGCTGGCAAAATGACAAAAACGAACACTATTGGATACATTGCTTCTTTTCCAATTCCTGAGGTGATAAGAGGTATTAATGCAATGACATTAGCTGCGCAAAAAGTAAATCCTGATATTAAAACAAAAATTGTTTGGGTTTTTACTTGGTATGATCCAGGAAAAGAGTCTGAAGCAGCTCAAGCTTTAATTGATCAAGGAGCTGATGTAATAATGCAGCATACGGATAGTACTGCTCCAGTACAAGTAGCTGAAAAAGCAGGAGTCTGGTCATTTGGTCAAGCAAGTGATATGCAAAGATTCGCTCCAAAATCCATATTAACATCAATTATAGATGATTGGGCGCCTTACTATGTAGAAAGATCAATTGCAGCAAGAGATGGTACTTGGAAACAACAAGATACTTGGCATGGATTAAAAGAAGGAATGGTAGCAATGGCACCATATAATTCTGCTATGGGGGGTGATTTAGTGAAAGAAGTAGAACAACTTCAAAAAGACTTAGCTTCAGGAAAAGTGCACTCATTTACTGGTCCAATTTATGATCAAAAAGGAAACATTCTTGTAGCCGAAGGTGCTGTAGCTGACGATGGAATGCTAGCCGGAATGAATGTTTACGTTAAAGGAGTAGAGGGAGACATTCCACAGTAAGAAATTTTATTAAAGATTAAAACAAAAGGCCAGCTTAGTCTGGCCTTTTTTATTTAGGATACTTTTTTTTCAAACCATCTATATCAATTTCATCATAATACTCTGATGGTTGAACAATCCATGGATCGTTATCTAATAAAATTGGACAGAAGTCAGGTGTAAAAGTGGAAGATTTTTTTTTCCAAAGACACGCTGTTTTAATTTCACTTATGTGATCCTTAACAGGTTCATATTCTTTAAGCCACTCTATACTTTTATTTAAGGTTAGTCCTGTGTCTGATAGATCGTCTACTAAAAGCACATTTTTAAAATCTTCGTTAGTTGCAATTGCACTTATATCTCTCGCAAATATTAGCTCCCCTTGTTTATCTTGAACCGTATCACCAGAGTAACTTTGAATTACAACATAAGCGGTAGGTAATTTAAAAATTCTAGATAAAATATCTATAATTGGAGCCGCACCTCTCATAATACCAACTAATACGGTTGGCATATATTTTTTTTCAATTTCTAAAGCAAGTTTTTCGACGACCTTTTTATATTCTTCATAAGTAATTATTAATTTATCAGCCATAAAAATTTGGTATCATAAATAAAAATATTAAAAAAGGATAAATATGAAAACTTATTGGATAAGTCTATACTTAGAAATCTCAAACCAGGATAACTTAAAAAAGTATGGAGAAAAGGCTGTTCCTGTTATAAAAAGTTATGGGGGAAAACCAGTAGTAAGAGGTGGGAAATTAAAGTCATTTAGTGGCCCAAACGTTGTGCGGACTGTAATATGGGAGTTTCCGACTTACAATGATGCTATGTTATGCCATGAGTCAACTGAATATAAGTCTGCTTGGACTTATGCTGAGGTTACAACCAAGAGAATAATGTTTATTGTTGAAGGAGTAGAATAAGTACAAATGTGATAAAGTAAAAATTGATTATATAATAAATAAAGGAAGGTTATGAAAGGTTACATAGTTTGCGTGTGGGAAAAAATTAACAGTGAGGAAAAATTAAAGGAATATGCACTAAAAGCCAAGATTGCTGCAGATAAATACTCAGGAATATTTATAATTAGAGGTGGAAAAAATAGAACAAATGAGGGAATAAACTCTCCGAGAACAACTGTAGTTGAATTTCCAGATTACAACACAGCAATAGAATTTTATGATTCCCCTGAATATCAAGAAGCGCTGGACGTTATTAAAGGGCATGCGGTAAGACATCATCAGATAGTTGAAGGTGCTTAATATTGTATAGGCTCATCGTCTATGGAACGCCATAAATACCAAGTAGCTACAGAACAATAAGGAGAAAACCTCTTTTTCAATCGACTTACATAGCTCATGGGTGGTAAGTAACTTTTTTTATAATTATTTGAAATAGCTCTAAGTAAACCAATATCTTGAACTGGCCATATGTTGGATCTATTGTAAGTAAATAGTAATATCATCTCTGCAGACCATCTACCTATTTGTCTTAATTCAGATAAATAAAGAATTGCCTCTTCGTCTCCCATTTTTTTTATAACTCTTGGATTAAATGTTTTATTTACAAATTTTTTTGCCAACTCTTTTATTCCTCTAACTTTTTGTCTGCTTAAACCACATTTTTTCAACCTAGCCGAGGTAATAGCATTAACTACTTTTGGATTTATCTTTCCTCTACATTCTTTTTTAAACTTTAAAAATACAGAATTTGCTGCGGCGACACTTATCTGTTGTCCTATTATGCTTTTACATAAGGATAAGAAAATATTTTTTCTTGTTGTTAATGTTTTATCTTTATATTTAGAGATAAGTTTTTTCATTATCTTATCCTTAGAAAGATACTTTTCAGCCTTTGACCAATAAATCGGAGGTTTACTCATTTTTAAAAATTAAGTTTGGTTTTTTCAAATAGATTTCTCTTCTAAATATAATTAATGAAGATAACACTACAAGTAATGAACCCAATAAAGTTTTATAAGATGGTATTTCATTCCAAATAAAATAACCAAATACAATTGCAAATACTAAACTTAAATACTTAAGTGGAGTAACTAAAGAAACTTCTGAAAGTTTATAAGATTGTCCAAGTAGTAAATTAGCAATGCCTCCAAGAAAGCCAATCATACACAAAAGAATAAAATCTATTAATGTAGGCATTACCCATCCAAATGGAATTGTAATCAAACCTAAAATAGATATTGCTACTGAAAAATAAAAAGATATAAGCCAAACTGGTTCGGATGTAGATAACTGCCTGATAGCAATTGCAACATATGACATTCCTAAACAAAATATTATTGGGTAAATATAATAAAAATTTAAAGTGGATATGCCTGGTTGTGTAATAATTATTACTCCAAGAAAACCAATTAAAACTGCTAACCAACGATATTTACCAATTTTTTCTGACAAAAAATAAATAGATAAAATTGTTGCAAAAATTGGTGCTGCAAAAGAAATACTTACTACAGTTGCTAATGGTAAATTTCTTAGTGCAATAAATACTGAAACTATTGCCATTAATCCTGCAGCACATCTATAGAAATGTAATTTAGGTCGATCTGTTTTATAAAAATTTGTGTAGTTTTGTTTTGGTATCAAAAAAAATATAGGTATTAGTCCGCAAATTCCTCTAAAAAAGAGAACTTCACCAACAGGATAATTTTCAGACCACTTAACAAGCACATCCATCATTGAAAATGCACACACTGACAGAAACATGTACAAAAAGCCTAATTGATTTCTAGATAACATGGATTAGATTATATTATTATTATAACATTAATCTATGGAAATAGCAGTTTTAGCTTTGGGATGTTTCTGGGGTCCAGAAAAAAAATACGGAGAATTAGATGGCATCTACAGAACAGAGGTTGGATATTGTGGAGGAAACAGTCCTAAAACAAACTATAGAGAAGTTTGTACAGGGACAACTAATCATGCGGAAGCTGTAAAATTAGAATTTGATCCTGAAGTTATTACATACGAGCAAATAATTAAGAGATTTTTTGAATTCCATGATCCAACTACACTAAACTCTCAAGGTCCAGATTTTGGAACACAATACAGAAGTGAGATCTTCTACCTTAATGAAGAACAAAAAAATATTGCTCAAAAAGTAATAGACGAAGAGAATTTAAAGTTATCTGGAAAAGTTGTTACTAAGCTATCTGAGTTGAAAAATTACTGCACTGCTGAAGAATACCATCAGAAGTATTTAGAAAAAAGATAGAATGTCACTTGTTACATCAGATTGGTTAGAAAATAATTTAAGTGATGTCAAAATAATTGACTGCTCATGGCATATGCCAGGAATTGCTAGAAATCCTAAAGAGGAGTACTCTAAAAATCATATTCCTGGTGCAATTTTTTTTGACTTAGACAAGAATTCAGATCAAAACACAGATTTACCCCACATGCTTCCTACAAAAGAAAAATGGGAAGAGATTGTATCTTCAATGGGCATATCAAATACTGATAGAATTGTAATTTATGATAACTCTGATGTTCTAAGTTCATGTAGGGGTTGGTATAATTTTATTTATTTTGGTCATGATAAACACCTAGTAAGTGTTTTAGATGGTGGTTTAAAAAAATGGTTGATTGAAAATAAGAAAACAACAAATGAAAAGACAATTTTAAACAAGTCAACCTACAGAGCAATAGAAAAAAAGTCTCTAGTAAAAAATATTTTTGAAATAAATCAAAACATTGAAAAAAAGAAATTTACAATAATCGACGCTAGAAGTAGGGAAAGATTTAATGGAAGTGTTCCAGATCCCAGGAAGAATGTGAGAAGTGGATCTATTCCAAACTCTGTATGTCTTCCATTTAAAGAAATTGTAAATAGTTCAGACAACACTTTTAAAGGCGTGAGTGAGATCTCAAAAAAGTTCAGCGAAATTGTTGATTTAAACGACGATAAAAGAGTTTTTTCATGTGGATCTGGTATAACAGCATGTGTTTTAGGTCTTGCATATTCCCTGGTAAATAATACATATTCTCCTACAGTTTATGATGGTTCATGGGCTGAATATGGAAGAATATAAAAATGAAAAGATCCACTAAAATAACATCAATAATAATAATTTTTTTTCTAATTATTGCAGGTGTGATCATTGCCCGGACAATGATTGGAAACCATTTTAAAAAAAAATTTAGCAAAAGACCACCACCAGGTATTATAGTTAAGACAGTTGAGCAAAGAAAATTTCAAAATATTATTGAAACCTTTGGAACAGCTGTTCCAATTAAAACACAGTCATACAATATTGAAAAATATGAAATTCTAGAAGAAATCAAATATAATACCAAAGTCAAGTCTGGTGATGTTGTCGCAAAATTAAAAAATAGAACTATAGTAGCACCTTTCGATGGAGTAGTTGGTAAAAGAAACTTTTCTGATGATATTAATGTTTCAGAAAGTTCTGTTGTAATTGATATCGAGGACGCATCTTCTTTGTTTATTGATGTTGATGTTCCAGAAGTATTTGCGCCATTTGTAGAAAAAGGACTAGGTGTTGATATAAAATTTTCTGGAAATAAGGATATAACATATAAAGGTATAGTGGATTCTTTGGCCAGCAAAATTGATGTTAGCAATAGATCTTTAAGACTTAGAGTTAAAATGCAAAATTCAAACTCTGAGATTTTACCTGGTGCTTTAATGGAAGTCACAATAAAATATAATGAGAGAGTTTCTTTAGGAATACCAGATACAAGTGTAATCTTAGAAGGTAATAAAGTTTATATTTATAAAGTAGATAAAGAGAATGTAACCAACAGAGTTGAAGTTAAAGTTGGCAATAGAAACAAAGGATATTTAGAAGTGGAGTCTGGTTTAAACGAGGGAGACATAGTTGTTGCTGAAGGATTAAAAAAAGTAAGACCCAATGGAAAAATTAAGCCTATTAAAGATGGCGAAAAAAAAAGTAAGTCTAGTTGGGAAAAAAAAGAAAATAAAAGTAAATAATTAAATGTATTTAACCGATATTAGTATTAGGAGACCTGCATTGTCATGGGTACTATCCTTAATATTAGTAGTCTTTGGAACTTTTGTTTTTTCAAAGTTACCTGTGAGAGAACTTCCCTCTGGGCTACAACCCCCTGTGGTTCAAGTTCAAGTGGAATATGCCTCAGCGTCTGCTCCTATTGTTGATGAAGAGGTAACACAAGTAATAGAAGAAGTTATAGGTGGTGCAGAGGGAATAAAAAATATAGATGCTAAATCAGAAAATGGAAAAAGCACTATAAATATAGAATTTGATACTGATATTGACCTTGATAATGCAGCTAACGATGTAAGGGAGAGAGTTGCAAGAATTGTCGGAAGATTGCCAGCTGAGTCTGAAGCCCCAAGAATACTTAAACAATCTGCAGGTTTTACAACTACAATGTGGATTGCTTTATCCTCAGAAACTTGGAGCGATCTGGAGCTTGGAGATTATGCAGAGCGATATTTAGTTGATCAGTTTTCTAGCATTAAAAATGTTGGCCGAATAAGAACTGGTGGACTTAGAGAACAGAGTATAAGAGTATGGATAGATCCAATCAAATTAGCTGCAAATAATTTAACTATACAAGAAGTTGAAAGATCATTAAGAAATGAAAATGTTCGATTACCAGCGGGTACACTTGAAGCTGATAATATAGATTTAACGATCAATATCGATAAATCTTACAATAACCTAGAAAAACTTAAGGAACTGCCAATTAAGAAAGCTCGAGATAATATAGTAAGATTATCTGATATCGCAAATTTAGAATTAGGCCCTGTTACAGAGAAAGTTTTATTTAGGGCTCAGAGCAAAGGAGCACTAAATTTAAAAACCATGGGAATAGGTATTTATGCAAGAAGTGGAGCCTCAACTGTTGAATTATCAAAAGAGGTTGAAAAAAAAATTACAGAAATAAGAAAAACTTTACCTGCTGATTTAAATTTAGAAATAGCTTTTAATAGAGCTACTTATATTGGTGAAGCAATAAATGAAGTTTATAAAACTTTAGTTATAGCTTTTATACTTGTAGTAATAATAATTTATTTATTTTTAGGAAACTTAAAAGCAGTTATTGTTCCTGCAATAGCTTTACCTGTAAGTCTGATTGCAACATTTTTAGGTTTATATATATTTGATTTATCGATTAATATATTTGTCTTATTAAGTTTTATATTAGCAATTGGAATTATTACTGATGACTCAGTCATTATGACTGATGCGATATATAGAAGAATTGAAAATGGTGAGACACCGTTAGTAGCGGCCTATAAAGGCTCAAAACAAATTACATTTGCAATTATTGCAACAACTCTTATTTTAGTAGCAGTATTTTTACCTTTAATTTTTATTGAAGGCATTGCTGGAACTTTATTCAAAGAAACTGCAATAGCGCTATCATTTGCAATAGTAGTCTCATCATTTGTTGCTCTAACACTTTCACCGATGCTTGGTAGTAAATTTCTTGATAAAAAGAAAAAGTCTAATTTTTTGACAAGAGGATTTGATAAATTTTTTCAAGGTTTTTTAAAATTTTACACTGAGACATTAGGATTTTGGATGAATAAAAAAAAAACAATAATAA
This sequence comes from uncultured Pelagibacteraceae bacterium, assembly GCA_902579465.1. Lineage (GTDB taxonomy): Bacteria > Pseudomonadota > Alphaproteobacteria > Pelagibacterales > Pelagibacteraceae > Pelagibacter. Next base: position 37,718 of record CACHGV010000004.1, read on the forward strand.
CATTTATAATTTTTATTGTTGTTGCCTCTGGGGCTTTATACAATTATACAAAAAAAGAGTTATTGCCATTAGAAGATCGAGGAGTTTACTTAGTTATAGGATTTACTGATGAGGGAAGCTCATTTCAATATACTCAAAAAAGGGCCGAAGACGTTGAAAAAAGACTTATTCCACTGCTAAATGCAGATAATAGTCCATATAATAAATTTTTAATGATAGTTCCAGGTTTTGGCTCTGAAAATAGCTTCTTAATAATCTCACTTTTAGATAATTGGAAAAATAGAAAGCAGAATTCTCAAACAATAATGAGACAAGCGATTGGAAAAATAGTTACTGTGCCTCAAACACTTGCTTTTCCAATTTCTCCTCAATCCATAAGAGTTTCTAGTTACAATAAGCCTGTTCAAATGGTTATTTATGGAAATACTTATGAAGAGCTAGAACAAATACAGTCTCGAGTTATTAGAATGTTAAGAAAGAACAGAAATTTATCAAGACTTGAGTCTGACTACACCAGAAATAAACCTGAAGTAAATATAAAGATTAATAAAAATAAAGCAAAAGACCTTGGGATATCAACTGAAGCAATTGGTCAAACTCTAGAAACTTTGTATGGAGGTAAAACGGTCACAAAATTTAATAAACTTGGAAAAGAATACCCAATTATTTTACAACAATATTTGGAAGATAGAAAAAATAAAGAAAGTTTGAGTAAAATATTTGTTCGATCAGAAAAAACTGGTAATTTAGTTTCACTCTCTAATCTTGTTGAATTTAAAGAAAAAGGAACAGCTAGTAAATTATCAAGATATAATAGACAACGTGCTGTAACAATATCAGCTAACATAAGTGAGGGTTATACTTTAGCTGAAGCAATTAAATATTTAGAGGAAACGATGTCAAATGTTGCTCCGGATAAACAAATTACTTGGAAAGGAAAGTCTGAAGAATTAAAAGAAACTAGTAATGAACTTTATATTATATTTGCTTTAGCATTATTGACTGCTTATCTTGTAATGTCAGCTACTTTTAATTCGTTTATCCATCCATTTATAATTATATTAACTGTTCCACTTGCAGTGTTTGGCGGATTAGTATTTATTTTATTCTTAAATTCATCAATAAATATATTTTCACAAATAGCCTTAGTAATACTCATAGGAATTTCAACAAAAAATAGTATTCTTATAGTTGATTATGCTAATCAATTGAGAACAAAAGGTAAAGATATTGAAAAAGCCGTAAAAGAAGCCTGCAGTCTAAGATTTAGACCAATTATAATGACATCCCTAAGTACAATGATTGCGATGTTGCCTTTGGTTATTGGAAATATTGGACCAGGTGCTGGAGAAGGTTCGAGACTTGCTGTAGGTGCAACTATACTTGGTGGAATGATAATTTCTACCTTCTTCACTTTATATGTAACTCCGACGATGTATTTAACTTTAGCGAAAAATACGAAGAGAATTGATGCAGTTGATATAGAGCTTAAAAAACAATTAAACTAAAATATAATATATTTTTTAGTAGTAAGTGATTTTCGACAATTATTGAGCTGTGCCTTGTATTTCTTAGATTGATTTTCAACTTTTTTTGCTAAAAGAATAATTTTTTGATTTTTTTTATAATTTTTGTAATTTCCCCAGCCCTCATGATAAGCAACATATTGTTTAAAAGCATCATTTTTTGGGATTTTAAGGATCTTTTCTGTTTTGTTTGTATACCAACCAATAAAATCTACACTATCTTTAAATCTTGTCCTAGTTGCATACTTGTTTCCTGTTTCGTCTTTGTATTGCTTCCAGGTTCCTCTAATTGCTTGTGAATAACCAAAAGAACTTGATGGTCTTTTATATGGAATAACTTTAAATAATTTCTGTCTAGGTGGTTTTGCCAACCAATCAAAATCTGACTCCATTTTAATTATAGCAAGTTGCAAATTAATAGGAGTACCCCATTTTTGTTCGGTTTTTTTTGCATGTTTATACCAAAGATATCTTTCTGAAAAAATTGAACAGCCATCAGCAGTATTTTTAGGAATTGAAGAGCAAGCGGAAACTAAAATAAGAATTAAAATTAAATAAATATTTTTGTTTTGAATCATTTTTATTATTATCTATTTTTTTTTCTCCATATCCAAGGATATTCGAATTGCATTTCCCACAAACCCAAGGAAAATTTTTCTGCATATATCTCATATTTTCGAAATTTTCCGTTTGAATATTTAGGATAATCGAATGCATAACCATTCTTAACCATAAAAACTGATAGACTTTCTTTTTTTATAAAACATTCGCCTATTAACCTGCTATATTGATCTTTGTTATTTTCTATTTTACAATTAACAATCTGATTTCCAATTTTTTCAATGAGCTTATCTTTAGATAGCTTCCCACATAGAATTTCAACATTATTCAAAATACATGATTGTTTTTTTCCAAAAAAAAAACTTTCTGGAGCATCAATTCCACTAAAACGAATTTTTTTATTATTAATCTTAATTGTATCACCATCTGTAATTTTTGGTTTGCCTGAGATTAACAAATAATTTTGTTCTGAAGACAATAAGGGATTAATGTTAAATAAGAAGAAAAAAAAACTAATTAAAATCAGTTTTTGCTTTTTCATTTAATTCATCCATTTTTTTTCGAAGATCTTCATCTGACACGTTTTTTTCTTTCAAATCCTCTTTAATTTTTCGAAAAACGTCTTGATCTCCTGCTTCAGCAAAATCTGCTTTTATTACTGATTGTATATACTCTTTTTCTTGATCTGGATTATAACTTAATATTTGAGATACCCATTCACCTAAATATTTATTCCTTCTAGCACTAACTTTGAATTGAAGCTCTTGATCGTGAGCAAATTTCTTTTCGAAACTTTTTTTTCTATCTTCAAATGAACTCATTTTAATAAATTAAAAAGATTTAGCTTTATGTCAATCTAATTTAATTTATATTTGTGTTAAATTTATGAATAATTTAATACTTGTTAGACACGGACAAAGCGAATGGAACCTAGAAAACCGTTTTACTGGCTGGGTAGATGTAGGTTTAGCTGCCAAGGGCAAACTTGAAGCTTGTAAGGCAGGAGAATTAATTAAGGAATTAAACCTTGAATTATCTTATTTTTATACATCATTACAGACTAGATCGATCGAAACGCTAAATTTAATTCTTAATACTATGAGAATTAAAGATCAAAATGTTGTTAATGCTTGGGAACTAAATGAGAGGCACTATGGAGCGTTAACAGGTTTAAATAAAGATGAAATGAAAAAACTTTATGGAGAAGAAAAAATTCATACTTTTAGAAGATCTTGGGACAACCCACCTGAGCCACTAAAAAAAACTAGCCCATATCATCCTTTAAATATTAATATATATAAAAATGTTCCAAAAGATAAAATTCCAGATACAGAATCATTAAAAAATACTTATGAAAGAGTAATACCTTTTTATAAAAAAAATATTGAACCTAAATTAGATAAAAATATTATTGTATCAGCTCATGGAAATTCAATTAGATCATTATGTAAATATATATTTAATTTAGATAATGAAAAAATTTCGAGTTTGGAAATACCAACTGGCAATCCTCTATTAATTTTATTTGAAAAAGGAAAGATTAAGAATGCAAGGTATTTAGATAAAGATAGAGCAAAAGATCTTTTAGTTTTCTAAATAAATAATTTTTCGTATATTTCAAAATCAGTTAAATGCTTAAATTCACCTTTATACTCATAACCATAAAGTTTGCTTTCTCTTAAAAGTTCATCCCATATTTCAGATATAGGAAAATAATTTAATTGTTTGTGTGATATTAATTCTTTATTAAATATTTGACATCCAGTGTATTTAAAATTATTTATTTTTTCTTTTAGAAGGATATTATTTTTTATCTCAAAATCTCCATTAAATCTTTTATCAAAACATGTCAAGTTATTTACAATTAACAAAATATTTTTTATTTTTTTTTCAAAGTAAATTTTCTCCATTTCGAAAATTGATTTTATATAACTGTCATCCCAAATCGTATCTGGATTGATCACTAGGACATCATCCTCATTAGATTTTTTAATTAGACTTAAAGTACCGCCTCCTGTTCCTAAAATTGTTTCACCATCATCTACTATTTCAATATTTATTGGAAAATTTTTACTATTAATAAAATCAATAATCTTTTCTTTTAAATAAAAAACATTAATTTTAATTTTTTTAATATTTATTTTTATAAGAAAATTAATTGTATTTTCTAATAAAGTTTCATCTTTATAAACTATTAATGGCTTGGGCAAACTATCTGTTATCGGTTGTACTCTCTTCCCAAATCCAGCACAGAGTATAAGAGCAGTTTTAATTTTCATAGAATTTTCTAATTTTTCTATCAAAGTTTTTACTTAAAAGGTAATTTAAGTCTTTAAATATTGGATTATTTAAAGTTCTGTAATCGATCAACTCCCATGCATGAGGTATAAGTTTAAGGTATTTGTTTTTTTTATCTCTTACAGATAATCTAGTAAATATGCCAATTATTTTTAAATTCCTTAAAACGGATAAAATATCAAAGTCATTTTTAAATTTCTTAAGGTCTAAGTATTTATTCTTATTTATAAACTCATTAAAAATAAAATTTTTAATCTTTGTATCTGTTTTAAACCTAACATCGTCGATAAGAGAAGCTAGATCATATGCAATATTACCATAGACAGCATCTTGACTGTCTATTAACCCTAAACCTTTTTTAGTTATCATTATATTAGATATATGAAAATCTCGATGTACAAAAACTTTATTTTTATAATAGATATTATTTAGTAATTTTTTAAATATCTTATTATATTTGACTTTTAAAATTCTATTTTTTTCATTTTTGGCATATTTTGGCAAATACCAGTCTAAGAATAAATTAGTCTCATCTAATAATTTTTTAAATGAATAGTTTGGAACTTTATAATTAGTTTTCAAAAACGTTTTTTGATACTTAATTTTAATATTTGTAATTTTTATCAATAAGTTTAAAATTTTTTTATAATACACTTTTTTATTTGTAGATTTTTTTTTGAATTTTTTAAAAACCGTTAAATCCCCAAAATCTTCAATCTCAATATAATTATTTTTGTAATTCTGAGATATTAATTTAGGTGCTAAAATATTTTTTTTAATTAATATTTTATTAACAGCATCGTATTCTAATAAATTACTTTTTTTATTTTTTTCACAATGAACAAAAATATTATTTTTTCCTCTATAAAAATTTCTAAACGATGCATCTCCAGTGAGTTTTTTTAATTTACTTAAATTCATTAATCAATTGTTTGTTTTTAGAAATTATTGTCAGATAGCGCTCAGTATAATTCTTATTATATTTAAATATTAAACTAATACTATTTTTAATTTTTAATTTTTTTACTACTTCGGGCCATTCAACTAGGGTTATTTGTTTTTTCAAATTTTCTTGAATACCTAAATTATTAAGCTCCTTTTCATTTTTAATTCTGTATAAATCATAATGCTTTATTAAAATTTTTTTTATCTGATACTCATTAGTAATATTAAAAGTTGGACTGGGAACTTCTGATATTTGCTGTCTGTTTATTCTTTGAAGAGAATTAATAATGTATTTAGTGAAGGTAGTTTTTCCTACACCTAGATTCCCAGTTAAAAGTATGAAATCTCCTAATTTTATAAGCTTAGAAAGTCTTTCAGCTACAAATTTAGTATCTTTTTCTTTGGAAATATTTATTTTGCCACTTCTAGTAGCGATAAGCATGAGGCTTGTATGGTCCCTCTGGTGTTACACTTATATAGTCAGCTTGCTCTTTCGATAGTGGTGTTAATTTTGCACCAACTTTATCTAAGTGTAGCCTTGCTACCTTTTCATCTAAGTGTTTAGGAAGCACATAAACTTTATTTTCATAGTTATCTGAATTATTCCAAAGCTCAATTTGAGCAATCACCTGGTTAGTAAATGATGCACTCATAACAAAACTTGGGTGACCAGTCCCACAACCTAAATTTACAAGTCTTCCTTCAGCTAACAAAATTAATCTTTTATCATCTGGGAATGTTATTTCATGAACTTGGGGTTTTACTTCATCCCATTTATAGTTTTTTAGAGCCTCAACTTGTATTTCATTATCAAAGTGACCGATATTACATAGAATAGATCTATCTTTCATAGCTCTCATATGATCTGCTGTTACTACATCTTTATTCCCAGTTGCCGTTACAACAATGTCTGCTTGACCTATCATTTCATCCATTAAAACCACTTCGTAACCTTCCATAGCGGCTTGTAATGCACAAATTGGATCAGTTTCAGTTACTAAAACTCTTGCTCCACTTTGTCTTAAGGATGCAGCACTACCTTTTCCAACATCACCAAAGCCTGCAACGATTGCAACTTTTCCAGACATCATTACATCAGTAGCTCTTTTAATTCCATCAACTAAACTTTCCCTACACCCGTATAAGTTATCAAATTTTGATTTTGTAACTGAGTCATTTACATTAATAGCTGGAACTAACAATTGTCCTTGCTCTTCCATTTTTTTTAGTGCTAGAACCCCCGTTGTTGTTTCTTCACTTAAACCTTTTACGCCTTTTAATAAATCTTTATAATCTTTATGCATAAGAGCAGTAAGATCTCCGCCATCATCTAAAATCATGTTAGGGATCCAATCTTTTTTACCCTCAATAGTTTGTTTAACACACCACCAGTATTCTTCCTCTGTTTCACCCTTCCAAGCAAATACTGGGATACCAGCTTTTGCAATTGCTGCTGCTGCATGATCTTGTGTTGAAAATATGTTGCATGAGGACCATCTGCATTCTGCACCCAAATCGACTAAAGTTTCAATCAAAACAGCTGTTTGAATTGTCATGTGAAGACAACCTAAAATTCTAGCACCTTTAAGTGGATTTTTGCCTTTATATTCGGCTCTTACCGCCATTAATCCTGGCATTTCAGTTTCAGCCAGAGAGATTTCTTTTCTTCCAAATTCTGCTTCGTTAATATCTTTTACTTTATAATCTGTCATAAGGTAGGGCTTGTAACAACTTTATTTATATTAATCAACTTTTCATTGGGTCGCCGGGAAAATTATTTCAACTTTTGCACCCTTATCTTTATTATTTTCAGCTTTAATTTGTCCATTATGCAATTCAACTAAGTTTTTCACTATATTTAAGCCCAAGCCAGAGTGTTCTCCAAAATTTTGAGGTCTATTGCTGTAAAATCTATTGAAAATTTTAGTAGTGTCCTTCTCACTAAAACCAGTCCCCTCGTCAATTATGACAAGTCTTGGCTTGCCTTCTTTGTCTTTGCTGACCTCTACAATAATTTCTTGATTCTCGTCGCTAAAGGAAATTGAATTTTCAAGTAAATTTGCAATAATTTGTTCTATCCTATTGTTTATACCAAGTATAAAATAATTTTCAGATCCATTAGACTTTAATCGTATTTGTATTTTTCTTTTTGAATTATAAATATTGTTAAAATCATCAACTACAGATTTTGCAATATCCTTTATATCAATTTTTTGCATTGTTTCTGTTGAAATTACTGCCTCATCTTTCAGCATTTGAGAATAATCAGTAATCAATCTTTCTATTCTCTCAACATCATGTGATACTATATTAATTAATTTTTCTCTTTTAGATTTATCCTCTGTTTCTGAAATTATCTCAGATGCACTTTTTAATGAAGCAAGAGGATTTCTAATTTCATGAAGTAAGTCAGTTGAATAATTTTCAGCAGTTGTAATTCTTTTATTTAATTCACTGGTCATTTCATCAAGTGATTTTGATAATATTCCTAATTCATCATTCCTTGTCTTAACGCCTTCTATATCTGTTTTTTCGTTACTCTTATCTTTTATTATTTTTGTATAAGTAACTAAATTTTTAATGGGTTTTAAAAAATATCTATTTAAAACATATGAAAAAATAATGATAACCAAAAGTACCACAAGAGCAGTTCTAATAATAAAGTTCTCTCTCTCTTCAATTTGTGCAATTATGTTGTCAGCGTTTTCAGATATAAGAATATAGCCATTATTATTCAAATAATTAATACTCTTAATACTAAAAACAAAAAACTGTTCTTGGATTTGTTTTAAATTAGTTAAAGATTTTTCATATCCTGTTAAATAATATTTATTAAGATCTTCATCAAAAATTGTTTCATTTTTATTTTCTTGATTATTAAAATTATTCTCACTTGATTGTTCAGATAATTCTTCAACTAGTAATAATGATGATGGAATAGATCTTGTATCTCCAATCCAATTTAATTTATCATCAAAAAATATTACTCTATCTAGTTTTTCAAAATAAGGAAATCGGGATTTTTTGGAAAATAAAAATTCGCTTATTCCATATTCATTTAATTTTATATTTGATTTTTCAAGATTTAATATTGTTTGAGTAATTATATCTCTATGATTATTTTGTTTTTCATTAATCAAATTTTTTTGAATAGCACCTAAATAAAAGAACGTGATAATTATTATAAATATAAAGACTACTAGATTAATAAATAAAAATTTCTGTAATATAGATAGATTTTTTAGTATTTTTCCCATAATTATTTAACATTCCATCTATATCCACTTCCATATCTTGTTTCAATTGCTGAAAAATCGCTGTCTACCTTTTTAAATTTTTTTCTTATTCTTTTAACATGACTATCAATAGTCCTATCTTCTATATCTGTATCTTCTCGATAAGCTACATCCATGAGTAAGGCTCTCTCTTTAATCATTCCTGGTCTTTTTGCTAGCTCCTCAACAATTTTAAATTCTGTTGTAGTAAGTTTATCAGGCAGTTGTTTACCATCCCACTCGCATTCGAGTTGGGAAGGATCTAATTTTAACTTACCATGAGAAATTACATTTTTATTTTCTTCTATATTGATGTCCTTATCTTTTTTTCTTAATTGCACTTTAATTCTTTCAACTAAAACTTTGGTTGAAAATCCCCCAGTTTTACCAACGAAATCATCTGCTCCGAGTTTTAAACCACTAACCTCGTCGGTTACTTCATCTTTAGAAGTTAAAAAAATAACCGGCATAGAAGTTTTTTTTCTAAGTTTTCTTAGAAGTTCTTCGCCATCCATTCTTGGCATTTTAATATCAATTACAGCAAGATCTGGTGGTGTTCTTGATAATCCAACAAGAGCATTTTCACCATCAATATATGTTTGAACTTTAAAACCTTCCTTTTCTAAAGCCATCTGGACAGATGTTAATAAATTTCGATCATCATCAACTAACGCAATTGTTTGTGACATAAATTAGAATAAAAATACTAAATTGTTCAGATTAGGGCAATTGTTTGTTTTCAATGAAGTTCGCCCCAATTTTCTCCAATATTCATATCCACTAAAAGAGGTATTGAAAATGAGTGAAGTTCACTATCTTTGACACTCAACATTAAATCCTTAATTAATTTAATACTTTTTTTTGTTTCTTTTGAGCTTTCTTCGAAAATTAACTCATCGTGTATTTGTAACAACATTTTTAGACTATTATTTTTATTATTTGAGATTTCTTTATTTATTCTGATCATTGCTAATCTCATTATCTCCGATGCTGACCCTTGAATTGGAGCATTTATCGCTGCCCTCTCCTGAAAATTCCTTACATTGAAATTTTTATCGTTAATTCCAGTGAGATGTGTTTTTCTTCCAAATATATTACTTACATAGCCACTTTTTCTACAAAAATTTACAGTTGTTTTCATATAATCTTTAATTTCTGGAAATTTTTTAAAATAAGAATTTAAAAATTCTTCTGCTTCATTGTTTGAAACATTGATTTGTTTAGCTAAACCATATTGTGATATGCCATAAATAATCCCAAAGTTGATTGCTTTTGCTTTTCTTCTTGTTTCTGAATCAATTTTATTAATTTCTTTTCCAAAAACCTGGCTAGCTGTCAAGGTATGAATATCCTCATTATTTAAAAATGCCTTTTTCAACTGTTTTACATCTGCTAGATCTGCCAAAATTCTCATTTCAACTTGATTGTAGTCAGCTGAAATCAATTTATTATTTTTTTCAGAAACAAAGGCTTTCCTTATATCCTTACCATCATCTGATTTTATTGGAATATTTTGTAAATTTGGATCACTAGATGCAAGTCTACCTGTTGTAGTAGCTGCTAACAAAAAAGATGTATGAACTCTTTTAGTATTTTGATTTATATGTTCTGGCAATGCATCTGAGTAGGTATTTTTAAGTTTACTAATTTGCCTCCATTCCAAGATGAGTTTTGGAAATTCATAACCTTTAAAAGCTAGGTCTTCTAAAACTGAAGCACTAGTGGCAAAACTTCCTTTTTTTGTTTTTTTTAACGCTGCTATTTTTAAATCGTTATACATTATTTCACCAAGTTGCTTGGTTGATCCAATGTTAAATGTTTTCTTTGAAATCTTAAAAATAGATTTTTCTAATTTTTCGATTTTAGTTGAAAATTTTGAAGACAGTTTGTTAAGTGAAGATTTGTCAAGTTTAATACCTTTTATCTCCATCTCCGCTAGTATTTTAATTAATGGTTTTTCAAATAACTCATAAATATTCAATAATTTTTCTGCTTTTAATGATTTTAAAAAAATTTTGTACAATCTATATGTAATATCTGCATCCTCAGCGGCATAATCTTTAGCTTCAGATATATTAACTTCAGAAAAATTAAGTTGTTTTTTGCCTGTCCCAACTAAATCTTTAAATTTAATAGTTTTATGACCTAGATGTATCTCTGAAAGAGTATCCATATTATGCCTATTTTTACCAGCATCTAGTGTGTAAGACATAAGCATAGTATCTTCCATGGAATTCAAAGTTATTCCGCGGTGATAAAAGACAATGAAATCAAATTTAATATTTTGTCCTACTTTTTTAATGCTCTCATCCTCTAAATAATTCTTTAAAATACTTAAGACTTTTTTTTCGTCAAGATTGTTTCCACTAACGTGATTTAATGGGATGTAACATGCATTTCCAATTCTGTTAGAGATTGAAATACCTACTAATTTTGCTGTATGAGGGTCTAATGAAGTTGTTTCAGTATCTATTGCAAATTCACCAATTTCCTCAGATTGTCTCATCCAATCTTCAATCTCCTTCTCATTTTTAATTAATTGATAATTTTTTTTCTTAATTTCTGTTATTTTTTCTGAATTTTTATCAATTTCTTTATTTATAAGGTTATTTGTGTCTCCATACTTTGAGATAGCAGAACTTAATAGCCTATTAAATTCCATTTCTCTTAAAAAAGAATAAAGCTTATTTTGATCAACACTTTTAAGTATGAATTCTTCAATTTTATTTTTTACAGGTACATTTTTTTTTAACGTTACTAATTTTTTGCTAATAATTGCATCGTCCTTGTTATTTATTAAAGTTTCTCTTCTTTTATTTTGTTTTATTTTTGATGCATTTTTTAATAAATTTTCTAAAGTTCCATATTGATTTATCAATTCAGCAGCAGTTTTAACTCCTATACCAGGTACACCAGGCACGTTATCTGTGCTATCACCAGCTAAAGATTGTACATCTATTACTTTTTCTGGAGTAACTCCAAATTTATTGCGGACATCGTCCTGATTTATAAATTTGTTCTTCATTGGATCATAAATTCTCACCCCTTTTTTATAAAGCTGCATTAAATCTTTGTCTGAAGAAACAATTGTTACCTTTGCACCTAAGTCTAAAATTTTTTCTACATATGTTGCAATTAAATCATCTGCCTCATAATTGATTAACTCAATTGAAGGTAAATTAAAAGCTTTTACAGATTTCCTGATGTATTCAAATTGGGGAATTAGATCGTCAGGTGCATCAGATCTATTTCCTTTATACTCTGAATATATTTCATTTCTAAAATTTTTTCTTGCTGAATCAAATATTACTGCAAAGTGTGTTGGTTTTTCTAAATTATCATCTGATTTGGAGTCCTCTAATAATTTAAAAAGCATGTTGCAAAAACCGCTGACAGCACCAACTGGTAATCCATCACTTTTTCTAGTTAAAGGAGGAAGGGCATAATATGCTCTAAAAATGTATCCCGAACCATCTATTAAGTAAAAATGGTCACTTTTTTTAATTTTCTCCATAATGTAATGATATCTTAATTTTTATAAATGTAATAAATGTATGCCCTCATATGAATAAAAAAAACGTTTTAAGTGTTAAAAACTTGAATAAAGTTTATTCAAAAAATGGTTCAAAACAAACTCATGCGCTTAATAATTTAAACTTAGAGGTGAAAGAAGGTGAAATTTTTGGTCTATTAGGACCAAATGGGGCTGGAAAGAGTACGTTTATAAACATATTAGGTGGATCAGTTGTAAAAACTGGTGGTGAAGTGAATGTTTGGGGGTTTAACTTAGATAAAAACCCTAGACAAGTTAGAGCCTCTATTGGGATTGTTCCACAAGAAGTAAACTTTGATCCATTTTTTAGTCCCAGAAAACTTTTAGAGCTTCAAGCAGGTCTATACGGAATTAGAGAAAAAGATAGAATTACAGATACTATATTGAAGTTGGTATCTTTAGAGGAACAAGCTGACAGTTATGCTAGAGCCTTATCTGGTGGTATGAAGAGGAGACTACTTGTAGCAAAAGCGATGGTGCATCAACCTCCAATTATAATTTTGGACGAGCCTACCGCAGGAGTTGACGTAGAGCTCAGAAATACATTATGGGAAAATGTGAAATCTTTGAATAAACAAGGGGTAACAACAATACTAACAACTCATTACCTTGAGGAAGCAGAAAAAATGTGTGATAGGATTGGTATTCTAAGTGCAGGAAAATTAGTTGCTTTAGATACAACTAAAAATCTTTTAAAAAAAATTCAAACAAAAATTGTGTATGTCACCACAGATAAAAAAACTAATATTCAGGATAACACTTTTGAGTCTTTAAAAGTTATATCAAATGACGAAAACAAGTTAGTTTTATCATATGAGAAGAGTAAACTGAGCATAGATTCAATAATTTCAGAAATAAAAAAACAAGATATAAGAATTAAAGATATTTCAACTGATGATGGAGATCTTGAAGATGTATTTTTAAGACTTACAAAAAATTAAATTATCTAGGAGATCTTTTAGAAAGTATTCTTTGAAGAGTTCTTCTATGCATTTTTAGTCTTCTTGCAGTTTCAGAGACATTTCTGTTGCATAACTCAAAAACCCTGTGTATGTGCTCCCATTTTACTCTATCCGCTGACATTGGGTTTTCAGGTGGGGCTGGTTTTTGATTTGGATCCGCTAAAAGTGCTTTTTCAACATCATCTGCATCTGCAGGCTTCGCAATATAATCAATTGCTCCCTCCTTAATTGCAGCAACTGCTGTTGGAATGTTACCATATCCCGTTAACATAATAATTCTGCTTTTAATGTTACCCTTTTGAATTTCTTTAACTACCTCTAGTCCATTACCATCATTTAATCTAAGATCTACAACAGCAAATGCTGGACTTTGTGATTTTACGGTCTCAATACCAATTTTTACACTCTCAGCTTGTGTTACCGTAAAACCTTTTTTCTCCATAGCTCTAGCCAATCTTTGTCTAAATGGATTATCATCGTCTACGATCAAAAGCGATTTATCCTCAAAATCACTTAATTTTTGAAGTGTTGGTTGGTTAATCATAGCCCTTATATGGAAGTAAATTTTAATATTTCAATAGCATTATTTACTTTACATTATTAATTTTTTCCCCATAAATGCTGCAATTATGAAACTTGCATACGTGATATGCAGGTTTTTTTTGTAAATTTTTTTTAGAGGTGCAGATATGCAAAAATTTAAGTCAGTTGAAGAATTAGTTAATCAACTGAGACCGACAAGACCTGTTTATTGTATTAGAAAAGAGTCAATCAAATTGGCTGTTAAGTTCTTCCAAAAAAATTTCCCTGGAAAAATACTTTATGCATTAAAAACTAACCCTCATCCAGTAGTTCTTAAAACTATAGTTGAAAATGGCATTAATAGTTTTGACGTAGCATCTATAAAAGAAATAGAGGCCATAAGAAAAATAAGTCCAAATGCGAAATGTTCCTATATGCATACAGTTAAAAGTAGAGAAAGTATTAAAGAGGCATATTTTAAATATAATGTTAAGGCCTTTTCTTTGGATACTAAAGATGAATTAATAAAAATTTTAGAAAGTACAAATTACGCTAAAGACTTAGAGTTATTTGTAAGAGTTTCAGTGTCTAATGAGCATGCAGAGATTGATTTATCAAAAAAATTTGGGGTCATTAATACTGAAGCAACTGGATTACTTAGATTAACAAAACAATATTCTAAAAAAATTGGACTTAGTTTTCATGTTGGCTCACAATGTATGCACCCAATATCTTATTCAAAAGGAATATTTGAAATCAATAATATAATTAAAAAAACTAAAATTATACCTGATGTGATTAATGTTGGAGGAGGATTTCCTACTATTTATCCTGATCTTATTCCTCAATCTTTAGATGCTTACTTTAATGAAATTAAAAAAGCTTTAAATAATTTAAAATTAGATAAGCTTCCAGAAATTATTTGTGAACCTGGAAGAGCAATCGTTGCTGAAAGTGGCTCAACAATTGTAAGAGTTGATTTAAGAAAAAAACAAAAGCTTTATATAAATGATGGAACATATGGAACTTTATTTGATGCAGGTGTTCCCAACATAGTTTACCCATCAAAAATGATAACTGATGGTAGAATAATCTCCAAGAAATTAACATCATTTGATTTCTATGGTCCAACTTGTGATAGTATGGATTATATGAAAGGTCCTTTTATTTTACCTAATAACATCAAAGAGAAAGACTATATAGAATTAGGACAGCTTGGGGCGTATGGATTAACTTTTAGAACTAATTTTAATGGATTTTACTCAGATGATATTTACGAAGTTGAAGATAATCCAATCATGACGATGTATGACAAAGAAGCAAATAAAGAGTTTCTTGTTGCTTAATGTCAGTCAATAAAAACCAATCAAGTAATAGAAAAAGTGATTTACTTAGTAAAGAAGTAGAACATATTGATATAACTTCTTTTGATGCTAGAAAAATCGTCACTTCAATGGAAAAAATGTCTTTCGTTTCAAGAGAGACTGCAAATGCAGCAAATATTTATAATGAAATGATAAAAGATAAAGATTGTACAATCTTTTTAACACTTGCAGGATCAACGTCTGCTGCAGGATGTATGCATATTTATAGAGATTTAGTTAAGTATAACATGGTAGATGCAATAGTAGCTACTGGAGCTTCAATTATTGATATGGATTTCTTTGAAGCACTTGGTTTCAAACATTATCAGGGATCACAATATCAAGACGATACAGAGCTAAGAAATAACTATGTTGATAGAATATATGACACTTATATCGATGAAGAAGAGCTTCAGATGTGTGATAAAACTATTGGGGAAATTGCAGATCAATTAGAGCCTAGAAGTTATACATCAAGAGAATTTATAAAAGAGATTGGCAAATATCTTAAAACTAACGCAAAGAAGAAAGATTCATTAATAGAGGTTGCCTATGACAACAACGTTCCAATTTTCTGTCCAGCATTTACTGACTCAAGCGCAGGTTTTGGGCTTGTAATGCATCAAGAAAGAAATCCAAAAAATCATATCACAATCGATTCAATACGAGAGTTTAGAGAACTAACTGAAATTAAAATTAAATCTAAAGGATCAGGTCTTTTTATGATTGGAGGGGGAGTACCTAAAAATTTTATTCAAGATACTGTCATATGTGCTGAACTTTTAGGTAAAGATGTAGAGATGCATAAATATGCTATTCAAATAACTGTTGCTGATTCTAGAGATGGAGCATGCAGTAGCTCAACATTAAAAGAAGCAAGCTCATGGGGCAAAGTAGATATTACCAAAGAGCAAATGGTTTTTGCAGAAGCAACAAGCGTATTACCCTTAATAGCAAGTGATGCCTATCATAAAGGTGAATGGAAAAATAGAGAGAGAAAAAATTTTTCCAAGATATTTTGATTGATGATCAAAAAAATCAAAATCGGTTTAATACAAAGTAAATCTTTAGGTACTATTCAATCTAATATTGATTTAGCTATAAAAAATATAAAAATAGCCGCAAAAAAAAAAGCAAAGATAATTTGTCTTCCTGAGCTATTTTTGACTAATTATTTTTGCCAAACAGAAAGCCATTCAAACTTTAAATTAGCAGAAAAAATTCCAGGAACAACCTCTAGAATATTTTGCGATCTAGCAAAAGAGCTTGGTGTTGTATTAAATATTACGATGTTTGAAAAAAAGACATCTGGGTTTTATCATAACACTAGTATCATTATTAATGAAAATGGAAATATTTTGTCTAAATATCGTAAGATGCACATACCTGATGACCCAGGATATTATGAAAAATTTTATTTCAGTCCTGGAGACCTTGGATTTAAAAGTGTTAAGACAAAATTTGGAAAGATAGGTCCTCTTATATGTTGGGATCAATGGTTCCCCGAAGCCGCTAGGCTAACGGCTTTAAAAGGAGCTCAGATTATTTTTTATCCTACTGCTATTGGATGGCATCCAAAAGAAAAAATAAAGTTTGGAAAATCTCAATTAGAATCTTGGATTACAATGCAAAAATCTCATGCTATTGCTAATGGAACTTATGTGGCTGCTATTAATAGAGTTGGGGTAGAAAAAAAAGGGAAAAAAAAAATTGAATTTTGGGGTAATTCAATGGTTATAGACCCTAGTGGTAAAATAATTGCAAAAGCAGGAAATAAGAAAGAAGATATTTTAGTTTGTGAAGTTGATTATAAAAAAATAGACACTGCTAGACAACACTGGCCTTTTTTAAGAGATAGAAGAACTGAATTTTATAAAGATATTCTCAAAAATCCTGAAGATGAGTAAAAAAATAGATGAATTCAGAGTGCCAGCAGAATGGGAGCCTCAAAAATCAGTTTGGGTTGCGTGGCCCCATAATAAAAATGATTGGCCTGGACTATTTGAAAAAATTCCAAAGGTAGTTGGAAAAATAATAAAATATTTAACAGAACATCAAAGAGTAGATTTATTAGTCAATAATAACAAAAGTATTGATACCACAAGAATATATTTAAAAAAAATAGGTTGTAATCTTTCTAAAATTAAATTTCATAAACTTAAGACGGACAGACTTTGGCTAAGAGATTCTGGACCAATATTTTTAGTCAACAAGAAAAATCGAAAAAAGACCATGCTTGATTTTAAATTTAATGCCTGGTCAAAATATAAAAATTTTGGAAATGATAACAAAATCAATAAATATATTAGTAAGTACTTAAAAATTGAAAGTATTCTGCCTAAAAAAGTAAATTCAAAAAAATTTGTAAGAGTAGTGATGGAAGGAGGTGCATTTGACAACAATGGATCAGGCTCCATCTTGCTTACAAAGGAGTGCTTATTAAGTAGAAAACAAGAGAGAAATAAAGGATTCAAAAAAATTGATTATGAAAATCTATTTTCAAAATATTTAAATGCAAAAAATTTTATTTGGCTTAATAAAGGAATTGTTGGAGATGACACACACGGCCATATCGATGATATTGCAAGATTTGTCTCAAAAAGTACAATTATGATAGCTATAGAAAATAATAGTTCAGATAAAAATTATAAGGCTCTTAAAGAAAATTTAAAAATATTAAGTAATAGTCATGATGAAAATGGAAAAAAATTTAAAATTATAAAGATTCCTATGCCAAGGCCAGTTCTCATAGACAAAACTCGTGTCCCAGCAAGTTATCTAAATTTTTTTATAGGCAATAAAATAGTCTTGGTTCCAGTATTTAATGTAAAAGAAGATAAAAAAGTTTTAAAAATCTTTAGAAAATTTTTTACAAGCAGAAAAGTTATTGCTATTGATTGTAGTGACTTGATTTGGGGTTTTGGAGCTATTCACTGCATGACGCAACAAGAGCCAAAAATTTAAATCAAGCAGCTTTTAAAGTACCTAATAATAATCTAAAAGGTATCAACATTACTAAAGCTACAAAAATCTTTACTGCTAAATCTCCTAAAGAAAGTGTCACCCAAGGTATTCCTGTTCCATAAAATGAAATCGAAAAAAATAAAAATGTATCTACGGTAGAACCAATTAATGAGGAAGCAAGTGGTGCAATAAACCATTTTTTTTGTCTTAATTGATCAAATATTTGTACATCTAGTAATTGAGCAATAATAAATGCTGTTCCTGAGCCAATTGCTATTCTTACTGAGATTAAATCTGCAAAATTTGTTGAGAAAATTAGTGTAAACAAAATACCTATTGTAAATCCTATATAAACAATTTTTCTCGCAACTAATTTACCAAAAGATCTATTTGCTAGATCAGTTATTAAAAAAGCTATTGGATAACTGAATGCTCCATATGTAAGAATTTCCTGAAGACCATAATATTTAATTGGAAATTGGACTAAATAATTAGACGCTAAAACAACCAATCCCATTAAAAATGAGAGTGTTAAAAATACTTTATTCATCAAGCAGATTTACTGACTAAAGATTTTTTTAATTTTTTTAGCCTTAATGATAAATCTCTAGACTTGGCTGAAATAAGAAATTGGTCAAAACTACCTTTTTTATCTACTGATCTAACCCCAGCATTTGAGACTGTTAATCTTAAACTTTTCTTAAGCAGCTCACTTTTAAACTTAACTTTTTTTAAATTTGGCAGAAATCTTCTTTTAGTCTTATTGTTAGCATGACTAACGTTATGACCTTTGAGTGGGATTTTTCCAGTAAGTTCACATTTTTTTGACATAAATTATGAGCCTGTATAAGATCTCAATCTTATCACGTCAAGATTAATTTTTAGTTCCAATGGCCTCTGAAACATTTTTAAATCCCTTATTTTTTAATAAATCAATTAATTCTGTACTTATTTTTGAAGCTATACGTGGACCTCTGTAAACCATTCCAGTATATAATTGAACGAGTGTTGCGCCAGAAATAATTTTTTCAAAAGCATCTTGTCCATTACTAACACCACCTACTCCTATTATTTTTGTTTTATCTTTAAGAATTTTATAAAATTTGGAAATTGCCTCGTTTGAAATCTTTTCAATTGGTTTACCTGACAGTCCACCCTTTTCTAATTTATTTATATTTTTTAAATTTTCTCTATTCTTATCTGTGGTATTGGAAACAATAATAATTCCTATTTCTTGTTCCATAATGATCTTGGATACTCTGTTAATTTGATTGTCATTAAGATCAGGTGAAACTTTTATTGCTAATGGAACGTTTGAATTCAATTCTTTTTTTTCATTTTTTAGCTTATCAATTAATGAATTTAATTCATCTTGGTTATGAAAGTCTCTTAAATTTTCTGTATTTGGTGAGGAAATGTTTATAGTTATATAATCAGCTAAATTATAAAACTTACGAAAACAAATTAAATAATCCTCAACTCTATCTTTGGAGTCTTTATTTGGTCCAATATTTATTCCTAAAAAACCCTTTTTATTATTTTCCCTAATTGTCTGGCTAATTCGTTCTGAACCAGAATTGTTAAATCCTAATCTATTAATAAGAGCTTCATCTTCTTCCAGTCTAAAAACTCTTGGTTTAGGGTTACCAAATTGAGGCTTTGGAGTAATTGTCCCTACTTCAACAAAACCAAATCCAAGATTAAAGAGTGAATTGTATACTTCAGCATTTTTATCAAACCCAGCAGCAACACCAATTGGTGAAGATAATTTTTTTTCACAAAAAGTTGTTTCTAAAATATGATTTTCTTTAGGTTTTGAGTAAGAAATATTATTTAATTTTAGTGCTTTTATTGCTAAAGAATGAGCTACTTCTGGGCTAAATTTAAAAATTAGTGGTCTTAAAATATTAAACATTTTCTAATTTATTTTTTATTAATTCTTTGGTTTCTTGAACCCCAAAAAAGCTTATAAAAAAACCAAATCGTGGTCCATTTTCTACCCCAAAAACTACCTCATATATTAACTTAAACCAATCACGCAAATTTTCTTTATAGCCATTTTCTTTGCCGACTGTATAAATTGTAGTCTGAATATCCTCTGGTTTCATTGCATCATCACAGCTATCTAAAGAGTTTACTAAAGCGTCTAAAGCAATTTTTTCGCTTTCGTTTGGTTTTTTATAAATCTTTTTAGATTTTATAACGTCATTAAAATATTTAATTGCATAAGATATTAATTTGTCAAAGATTGGATACATACTCTGATTAATATCTTTCTTATATTTCTTAACAAACTTCCAAAGTAATTCTTTATTATCAGCATTGCTAGTCTCAACTAAATTTAATAGCATTGAGAAGGGCATAATTGAATTTTCCTCTGGTATCTCTGAATTATGAACGTGCCAGACAGGGTTCATTAATTTTTGAAGTTCGTTTTGAGTTTTACTTTTTTCAATAAAATCAAGATATTCATCAACGGCCTTTGGTACAACTTCTCTATAAAGTTTTTTTGCTCTTTTTGGATTCTGGTACATATACAAAGAGAGACTTTCAGGTGATGCATACTCTAACCATTGATCGATTGTAATTCCATTTCCTTTTGACTTAGATATTTTTTCACCTTTTTCATCTAAAAATAACTCATATGCAAAGCCAGATGGATTTGACTTACCTAATAATTTTATGATTTTTGTTGATAAAATTGCACTCTCAATCAAATCTTTCCCATACATTTCAAAATCTACATCAAGGGCATACCATCTCATAGCCCAATCTACTTTCCATTGTAATTTGCAATTACCATCTAAAATACTCTGTTCTAATTTTTTCCCGTCAATATCAAAAATTATTTTTGAATTTTTAGTATCTACTTCTGAAACTGGTACCTCTAATACAACACCTGTATCTGGACATATTGGTAAAAATGGAGAATATGTTTTTTGTCTTTCCTTGCCAAGTGTTGGAATAACAATATTCATTATTCCTTCATAATTTTCTAAAATTAATTTTAATGTTTCGTTGAAAAAACCAGATTTATATAAAAGTGTTGAGCTTTTAAAATTATATTTAAAATTAAATTTATTAAGAAAGTTTTTTAACATTTCATTATTATGTTCACCAAAACTATTAAATTTTCCAAAAGGATCTGGAACTTGAGTTAAGGGTTTATGAAGATTTTCTTCAAGTTTTTTAGGATTAGGAATATTTTCAGGAACTTTTCTTAGTCCATCCATATCGTCAGAAAAAGTAATTATTTCTTTAGGGAGGTCTGATAGATGGTTTAAAGCATTAACAATCATTGAGGTTCTTGCTACTTCTCCAAATGTGCCAATGTGCGGTAAGCCGCTGGGACCATATCCTGTTTGAAGAATAATTTTTCCCTTATTTTCAATATTTTTTTTTCTCTCTCTTAGAAGCTTTTTGGCTTCAACAAAGGGCCAAGCGTTTGTTTTATCAATGTTGGTTTTATCGATCACTTTTAATCAAATAGCTTATAAAATAGCATTTTTAATAATTCTTATAGAGTTGAAATTTATTTACCATAAAATAATGTCCAATCAAAATGTCCAATTATAAAACAGTTTTCTTTACGCTGGGAGTTTTGCAAATAATTTTGGGGTTATCGATGATTGCGCCAATTTTAACGCAGTTTTTTTATAACGAGCTCAACTCTGGTTTCATAAGTTCTGGAATTGTAACTATTATTTTTGGAGTTCTTTTTTTACTGACAAATTTAGATCATGATAAGAAAATTAGTTTACCACAAGCCTTCCTTTTGACAGCTTTATCTTGGTTGAGTATTGCTATTTTTGGCTCACTTCCTTTCATATTTTCGGAGGTTGAATTGAGTCTGACAGATGCTTTTTTTGAGAGTATGTCGGGTATTACTACAACTGGATCAACTATAATCACCAACTTAAATGAGACCCCTAAAAGCATATTGCTATGGAGAGGAATGCTACAATGGTTAGGCGGAATTGGAATTATCGTAATGGCAATTACTTTAATGCCACTTATGAATATTGGTGGGATGCAATTGTTCATTATATCCACAAGCGATACTCCAGAAAAAATTTTACCTAGATCAAAAGAGATAGCGTTGAGATTAATCTTAGTTTACTCCGGATTGACTTTTATATGTGCATTATTTTATAAAATATTTGGGATGAACTTTTTTGATAGTATAGTTCATTCAATGACAACAATAGCGACAGGAGGATTTTCAAATTATAATGAGTCTATAGGTTACTTCGATAATTCTTTAATAGAATGTACATCAATAATATTTATTATTTTAGGAAGTATTCCATTCATAGCCTATATCAAATATTTAAATGGAGACAAAAAAATATTTTTTAAAGATACACAAATTAAAACTTTTATAAAAATTGTAATTTTTTCAATTGTCTTAATGTATTTATATTTGTTTATAAATAATCAAAGTTTTTTTGATACAAATATTAGATCAATCGCTTTTAATGTTATATCAATTTTAACTGGAACTGGTTATGTAACTCAAAACTTTAGTGAATGGGGTCAATTTCCATTAATTTATTTTCTTATTCTAATGTTTATTGGTGGCTGTGCGGGTTCTACAGCTTGTGGAATTAAAATATTTAGAGTCCAAATTTTGTTCCAGTTTATTAGTATACAACTAAAAAAAATAATTTATCCAAGAGGCATATTCAAAATAAAATATGAAAATAATAATATAGATGAAAAATTTTTAGCCTCTATTATTTCGTTTATATTTTTATATATTGTAATTTTTTTTGTTATAACAGCCCTCCTATCAACCAGTGGTTTGGATTTAACAACATCAATATCCGCCGCCGCAACATCAATATCAAATGTGGGACCTGGTTTAGGCGAAATTATTGGTCCAAATGGTAATTTTTCTAATTTATCTGATTTTTCAAAATGGATTTTAAGTTTAGCAATGATATTAGGTAGATTAGAGTTATTTGCTGTACTAGTATTATTTATTCCATCATTTTGGAGAAAATATTAATGTCTACAAGACAACAAAGTTGGAAAGACTCTTTGCTAGTTTACAAAGATGTGAGGATGATGAGGATTTTGCTTCTTGGAGCAATTAGTGGTTTTCCATGGGTATTAATTGCTAGTAGCTTAAGTCTTTGGTTAAAAGAAGAAGGATTAAGTAGATCAACAATTGGATGGGCTGGATTAATATTTGGGGTATATGCATTTAATTATTTGTGGGCTCCAATAATTGATAGAATACAGATACCAGTTTTGTCTAAAAAATTAGGACATAGACGAGGATGGATTGTCTTAATGCAATTTGTAATTCTATTAAGTTTGGTCGTCTGGAGTTTTATTAATCCTACTCAAGACCTTGCTCTATTAATTACCGTTGGTTTAATAATAGCAGTAGCTTCTGCTACTCAAGATATTACAGTTGATGCATTACGAATTGAACAAATTAATTCCGATGAAGGTAAAGCTATGGCTGCTGGTGCAGCTATGGCAGTTGTTGGTTGGTGGACCGGTTATAAATTAGGTGGTGTAGTTGCATTATTTACAGCTGAATTTTTTGAAAATCTTGGAGTAGCAGACTATTGGCAAGCTACTTTTTTAATTTTAGGTGTTTTGGTTATATTAATGAATATAGGTTTAATGTTTGTTCATGAGCCAGTTGAAAATGACAGACAAAAAAAACAAAGGGCAAATGATCAAATAATAAGGGATAAACTTGGATCGAATAATATTTTAACAAACTTTATTGCATATATTACAGGTACTATTGGAGGACCAATAATAAGTTTTTTCAAAAAAAATGGTCTTGCTATTGCATTAGGAATTTTAGGTTTTGTATTTTTATTTAAAATTGGAGAGGCATTTTTAGGACGAATGTCGATAGTCTTTTATAAAGAAATTGGCTTTTCTAAAGGACAAATAGCTATTTATTCTAAAGGATTAGGTTGGATTACAACTGTAGTTTTTACTCTACTAGGAGGTGTAATGGCAATGCGGGCTGGCACTATAAAAACAATGTTCTTTGCTGGTGGGCTGATGGCTTTGACAAATCTTATTTTTGCACTGCTAGCGTGGGTAGGTAAGTCTGAACTTTTATTTGCAATAGCTGTAATTGCCGACGACATAACTGCTGCATTTGCGACTGTTGCATTTGTAGCATTCATATCATTATTAGTAGATAGAACTTATACAGCAACTCAATATGCATTGCTGGCATCAATAGGAACTGCCGGCAGAACTACACTTGCCTCCTCATCTGGGGCTTTGGTAGATTGGTTAAATGGGGATTGGGGAACATTTTTTGTTATCACTACAATAATGGTTATCCCATCATTAATATGTCTTTGGTTTATAAGAAGCAAGGTAAAAATTGGTGAAAAATAGGTACTTTTGCAGTAGCCCATATTTCAATGTTTATGAGACAGCTACAACAAAATCTAACCTTAGCTCACAAATTTTGTATGGTGAGAAATTTCAAATAATACAAAAAAAAAAGAATTTTTTAAAAGTTAGAACAATTAATGACAAGTATGTTGGTTTTATAAAAGTTGGAAAGTTTTACAAAAAAATGAACCAGACACATAAGGTTAGTGTCTTGAAATCTAAAATTTATTCAAAACCTTTAAGTAAGTTCGGTACCAAAAAATTCCTTCCTTTTTCATCAAAAATTGAATTTTTAGAAAAAAAAAATAATTTTGTTAAGTTTGAAAAAAATAAATGGGTTAGCTTTAATGAATTAGAAAGTATCAAAAAAAGAAATATTGATTTTGTAAAAATATTAAAACTTTTTTTAGGTTGTAAATATAAATGGGGCGGTAAATGTTTTGATGGTATTGACTGTTCAGCTTTATTACAAATTTTTTATCAATTTAATAATAAATTTTTTCCAAGAGATACAGTTGATCAAGTTAAAATTAAAAAGGGGGTTATTAAAAAAAAGGTTTTCAAAAAGGGGGATATTATTTTTTGGAAGGGACATGTTGCAATTTGTTTGAATTCAAATAATTTAATCCATGCATATGGACCAAGAAGAAAAGTATTAATAATGCCAATTGATAAAACAATAAAATTAATCGAGAAAACTGCAAATTTAAAAATAATAAAGATTATATCAATTTAGTCTTGGTCTCTTCCAAAATCTGGTTTAGCTACATCCTGTTTTAAACTTAAGATTTGCTGTCTTACCTTTTTTGAATTAATTAATTTTTTTTTCAAAGTCTTATCATCTAAATTTTCTATATTTTTTTTAAATGAATTTAAATTATAAATAAATAAGTTTATCGCACTCACTATATTTTTTTTATTATTAAAAAAAATATCTCTCCACATTATTTCATTAGATGCAGCTATCCTTGAAAAATCTCTTAAACCTCCTGCACTAAATTTTATGACATCCTTTTTTTGTTTTTTTTGAAAATCTTGTGCAGTTTTTATCAAGTTATAAGCTATTAAATGAGGTAAATGACTCGTGATAGAAAAAATTTTATCATGAATTTTTGCGTCCATAATAATTACTTTTGAACCTAGTTTTTTCCAAAATTTTAATAATTTATTTTGTTTTAATTTATTTTTATCACTAACAACAATGCACCATTTTTTTACAAAAAGATTTTTGGTTCCATACTCAGGTCCACTTACCTCTGAACCTGATATCGGATGACTTGTAATCCAATCAAGTGATTTTACTAGTTTTTTATTTTTTAATTTTAATACATTTTCTTTAGTTGAGCCTACATCGGTAATTAGGCAATTTTTATTTAAATATTTATTTAAATTAGGTATAATTTTATCATATTCGCTCATTGGTGTTGATAACACAACAAGATCCATGTCAGATAATTTATCGTTTAATTTTTTTAGAATAATTATTTTGTTATTAATTTTTTTTATCTTTTGAATATTTTTTTGTGATTTTTCATAAACGAAA
This sequence comes from uncultured Pelagibacteraceae bacterium, assembly GCA_902579465.1. Lineage (GTDB taxonomy): Bacteria > Pseudomonadota > Alphaproteobacteria > Pelagibacterales > Pelagibacteraceae > Pelagibacter. The sequence continues at coordinate 63,615 of CACHGV010000004.1, forward strand.
AAATGTTTAGAGATTTTTTTAGTTATCGAACCTCTTAATATTGAGGAGCCTATAAGTCCACAACCTATAATTAAAATTTTTTTAAACATTTTTAAAGATTTTTTTTAATTTATTAAGCAAAAGTAAATTTTCTTTATTATTTCCTATAGTAAGTCTAAGACAATTTTTAATTCCATACGAATTCATTTCTCTAAGAATTATTCCAGAGGCCTCAAGCTTTTTTTCTACAAAATTTGCTGAAAGTTTACAATTTTTAAAATCTAAAAGAAAAAAATTTGGTCCAATTTCGTTTGTTTTTATATTATATAAATTCATTATCTTTTGTATTTTTTTTGCCCAATCCAAATTATGTTTTATAGACTTTTTAATAAATCTTTTATCTTTTAAAGACTCTATTGCACATTCCTGAGCTATTTTATTTACATTAAATGGTGGTTTGATTTTATATAAAGCATCTACTATTTTTTTACTACCATATCCCCATCCAACTCTTAAAGATGCAAGTCCATAAATTTTAGAGAAAGTTCTTAGTATAAATACATTATTTTTATTTTTGAAAAGCTCTAAGCCTGATTTGTAATCTTTATTAAGCATGTATTCAAAATAAGCATCATCAACTACTAATAATATTTTTTTATTTAAACGATTTCTTAAATCTAATAATTGATTTTTAGAAATATATGTACCTGTAGGGTTGTTAGGATTTGCTAGAAATACGATTTTAGTCTTCTTTGATACTTTTTTGAAAATTTCATTATTTGATACTTTAAAATTTTTTTCTTTGGAAAATACAACCTTAGCTCCCACTATTTGCGCATAAATTCTGTACATCAAAAAACTAAATTCTGGTACAACTACCTCATCTCCTTTATTTAAAAATAGTTGACATAACATCTGAATAATTTCATCAGATCCAGATCCACAAATCACTTGGTTTTGATTACAATTATATTTTTTTGAAATTATAGAAGTTAAATCTTTGAATTTTCCATCTGGATATTTAGAGATGTTATCACTAGCTTTTTTTATTACTCTTTGAACATTTTTACTCATACCTAAGGCAGATTCATTTGCTGATAATTTAATTATTTTTTTTTTTTTATTTAAAAATGATCTTCCTGGTTTGTAAGCTTGGAGAGTTATTTTTCTAAATATTGGGGTATTCATGATGTTAAATTTTATTAATAAATAGTCAGTTAATTAGATAATACAATCAATAATTCTAAAAAAATTGACATCCAAAAAGCTATCTTATAAAACGTTTTTGCGCTGATTTAACTGAATTGCGAGCGCTATAAAAAACCTGCTAAATAAGTTTTTTTTCTCACAATTCACTCAGCAAAAATATTATGAGTAATTTTGATAAAATAAAAAGTATAACTATTAAACAACCTCTAAAACTTGATTGTGGTAAGGAAATATCAAATTTTCCACTAGCGTATGAGACTTACGGAAATCTTAATGAAAAAAAAGATAATGCCATACTTGTTTTTCATGCATTAACAGGAGATCAATTTGCCTCCGGTCAAAACCCAATAACAAAGAAAGAAGGGTGGTGGAATTATGCAGTTGGTCCAGGTAAGGCTTTTGATACTGAAAAATTTTTCGTAATTTGTGCAAATGTTATTGGTGGTTGTATGGGTTCATACGGACCAGGAACTATTGATCCTGAAACCAACAATCCAATAGGAACGAATTTTCCTGTTATTACAATAAACGATATGGTTAATGCTCAATACAATCTATTAGATCATTTCAAAATAGAGAGATTATTTGCAGTTGCTGGTGGTTCTATGGGTGGGATGCAAGTATTACAATTTGTATCAAATTTTCCAAACAAGGCTAAGGTTGCTTTGCCAATTGCTTGTACAGCTAGTCACTCAGCTCAAAATATTGCTTTCAATGAGCTTGGAAGACAAGCAATCATGTCAGATGCAAATTGGAAAGATGGTTTATATGACGGAAAGATAAGTAATCCAGATAAAGGTTTGGCTGTTGCTAGAATGGCTGCACATATTACATATTTATCAAAAAAAGGATTACAAGAAAAATTTGGACGAAATCTGCAAGAAAGATCAGATTTAAAATTTGGATTTGATGCTGACTTTCAAATTGAGAGTTATTTAAGATATCAAGGCTCTGTTTTTGTGGATAGATTCGATGCAAATAGTTACTTGTACATTACTAGAGCAATGGACTACTTTGATTTAACAAAGCAACATGGTGGTAATCTTTCTAAAGCTTTTAAAGAAAGTAAGACAAAATTTTTTATTATTTCATTTACTTCAGATTGGCTATACCCAACCTCTGAAAATAAAGACATTGTAATTGCACTAAATGCTATAGGAGCTGATGTTGGTTTTGTAGAAATTAAAACTGACAAAGGTCATGACTCTTTTTTGTTAGATGTGCCTGATTTTTTAAGCACTATGAAAAACTACTTAAGCACTACCTATTTAAATATAAATGAAAGAAGAATTTAAAGTAATATCAAAATTAATTGATGAAAAATCAAGAGTCCTTGACGTTGGATGTGGTGATGGAATTTTGATGGAATATTTATCAAAAAATAAGGTAGTGGATGTTAGAGGACTTGAAATTTCTAAAGAAAAAGTCAAAAAATGTTTATCTAACGGATTAGCTGTTGTTGAAGGTAATGCAGAGTATGACTTAAAACAATTTCCAGATCTGTCTTTTGATTACGTGATTCTAAGTCAAACACTACAAGCTTTCATGAGTCCGGAGAATGTAATTAAAGATTTGTTAAGAGTAGGAAAAAAAGTTATTGTAACCATTCCAAATTTTGGACATTGGAAAATTAGGGTAGATTTACTTTTTAAAGGAGAAATGCCAATTACTAAAAATTTGCCTTATGAATGGTACAATACTCCAAATTTACATATGTGTACAATTCAAGACTTTTATAATTTTTGTAATAATAAAGGAATAAATATTTTTAAAATAATTTCTTTAAATGGACAAAAAACCGCAAAAATTACGGCTTCAAATTTAAAATATAAAAACCTAATATCAGAATTAGGAATTTTTTTACTGGAGAAATAAAATGAAAATAGAAATTATAAAATGTTTAGAAGATAATTTTTCGTATTTATTAATTGACGAAATCAAAAGGTGTGCGGTTGTGATAGATCCAAGTGAAGCAAAGCCAGTTATCAATAAACTTGAAACTCTCAACTTAAAATTAGAATTTATAATGAATACCCACCATCATTATGATCACGTAGGGGGTAATAAAGAGCTTAAAAAATTATATAATGCCAAAGTTATTGGTTTTGATCGGGATAAACATAGAATACCTGAAATAGATATATTAGTAAAAAATGATGAAATTTGGAAAGATGGTATATTCGAAGCCAAAGTTTTTCATATTCCAGGACATACTTTAGGTCATGTATGTTTTTATTTTTTCAAAGAAAATGCGTTATTTTCAGGAGATACATTGTTTTCATTGGGTTGCGGAAGAGTATTTGAGGGCACGCATGAAGAAATGTTTAATTCCTTACAATTAATAAAGAGTTTACCATTAAATACAGAAATTTATTGTGGACATGAATATACATTAAAAAATTCAGATTTTTGTTTAAAGTATGACTCCGATAACAAAAGATTAATTTCTAAAATTGAATCAGTAAAAAATCAGATAGCCAAAGGAAGACCAACTATACCCTCCACTCTTGAAGAAGAACTACAAACCAATATTTTTTTAAGATCAAAAAACCTTGAAAACTTTTCAAAATTGAGAGATTTAAAGGATAATTTCTAGCTTATTCAGCTTGACTAAAATAAGGCCCTGACTATATTGCTGATTATTAAAAACTAGAATTATTAATGTCATACGCAGTTATACAAACAGGTGGAAAACAATACAAAGTCTCAGCTGGTGAAATACTTAAAGTAGAAAAATTAGCTGATTCAAATCCAGAAACTAAAGTGGAATTTAAAGAAATTTTAGCTTACGGCGATGACAAAAGTATTGAGTTAGGTGAGCCAACTGTAAGTGGCGCAAAAGTGGAAGCAGAATTATTAAAAAATAGTAAAGAAAGAACAGTTCTAATTTTCAAAAAAAGAAGAAGAAAAAATTCGAGACGTAAGAACGGACACAGACAACAGTTTTCGCTAATAAGAATTAACAAAATTTTTTCAAAAGATGGTAAAGTTTTATCTGAGGCTGAAAAGATGAAAAAAAGTGAAGTTGTGGTTAAAGAGGCCAAGAAGGAAAAAACTGAGGCTTCAAAATAAATAGGTAATTTATGGCAACAAAAAAAGCAGGTGGATCATCAAGGAACGGAAGAGATAGTGCGGGACGTAGACTGGGTGTGAAAAAAATATGGTGGTGAATTAGTAATACCTGGAAATATTATTGTCAGACAAAGAGGCACTAAAATTTTTCCTGGAGAAAATGTTGGAATGGGTAAAGACCATTCAATTTTTTCTGTTGTTAAAGGAAAAGTTGTTTTTAAAAAAAGTAAATCAGACAGAACTTACGTATCAGTAAAACCTAATTAGTAAACAGCTAATTATTTCTGTAAAATAATGAAATTTCTCGATCAAGTTAAGATATATGTAAAAGCTGGGGACGGTGGATCTGGTTCTCCTAGTTTTAGAAGAGAAAAATTTATTGAATTTGGAGGACCTGATGGAGGTGATGGAGGAAAAGGTGGGTCTGTTATGCTCGTCTCAGAGAGGAATTTAAACACACTGATTGATTTTAGATATCAACAGCATTTTAAAGCTGAGCGCGGTAGAGATGGAAGTGGAAAAAATAAAACTGGAAGAGGGGGAGAAGATTTGTATTTAAAAGTACCAGTTGGAACGCAAGTATTTGAAGAAGATAACAAAACCATGATATATGATTTTAAGGAAGAAAATGAAAAATTTGTTGCAGCTATTGGTGGTAAAGGTGGTTTTGGTAATACAAGGTTTAAATCATCAACTAACAGGGCTCCAAAAAAATTTACCAAAGGTGCAATAGGTGAAGAGTTCTGGATATATTTACAACTTAAGACAATTGCAGATATTGGAATTATAGGTTTGCCTAATGCAGGTAAATCAAGTTTATTAGCATCCTTAACAAGCGCGACTCCTAAAATAGCAAATTACAAATTTACCACTTTAAATCCAAATCTTGGTGTCGCAATGTACGATAATAAAGAGATAACTTTAGCAGATATTCCAGGATTAATTGAGGGAGCGCATCAGGGAACGGGTTTAGGAATTAAATTTTTAAAACATATCGAAAGATGCAAAGCACTTTTGCATCTAATTGATATATCAGAAAATGATTTAACCAATTCATATCTTCAAGTAAGAGATGAGATGGGCAAATATGGCTCTGATCTATTAAAGAAACAGGAAATAATAGTGTTTAACAAAATAGACTTAATTGATGAGGATAAAATAAAAGAAAAGATTAAAGATTTTGAAAAAATCATCAAGAAATCTACTTTTACAACATCAACACTCGATAAAAAATCTGTATCTGATATTAAATCAAAGTTGCTTAATTATGTATCTTAAAGACTCAAAGACAGTTGTTATTAAAATTGGATCATCTTTATTAATTAATGAAAAAAAAATTGTTAGAGAAAAATGGTTAACAGAATTTGCAAAGGATATTCAACATCTGCAAAAATTAAAAAAAAATATAATTTTAGTTAGTTCGGGTGCAATTGCCTTAGGGTGTAAAAAATTAAAATTAAGTAAAAAAAAATTAAAACTTGATAAAAGTCAAGCAGTAGCCTCAATTGGTCAAATTGAGTTAATGAATCTTTTTAAAAAAACTTTTAATAAATATAAAATCAACCTATCACAAATTTTGTTAACACTTGAAGATACTGAAAAAAGAAGAAGAGCTATTAATGCAAAAAGAACTTTTGAAAATTTGTTTAGCCTTGGCTTTATTCCAATAGTAAATGAAAATGATAGTATAGCGACTTCTGAAATTAAGTATGGTGACAATGACAGACTAGCATCTAGGGTTGCACAAATATCAAGTGCGGATTGTTTAATTTTGTTATCTGATGTAAATGGTCTTTACTCTAAAGATCCAAAATTAGATAAAAAAGCTAAGTTAATTCGTGAAATTAAAAATATTGACCAAAATGTAGAAAGTTTGGCAACAAATAAAACTGGAGAATTTGGATCTGGTGGAATGAAAACTAAAATTGATGCTGCTAAAATTTGTCAATTCTCAGGGTGCCATATGGCAATTGCTAATGGCTTAATAAACAGACCGATACAGAAAATTTTAACTGAAAACATATGTACTTGGTTTTTGCCTAAAATTTCAAAATTGGATGCTAGAAAAAAGTGGATAATAAGCTCAGTCTCTCCAAAGGGAAAAATAGTTATTGATGAAGGTGCATTAACAGCTTTGAATAATGGAAAAAGTCTACTAGCTGCAGGAATAAAAGATGTACATGGTAGTTTTAGCAAGGGTGATCATATAAAAATCCTAAATAATAATATGACAGAATTTGCAAGAGGATTAAGTAGTTTTTCTTCTGAAGAAATCTTGAAAATTAAAGGTAAGCACTCTAATAAAATAAATGATATTTTAGGCTATGTTTCAAAATCAGAAGTTATTCATAAAGATGATATGGTTTTAGTTAAATGAATATTATTTTAGAAAAAATTGGTGCAAATGCAAAAATTGCTTTTCAAAAAAAAATAAATAATAAAAAAAAAAATCAAGTACTAAATGATTACATCAAACTTATTTTAAAGAACCAAAATAAAATATTAATCGAAAATGAAAAAGATATAAAAATTGCTCAATCAAAAAAAACTCAAAGAAAACTTAATTAAAAGACTAGCTCTTAATAATGACAAGATAAGTTCAATTGTTAAGTCAATCAAAACTATTGCAAAATTCAAAGACCCGATAGATGTTGATCTTGAAACATGGAAAAGACCAAATGGCTTAAAAATGAGGAAAGTATCAATTCCAATTGGTATAATTGGGGTAATTTACGAGAGTAGGCCAAATGTTACTTCGGACGTATCTACACTTTGCTTTAAATCAGGAAACTGTGTAATTTTAAGAGGGGGTTCTGAGGCTTATTTTAGCAATAAAATCTTGGCTAATCTTTTTAGAAAATCTTTAGAAAAAAATAAAATAAATAAAAATTTCGTACAATTTGTTGAAAATAAAAATAGAAAACTAGTCGACTATATGCTTTCAAAAATGTCAAAATATATAGATGTTATTATTCCTCGAGGTGGAAAAAACCTTGTAAAAAAAGTGCAAAATTTATCTTCTGTACCCGTAATAGGTCACCTTGAAGGAATGTGTCATACATATATTGATAAAGATGCAAATCTAAAAATGGCAAAAAAAATTTTAATTAATGCTAAGATGCGTAATACTAGTATTTGTGGAGCTACCGAGACACTATTAATACATAAAAGTAAATCAAAAAATGTAAACGAAATACTAAACGAACTAACTAAAAAAGGTTGTTCTATTTATGCAGACAAAAAAATTCATAAATTGTTTAATGGTAATTCGAAATTAGCGAGTAATAAAATCTGGTCTAAGGAACATCTATCTGCAAAAATTTCTGTAAAATTAGTTGATAGTATTAATGATGCAGTTAATCATATCAATAAGTATGGAACAATGCATACAGATGCGATAATTACAAATAATAAAACTTCTGCAAAATTTTTTATAAAGAACATTAAAAGTTCAATTGCTATCCACAATTCTTCGACTCAATATGCTGATGGAGGTGAATTTGGTTTTGGTGGAGAAGTTGGAATTTCTACAAATAAACTTCCACCGAGAGGTCCTGTAGGACTAAACCAGCTTGTTAGTTACAAATATGAGATATATGGCTCTGGACAAACAAGAAAATAAAAAAAAAATTGGTATTCTTGGTGGCACTTTTGATCCTGCACATAGAGGACATTTAAGCATCTCTAAAGAGGCAAAAAAAAGATTTGGTATAGATAAAGTTATTTGGGCTGTAACCAAAAAAAATCCATTTAAAAATAAAAGTAGTTTAAGTTTAGATAAAAGAATAAAGTATGCAAAAAAAATTGCTCAAAATAATCTATTTATAAAAGTTAAATATTTTGAAAATAAAATTAAATCAAATAGAACAATTGATTTAATCAAAAATATTAAAAGAAAAAATAAAAATACTGATATTTACTTTATAATGGGAGCAGATAGTTTAATCAATTTTCATAAATGGAAAAATTCTGATTTAATATCATCTATGTGTAATATACTTGTATTTGATAGAGACAGATATAAGGCTAAATCACTAAGTTCTGTAAGCTTTAAAAAATACAATAAGAAAAGCATAAGATTTGTTAAATTTAATAAGGTCAATATTTCATCTTCTAAATTAAGAAAAATTTGATATTCTTTTTTTAATTAATGGACAAAATCTCTTCCCTTCATAAAGATGTAATCAATCTTTTAGATTCGAATAAAGCGTTGGATATTGTTTCTATAGATTTAGATGGAAAATCATCAATGGCGGATCAAATGATTATCGCTAGTGGAACTTCATCAAGGCACATCCAAGCCCTATCAGAACAAGTATACGAATACTTGAAAAAAAACGGTGTAAATAATTGTAAAATTGAAGGTAAGGAAAGTAATGACTGGAAACTTGTAGATGGAATAGATCTTATTATTCATATTTTCAATCCTGAAAAAAGAAAATTTTATGAATTAGAAAAAATATGGTCTGAATTAATTCCTAAAGAAAAAGTAATTATATGATGAAAAAACTTAAAACATATTTTTTATCATTATTTATTTTTTTTTTCATAACGAATATTCTTAGCGCATCAGAAGAGAATGATATTTATAAAAAAATAGATGTTTTTTCAGAAGTCTTAGATAAAATTAATAAAGAATTTGTCGATGAGGTGAACCAAAGTGATGCAATGGATGCTGCAATCAATGGTGTTCTTCAATCATTAGATCCTTATTCTGCTTATATGTCACCAGATTCTTATCAAAGTATGCAAACAGAAACGAGTGGAGAATTTGGAGGACTGGGAATTGAAGTGAGCATGGAAGCTGGGGTAATAAAGGTAATAACACCTATGGACGATTCACCAGCGGCTGAAGCAGGAGTTAAAGCTGGTGATTATATAGTAAGAATTAATGATATTCAGGTTCAAGGTAAATCTTTAAGTGAAGCAGTTGATATAATGAGAGGTCCTGTTGGATCAGATATTGAAATAACAGTTAGAAGAAGGGGTGAAAGAAAGGCATTAGTTTTTAATATTACAAGAGAAAAAATTAAAGTTTCATCAGTAAAATCTGAGATACTAGATAATCAAACTGGTTATTTAAGACTTACCTCTTTTAATGAAAACAGTAGTAGTCAAATTAGTGATAAAATTAAAGAGTTTAAAAAAAATGAAAATGTTAAAAATTATATTTTAGATTTAAGAAATAATCCTGGTGGACTACTTTCTCAAGCAATTAAAATCACAGATTTTTTTATAGATAGTGGAGAAATTGTTTCAACAAAAAGTAAAAGAAAATACGAAAGTAGAAAGTTCTTTGCAAGGAAAGGTGATATATTAGATGGAGATACAATTGTAGTCTTAATAAATTATGGTTCAGCATCTGCATCTGAAATTGTAGCAGGCGCACTCAAGGATCACAAAAGAGCAATAATAATTGGAGAAAATAGTTATGGCAAAGGTTCTGTGCAATCAATCATTCCTCTCAAGAATAAAGGTGCAATAAGATTGACTGTATCTAAATATTATCTTCCATCAGGAAAGTCTATTTCAGAAATAGGTGTCTCGCCTGATATTGAGATAGCTGAAGGATCTGATGACTTTAGATTTAATACTGATACAGATAATCAACTTCAATTTGCTTTAGAGCTTTTAAACGGCTAAAATGAGAGAGAAATATAAAAATTTACCACTTAGAAGTGGTGTTGGAATAGTCGTATTAAGTAAAGAAAATAAAATTTTTGTTGCAAAAAGAATAGATAATAAAAAAAACTTTTGGCAAATGCCACAAGGTGGGGTTGACAAGGGTGAAGACTTTTATGAAGCTGCAATTAGAGAGTTAAAAGAAGAAACAAGTATTAAATCAGTAAGTTTAATTAAAAAAATTGATGGCCTACTTACTTACCATTTGCCAAATGAATTATTAGGAATTATTTGGAAAGGTAAATTTAAAGGCCAAAAACAACAATGGTATATAATGAGATTTAATGGTGATGAAAAAGAAATTAATATTAAAACAAAACATCCAGAATTTCTTGAATGGAAATGGGTAGATCCAGATAAAATTACTGAACTTGTGGTAGAATTTAAACTTCAGGTCTACAAGAAAATTCAAGAAGAAGTAAAAAAAATTTTAGTTAATTGATTTTAATACTTCAAGTTTTTGATCTAGCAAATATTTTTCTTGATCATTTATATCAGACTTATTAAGTTCTTCTTCAGCAGATTTCTGGATTTTTGAAATTTTTTCTTTATCAATGTCTTTTAAATTTAAAATAAGACTTGTAAGTATAGAAAGATTATTGTCTTTAAATTCAATTATTCCATCATTTACATAAAAACTTTCATCGCCAGACTTTGAAAATATTTTAATTATTCCTGGTTTTAAAAAAGAAATAATAGAAATATGGTCTTTTAAAATCCCTATCTCACCCTCAAATGCAGGAACTACTACCTCTGTTACATCATTTTTTGATAAAAATGATTTTTCAGGGTTTACTATTTCTACAGAATATTCTTCGCTCATTATGCAGCAGCTTCGTTCGCTAAACTCTCAGCTTTTTGAATGGCTTCTTCAATAGTGCCAACCATATAAAATGCAGCTTCTGGTAAGTGATCATATTCACCTTTGCAAATAGCATCAAAGCCTTTGATCGTTGACTCTAAATCTACAAGCTTACCTGGCGAGCCAGTAAATACTTCAGCTACAAAGAAAGGTTGCGAAAGAAATCTTTGTATTTTTCTAGCTCTAGCAACAACTAATTTATCTTCTTCTGACAATTCATCCATACCTAAAATTGCGATAATATCTTGTAAAGATTTATAAGTTTGCAAAACTTTTTGTACTTCTCTAGCAACTCTATAATGTTCGTCACCAACGATTCTAGGATCTAAAATTCTAGACGTTGAGTCTAGTGGATCTACCGCTGGGTAAATTCCAATTTCAGCAATCTGTCTAGAAAGTACCGTTGTTGCATCTAAGTGAGCAAATGAAGTTGCAGGCGCAGGGTCAGTTAAGTCGTCTGCAGGAACATAAATTGCCTGAACAGATGTAATTGAACCTTTATTTGTTGTTGTAATTCTTTCCTGTAAGTTACCCATATCAGTTGCTAATGTTGGTTGATATCCTACAGCTGAAGGTATTCTACCAAGCAATGCAGAGACCTCAGATCCTGCTTGTGTAAACCTAAATATATTATCAACGAAGAATAGTACATCCTGGCCTTCTTGATCTCTAAAATACTCAGCAACAGTTAATCCAGTTAAAGCAACTCGCGCTCTTGCACCTGGAGGCTCGTTCATTTGTCCATAAACTAATGCAGCTTTAGAACCTTCCCCATCAGTTTTAATAACACCTGAATCTATCATCTCATGGTAGAGGTCGTTTCCCTCTCTAGTTCTTTCTCCTACTCCTGCAAAAACTGAAAATCCACCATGAGCTTTTGCAACATTGTTAATCAATTCCATAATTAAAACAGTTTTACCAACTCCAGCTCCACCAAATAAACCAATTTTACCACCTTTTGCATATGGTGCTAAAAGATCAATAACCTTTATTCCTGTTACAAGTATTTCAGTTTCTGTTGATTGATCATTAAATTCTGGTGCAGCTCTGTGAATTGGCCAGTTATCTGAACTTTTAACTTCTCCTCTTTCATCAATAGGCTCACCAATCACATTTATAATTCTTCCAAGAGTCTCAGGCCCTACGGGAACTTTAATTGGAGCAGCTGTGTCTGTCACCTCGTCTCCTCTTTTGAGACCTTCTGTTGCATCCATTGCAATTGTTCTAACACTTGACTCCCCTAAGTGTTGTGCAACTTCCAAAACTAATCTATTTCCACCATTATCGCACTCTAGTGCAGTTAAAATTTCTGGTAGTTCTCCATCAAATTTTACGTCTACTACCGCCCCAATAATCTGTGTTATTTGTCCTTTTCTCATAATTATAAACTTTCTGCTCCTGAAATTATTTCTATTAACTCTTTAGTAATTGCTGCCTGACGACTTCTATTATACTCAATAGTAAGTTTGTCAACCATTTCACCTGCGTTTCTGGTTGCATTATCCATCGCACTCATTCTTGAACCTTGTTCGCTAGCTGAATTCTCTAACATCGCTTTAAAAATCTGAGTTGAAATGTTTTTTGGTAACAAGTTGCTCAATATTTCATCTTCTTCAGGTTCAAATTCATAGTTATCCTCTGATGAATTTTGCCCATTTTCAGACGTTTTTAAAGGAATGATTTGTTGTTCTTGTGGAATTTGAGTAATTACATTCTTAAATTGGTTATAAAAAATTGCACATACATCAAATTCTTTTTTGTCAAATTTTTCTATAACTATCTTGCCAACTTTGTCAGCATCAAAATAATTCACATTTTTTGACTCTTTAAAAGATATTTTTTCAATAATATAATCACCATAAACACGTTTTAGTTGGTCATAACCTTTGGTTCCGACTGTAATAATTTTTAGAGTCTTTCCTTCATCTAAAATTTTTTGAAAATATAGTTTAGCTTTTTTGATAATATTCGTATTAAAACCTCCACAAAGACCTCTATCGGATGTCATTACAACGCATAAATGTGTTTTGTCTACCCCAGTGCCAGATAAAAGTTTTGGAGCATTATCAAAATCTGAGATACCATTTGATAAGTTTAAAATAATATTATTCATTTTATCTGAGTAAGGTCTTCCTTTCTCTGCACTTTCCTGGGCTCTTCTCAGTTTTGCGGCAGCAACCATTTTCATTGCCTTTGTAATCTTTTGAGTAGACTTAACGCTTGATATCCTTTTTTTTAGATCGTCTAAACTAGCCATTATTTTTTATGAGTTAAAATCTTTTTTAAGTTGTAAAATAATTTCATTCAATTCTTTCTCTTTGTCATCTTCAAGTTTTCCTGAAGCTGTGATTGACTCAATTATATCTGGCTTTTCAGCTTTGCATTTTTCAATAATTTTATTCTCAAAACTTGAAATATCCTTTTGTTCAATATCATCAAGATGTCCTCTAACTCCACAAAATACAGAAATGACTTGTTCTGCAACTGTCATTGGAGAATATTGGTCTTGCTTTAAAAGTTCAGTCAATTTTGATCCTCTGTTAAGTAATTTCTGAGTAGACGCATCGAGGTCTGAACCAAATTGTGCAAACGCAGCCATTTCACGATATTGCGCGAGCTCTAATTTCATAGACCCTGAGACTTTTTTCATTGCTTTAGTTTGTGCAGATGATCCAACTCTTGATACAGATAATCCAACATTTATAGCAGGTCTTATCCCTTGGTTAAAAAGTTCTGTTTCAAGAAATATTTGACCATCAGTAATTGAAATAACATTTGTTGGTATGAATGCAGAAACATCTCCACCTTGAGTTTCGATGATTGGAAGAGCCGTTAATGATCCTCCGCCATGCTCATCGCTTAATTTTGCAGCTCTTTCTAATAATCTACTATGTAAGTAAAATACATCTCCAGGATACGCTTCCCTTCCGGGAGGTCTTCTTAATAGAAGTGACATTTGTCTATATGCAACAGCTT
>CACHGV010000005.1 GCA_902579465.1 uncultured Pelagibacteraceae bacterium
TTGCAGACTTTTTTGCTGATTATTTGTTCTCCAACAATGACTGGGAAATTTGATTTAATTTTCTTTAGTTTGCTAATATTCAGCATTTAGCTGTACATACCCTCTTTTACTCTAATCATTTTGTACATAAGGTCATTTAATGGCGTGGGTATTCCATGTTTTTTTCCTAGTTTAGATACAGCACCACTGATGAAATCAATTTCAGTTTTTCTTTTATAAAGTACATCAAAAGCCATGGAAGACTTATTTGTTTGTTTTGAATCAACTATTTTATTAAACATGAATAAACATTCATCTTCAGAAACATCAACACCATCTGCTAAAGCAACATCTCTTGTTTCTAATATTATCTCTTTTCCTAAACCTCTAGAAATGTCATTAGCATTATTATTTATGTAAAGATCAGTATGATGTAGATCAAAAATAGCTGAAAGTGGTCCTATTGCGGTTAAAGCAAAAAGTTTCATCCATTTTCTTTTTTTTACATCCTCAGCTGCAATCATTTCTAAATTATGAGCAGTAAAGGTGTTTGCAATTTCGTTTATTCTATCTGTTATCCCGCCATCATATTCTCCAATCCAAGAGGGTAGAGCAGCATGATTCATAATATGACCAGGGCCTAAGATATTTGATGCTTGAGTTGTTGTTCCCCCGATTACTTTTTCATCACCAACAATACTTTTAATTATAGCTTCATGTCCAATTCCATTTTGAAAAGACATAAAAACTGTTTTATCGCTTATAATGTTTTTAATACTTTTTAAAGCAGGCTCTAGAGCTGTTGCTTTACACATAACTATCACAGCATCAACTTTTCCAATTGTAGATGGATCTGATGTTGCTGGTACCTTTATAAATCTATCACCACCATGACCATCCATTTTTAGACCATTTTTATTTATTTCATCAACATGCTCTTTCCAAACGTCAATGAGCGTTACATTTAGACCTTTTTCTGCTAGCAGCCCTCCAAATAGACAACCCATTGCCCCTGCACCAAGAACTGCAACTTTTAAATCTTTATTATTCATTTTTAAAATCGAAATATATTTATGTAAAAAAATTATGCAATATATTATGTACCTAATTTATATATGGAATTAAAAATAGAAAAAGGAATTTTCAAAAAATTTAGGTTAGAAGAAATATTAAATGCATTAGAAAAAGGTCTGTCAAAGAATTATGAAAGTGTAAATGCAGAGGTAATTGATTGTCCAAATTTAAGAAATTGGGATTGTCCATCTGAAGGTATGAGTGGCAACCAAAGGATAATCGATGTTGGAGGAGAGCCTTACATGCATGATCCAAAATATCTTGGAACTGAATTTGATTATTCAGAAATCTCAAAGATGATAGGATCAGAAAAATCATACGCACTTGGTGCAGGATCTGGAGCAATGTCTTGCCTTGATGGACACTGTGGAGAATTGGTAATAAATGAAAACTTTATAACAAAAGAAAATAGATCTTTAATTGCTAGGGTAGGAAAAGATAAAGAATGTATAGTAGAGGACTATACCGCAAGCAAACATGGTGGGCTAGGTAATATTTATTATTCCGATGGAGTTAAAGGAAAAGTTATATATTTAAAAATAAAAAAAAGAATTGGAAAACAAGGTTCATTACCTCAATCAATAAGAACAGCACTTTCAGAAAATCTTAAAATTGGGAATAAAGATCATATTGCTCTTGCTGGTGTATTTAGAGTTTTGAGCGGAAAAATAAGATCTCACGTACAACCAGATTATAAGGATATAAAACATGAATATTATGATCCACAATTGATGAAATGCACAAAAGATTTTCTACAATTTTACGAACCTGTTGGACCAAAATTACAATGCTATACTGTTTTATGGACAGGTGATCCTACGGGGGGAGAATTAAATTTAAGAGAGTCCGGTGAGCATACTCACTTTCACTCATATGAGCATAAGAATGATGCTGGACATTATCATTTTGATGTATCTCCAGATGAAATTGAATATGAAGGATATTTTAATATTGCAAAAGAAGTACATAGAGTGAATAATATCTATAAAGAATTAAAAAATATAAAATGAAAAAGATTTATACTTGGGCTGCTCAACCTGCCAACAGAACTCTTACAGTTGATGATCTTAAAAAAGCAAAAGGAAATAAAAAATTTACTCAAGTCACAGCTAATACAATAGATGAAGCCGAGGCCGCAGAGAAGGCTGGATTAGACATGATAATCTGCAATGCTTTTAATGTAGAACAGGTGAGAAAAGGATCAAAGAATCTATTTTTAACTGCTGCGCTAGTATTAAATAAGTTTGTCACTTCAGAAGATATAATGAGAGGAGCGTTTGAAGCCTTAGAAAATGGAGCTGATGCTGTAATGACACCTAGAAGTATGAAAATAGTAGAGATGTTGGCTAATGAAGATGTTCCAGTTATGGGACATCTTGGTTTAGTTCCAAGAAAATCCACATGGATTGGTGGATTAAGAGCAGTAGGAAAAGATAGTGAGGAGGCACACAAACTGTTTTTAAAATTTAAAAGATTGGAAGATGCGGGAGCTTTTTCTGCTGAATGTGAAGTTATCCCAGAAAATGTTATGGGAGAAATCTCTAAAAGAACAAATATAGTTACAGTTTCTTTAGGTTCAGGAAAAAAAGCAGATGTAATGTATTTGTTCATGGAAGATATATGTGGAGATACTTTAAATCCTCCAAGACATTCAAAATCTTATGGAAATTTATTAAAATTAAAAAATGAAATAAAAATTGAGAGAGTTCGAGCTCTTAAGGCATTCAAAAAAGATTCTAACGCAGGAAAATTTCCAGGAAAAAAACAGTCTTCAAATTTAAATAAAAAGGAGTTCGAATCTTTTCTTGATAAACTTGATTAATATGTTTCAGACTCTTTTTTGCTTATTGGGCCTTTCATTTTTTCAACAATTGCTTTAGCTCCAGCACTCATTGCTCTTTGATCAGCTCCAATTGTTACAAAATTAAAACCTTTATCAATCATTTTTTGAGCATACTCAGTTGTTCCATTATGTATTCCTGCGAAGATTTTATGTTTTTTGGCATGCTCTAATATTCTTAATATTTCTGAATAAGCTTTTGTATTCTCTGATCTGTCAAACCCAGGTTTCTCTCCAATCGCTAAACTTAAGTCAGCTGGACCAATATATATTCCATCCACACCATCTGTAGACATAATCTCATCTAATTTATCTAAAGACTCTTTGGTTTCAATCATAGCTAACTTTAAAATTTCATCATTTGCATGATCGGCATAATCAGCTCCACCATAAATCAATCCTCTGACGGGACCAAAACTTCTATATCCTCTTGGAGGGTACATACAGGCTTGTACAAATCTCTCTGCTTCTTCTTTATTGCTTACCATAGGACATATAATTCCATAGCAACCAGCGTCTAAAATTTTCATGATTTGGCCTGGCTCATTCCAATTTACTCTTGCAAGAGGAGTTACATTAGTTGATGAAATAGTTTGAAGCATTGGAAGTGCATTTGTATAATCAACAAGTCCATGCTGCATATCTACAGTTAGAGAATCCCAACCTTGATGTGCCATAACTTCTGCAGAAACAGTACTTGGTATTTGTAACCAACCATTTACAACAGGCTTACCTTCAACCATCATTTGTTTGACTTTATTTTTTCTCATTAATAATTGAGACCGAAGTGAGTGTACTTAACGTTCAAATAATCTTTGATAGCCATAGAACCACCTTCTCTTCCATAGCCTGTTTGTTTTATTCCTCCAAAAGGCACTTCAGCAAAAGCAATTGTTGGATGGTTTACAGCACATGTTCCAGTTTCCATTTTTTCTGAGACTTTGTGCGCTTTTTCTAAAGAATTAGTGTAAATATAGCTTGCTAAACCAAGGTCATTGTCATTTGCTCTTTCCACAACTTCATCTGTGTCTTTAAAAGTAAGCAATGGCACTAAAGGTCCAAAGGGCTCTTCTTTAGCAATTGTAAAATTATCTTTAACATTGTCAAAAACAGTTGGTTCATAGAAATATCCTTTATTAAAACCAGCTGGTCTCTTTCCTCCACATAAAACTGTTGCTCCCTCATTTTTAGTTTTTTCTACTAATGCCTCTATTTCATTCAATCTTTTTTCTGTTGTTAAAGGCCCTAGAATTGTATCTTCATCCATTCCGTTACCAACTTTAAGCTTGGTAACCTTTTCAACTAATGTTTTAGCAAATTCATCTTTTTTACTTTCATGAATGTAAAATCTTGCTGGTGATATACAAACTTGACCATTATTCCTAAATTTAGCAGTGATTGCCATGTCAGTTACTTTGTTTATGTCTACGTCGTCAAAAACTATGAAAGGTGAATGACCACTTAACTCCATTGTAACTCTTTGAACTTTTTCAGCAGCTTGTTTTAAAATTAGTTTTCCAACTCTTGTTGAACCAGTAATAGAAACTTTTTTTACTATATCAGATGATATTAATTGAGATGAGATTTTAGCTGGATCACCAGATAATAAATTTACTACTCCTGGAGGAACCCCCGCATCATTTATAATATTCATAAGTTCCATTACACTACCTGGAGTAATTACATCAGGCTTACAAATTACAGAACATCCTGCAGCTAAAGCAGTGGAAATTTTTCTTGAGGACAAAACTATTGGAAAGTTCCATGGTATTAATCCAGCAACAACTCCAACTGGCTCATATTTTACATACATTCTAGTATGTTCAAATCTACTCTCAACTATCTGACCATAAATTCTTTTCGTTTCTTCAGAGTTCCATTCAAAAATATCTGCAGCTCCTCCAACTTCCCCTTTTGCTTCTGATAGTGGCTTTCCAACTTCTAATGTTAACCACTTAGCCAATACATCAGTTCTCTCTCTCATTAGATCGGCAATTTTTCTAATAATTTTTGATCTTTGCCAAGGTGGAGTATTTCTCCAAACTTCAAGACCTTTTTCTGCAGACTTAAGTGCTTTGTTTACATCTTCTTCGCCTGCTTTAGATGCTTTACCTAAAACTTCTTCAGTTGCAGGATTTAAAACATCATAAGTTTCATTATTTTGTGATGCTTGCCACTTGCCGTCAATGAATTGTCCAAATTTGCTATACATAATT
Organism: uncultured Pelagibacteraceae bacterium; assembly: GCA_902579465.1. GTDB lineage: Bacteria > Pseudomonadota > Alphaproteobacteria > Pelagibacterales > Pelagibacteraceae > Pelagibacter. The sequence goes on from CACHGV010000005.1 coordinate 5,110, forward strand.
TTTATTTTGTGGTTAATTAGTTGAATATTTGAAGAGAATATAACTAGAAAAATGAAAAAAATAAAGCTTACTTGCGCGCATGCATTGGTTAAACATTTAATAGCTCAGAAAGTTTATATTGATGGTCAAGTTAACCCTTTGTTTCCTGGTGTATTCGGTATTTTTGGACATGGAAATGTCGCTTGTCTAGGACAAGCATTAGAGGAAAATAAAGATCAACTCCCAACATTTAGAGGTCAACATGAACAAAATATGGCTTTAACAGGTGTGGCTTTTTCAAGAGCAAAAAGAAGAAAACAAATTTTTATTGCAACAAGTTCAGTTGGACCAGGATCAACAAATTTAGTTACAGCATCAGCAGTTGCTATGAGTAATAGATTGCCTATTTTATTTTTACCTGGGGACACGTATGCAAATAGAATGCCTGATCCCGTATTACAACAAGTGGAACATTTTTCAAATCCTGGAATGACGGCTAACGACTCTTTTAAACCAGTCACAAAATATTTCGATAGAATTACGAGACCTGAACAAATACTTCAATCTCTACCGCAAGCAATACAAACTATGCTTGATCCAGCAGACTGCGGTCCTGCATGTTTATCTTTATGCCAAGATGTACAAGGAGAAACATTTGAATATCCTGAAGAATTTTTTAAAGAAAGAATACACAATATTAGAAGACCTAAGCCAGATGATTTTCAAATTAAACAAGCTGTTGAAAAAATTAAGAATTCCAAAAACCCAATTATAATTTCAGGTGGAGGAGTATTTTATTCTGACGCCATGGAAGAGTTAAGCAACTTTGCAGTTAAACATAATATACCAGTAACTCAAACAGTTATGGGATACTCAACAATGAAAAGAGATCATTCTCATTTTGTTGGACCAATAGGGGGTCTTGGAGGAAAGGCTGCAAATAATTTAGCTAAAGAAACTGATTTAGCAATTTGTATTGGTACAAAATTAGCTGACTTTACAACTGGATCATGGGCGAATTTTGAAAATCCTCAATTTAAGCTAGTTTCAATTAATATTGCTAGACATGATGCAAATAAGCATTTAGCAGAAGCAGTTATTGGGGATGCAAAAGTATCATTAATAGAATTGTCAAATGCACTTGGAGATTGGAGGTCATCTGATAGTTGGCATAAAAAATCACAAGATGAGCTTAAGTCTTGGAATGAATATGTAGATAAAGAGAGTGGTCCAACTAATCAAGAATTACCAAGTTATGCTCATGCTGTTGGAGCAATTTATAGGAATTCAGATCCAACTGATATAGCTGTAACAGCAGCCGGAGGTTTGGTCGGAGAAGTTGTTCAAGTTTGGCGGCCAAAAGAGTTAAATACACATGAAACAGAGTGGGGATTTAGTTGCATGAGTTATGAGATTTCTGGTGCTCTTGGAATTAAAATGGCAAATCCAGATAAAGATGTTATTGCATTTGTAGGAGATGGTTCATATTTATTAAATAATTCTGACATTTATTCTTCAGTATTAACGAATAACAAATTAATAATTATCGTGTGTGATAATGGAGGTCATGCTGTTATAAACAGACTTCAATTGTTCAAGGGTGGGAAAGAATTCAATTGTTTATTTAATTCATCAAATGTTCAAAATTTAAAAGAAATTAATTTTGCTCAACATGCAGCAAGTATGGGGGCAAAATCAGAACATGTTTCTAGTATTTCAGAATTAGAAGAGGCATTTAAAAGAGCAAAACAATCAGATGTAACTTATGTTATATCAATTAAAACACATAGTTATGAATGGCTTGAGGGATCTGCTTATTGGGAAAGTCCTACGCTTGAAATGCCAACATCAAAAGAAAATGAAGAAGCATTAAAACTCCACAAAGAAGGAAAATCAAAACAGAGACAAGGTGTTTAAAAACTTTTTATGAATAAGGTTTTTAAAATTGGTTTAATAGGTTGTGGACATATCGCTGAAACATATTTTAGAGCTGAAAAATATTTCAATAATATTAAAATTGTTAAATGTGCAGATATTAATGTGAAAGCTGCAAAAAGTTGTGCATTAAACTATGGAATAAAATTTTTAACTGTAAATGAACTGCTAAAAGATAAAGAGGTTGAAATTATTTTAAACCTTACAATTCCAAAAGCGCATTATTCAATATCTAAAAAAGCTTTAACAAATGGAAAACATGTATACTCTGAAAAGCCATTAGCAATAAATTTAAAAGATGGAAAAGATTTAATAAAATTATCAAAGAAAAAAAAGTTATATTTAGGTAATGCTCCCGATACATTTTTGGGTGGTGGAATTCAAAAATCAAAAGAACTAGTTGAAAAAAACATAATTGGAAAAATTAAATTAGGCAATGCAGTTTTTGCTTTTCCTGGAATTGAGTCTTATCATCCTAACCCTGAACCTTGGTTTGCAAAAAATGAGGGAGGCCCTGCTATCGATATGGGACCGTATTATATTACCGCTTTAGTAAATCTGTTAGGACCTGCAAAAAAAGTAACTAGCACCATCATTCAAGGTCAAAAATATAGAACTATTGGTATAGGACCCAAAAAAGGAAAAAAATTTAAGGTAGAATGTCCAACTACTTATTTATCTACAATCACTTTTAAAAATAACTCCGTTATAAGATTAACATTATCATTTGATGTAATAGCTCATCAAAGAAATCACATTGAATTATATGGAGAAAAGGGCTCAATGATTGTTCCTGACCCAAATATGTTTGGTGGATCAGTGTTAACTTGTAATAAATTTGGGGAAAATTGGAAAGAATTTAAGACTACAAAAATGTCTTTGGGACGTATTAACATAAGAACACAAAGTTCTAGAGCTAACGAAGCACCAACTAATGCAAACTATCGAGGAGCTGGATTATCTGAAATGGCATATTCAATTGAGAATAAAAGAAAACATTTATGTAATGGTGAGATATCTTTACATGTATTAGAAATTATTACTTCTATTATGAAAGCAGCTAAATTTGGAACATCTGTGTCAATTAATTCTAACTGTGCAAAACCAAAAAAGTTTTTAGAAATAGATGCAAAGAAATTACTTAAATAAATAGACCGTGAAGAAACATATAGTTATTTCGGATCCATATCCAAGAAGATTAGATTTAATCTTTTCAAAAAAAAAACTTAAGGAATTAAAATCAAAATATAAATTAATAACTGCTCCTAAGTTAAATAAAAAAGATTTTTATGAAAAAAATATTCATAAAGCTACTTTTATAATGGGTCAGCCAGATCTTGATAAAAATCTTTTATCAAAAGCTACTAAGTTGAAATGTATTATAAATGTCGAAAGTAATTTTATGGATAATATTGACTATGATTATTGCTTTAAAAAAAAAATAGATGTCATCGCTACATCACCTGTTTTTTCAAAGCCTGTTGCTGAAATAGCCCTAGGTATGACTTTGTCTATATTAAGAAATATACATAATGCTCATTTTGATTTTGTAAAAGGTAAAGAAAAATATGGTTTAAAAAGTAATTTGAATGCTTCCCTTTTGGCAAATAAAAAAATTGGTTTACTTGGTTTTGGAGATTTAGCTAAGGCGCTTTATCCATTGCTGCTACCATTTACAAAAAATATAAATGTTTATGACCCCTGGGTCCCAAATAAAATAATAAAAAAAGCTGGTTTTAAGTCTATTAATTTAAATAAAATGTTTAGTGATTGTGAGATTATTTATGTTCTAGCAACTGTCACAACTAAAAACAAAAATTTAATAAGCAAAAAATTATTAAATAAAATGAAGCCTAAATCAGTTTTTGTTTTAATGAGTAGAGCAGCAATCGTTAATTTTGTGGACCTAAAAAAAAGAATTAAAAAGGGAGATATATATGTCGCAACAGATGTATTTCCTGAAGAACCTGTAAAAAAAAATGATCCGATTAGAAAGCTTAAAAATATATTGTTTTCAGCTCATAGAGCCGGAGCTTTAGAACAGGCTTTTTTTGAAATGGGCGATATTGTTATAAAAGATATGAACTTAATTTTAAAAAAAATGCCTCCAAAATTCTGCAAAAGGGCTCAAAGAAAAACGGTAAATCTGTTAGCCTCAAAACCTGTTGCAATTAACTGATTTTTTTATATTTTCTTCACTTATGTCATCAATTAATCAATTACTTCTAGAAGCAAAAAGTGTAACAAAATACTTTGGAACCATAACAGCCCTCGAGAATGTAAATTTAAAGATACATGCAGGAGAATGTCTTGGTGTTGTGGGTGATAATGGAGCTGGAAAATCAACTTTAATGAAGGTTTTATCAGGGCTATACAAACCAAGTGCAGGCTCATTATTCTTTGATGGTAAAGAGAAGATTTTAGAAAGCCCTAAAGATTCTCAAAATTTAGGTCTAGAAATGGTTTATCAAGACTTGGCATTAGCTGGCAATCTTCCAATAGGTGAAAATATTTTTTTAGGGCGTGAACCAACTAAAAATCTTGGACTACTTAAATTTCTAGATTATAAAAAAATTAAAGAACTTACTGATGCGCATCTTGGTAAATTAAAAATTAATGTCAAAAGTGCTGATCAAAAAGTAGAAGAACTTTCAGGTGGTCAAAGGCAAGCAGTTGCAATTGCAAGATCAACAGCATTTAATGCTAAAGTTGTAATAATGGATGAACCAACTGCTGCACTTGCAATTAAAGAGGTTGGTAAAGTTCTAGATCTTATAAATAGTTTAAAACAAACAGGTGTTGGAGTAATAGTTATCAGTCATAGAATGGATGATATTTTTGCCGTGTGTGATCGTGTGATGGCCTTATTCCAAGGAACAAATTTTGCAGAGTCTGAATTATCTAAAACTTCAAGAGATGAAGTAATAGGTTGGATTATGGGTAAAAAATAATTATGGAAAATAAAGATCAAGAAAAAAATTCGCTTTATTTAAAAATAATGCCATACCTTGAAAAGTATGGAATATTATTGCTACTGGTAATAATGATTGTAGTAATGCACTTCCTACAGCCAGATGTTTTCTTATCCTGGAGAAATGTTACCAATGTATTCAAGCAAATATCCTGGCAATCGATGTTAGCATTAGGTGTGTTTATGGTGATAGTTACTGCAGGGATTGATCTATCGGTTGGATCAATAATGATGTTGTCGTTAATGATACTTGCAATAGTTGCTAAAGCAGGAGCGCCTTGGTACATAGTAGTAATAACGCCTTTGATAGCAGGATTTCTATGTGGTCTATTTAATGGATTAGGAATAACGCTCCTGAGGATGCCTCATCCTTTCATAATGACTTTAGGAACATTGTATATCTTTAGAGGTACAGGAAATTTAATTTCAGGTGGAACCCCGATAAGTGGTTTTACAGACGAAGTTAGATATCTTGGTCATGGACGGATTGATTTAACTTGGCTTGGTTTAGAAAAATCACAATATTTACCAGTCAGTTTAGTTCTTATTGCAATTGTTTATATAATTTTTTGGATATTTATGAATAAAACTCGAACAGGAAAATGGATTTATGCAATTGGAGGAAATCCTAATGCTGCAAGAGCCTCCGGTATTAACGTCAATAAAATTCTAGTAATAGTTTACTCACTCTGTGGATTTCTATCTGGAATTGGAGCACTTATTTTAGCTGGACGAACAGACTCGGGATATCCTAATGCTGGATTACAATCTGAATTAGATGCAATAGCAGCATGCATTATTGGGGGGGCGAGTTTTTTTGGAGGAAGAGGTACAGTTCTTGGAGTTTTTGCTGGTGTAATGATCATGGGTATTTTAAGAAATGGTCTTAATCTGATGGATGTAAGCTCATTTTGGCAACAGGTTCTAATTGGATCTATTATAGTGTTAGCTGTATATATCGACGTTCTTAGAAGAGATCTTGGTACAAGAAAATAGCACACCTAAAAGTTGTAACTGTAAATTTGATGGTCTTTTATAACAGTTGAATTTTTTTTAAAAATTTCATTAAATTAATTTTTTAATAATTATTAAAGGGGTAAATATATGAGAGAACTAAACAGAAAAATTGTTGTTTTCATTTCAGCAATTTTTTTATTGATTAGCATGGGGTCAGTATCTTTTGCTGACGGACATGGTAAAAAAATCTTATTCAGTATTAAAGGACCTGGTTCTGGAAACCCATTCTGGGCTTCTGTAACAAAAGGTGCTGAAGAAGAGGCAAAAAAATTAGGAGTAAAATTAATTTTAATTGCTCCTCCACAAGAAGGTGATGTACAAGCCCAGATTAACCAAGTCGAGGACCAACTTGCAAAAGGGGTTGATGCACTAGCACTAGCACCAGGAGATCCAAACGCTTTTGCACCAATTGTAGACGATGCTATTAAAAGCGGTGTTCCAGTTGTATTTGTTGATACAAAAGGAATTAATGAAGGTGTAACTTTCATTGGGACAAATAATATGAACGGTGCAGAATTAGCTGCAAAATTTATTTGTGATAAAACTCCAAAAGGATCCGATGTTGCAATTCTTACTGGCATTGAGTCTCAATCGACTGCATTACTAAGAAGAGATGGTGCAATTAAAGGATTTAAAAACTGTGGTTTAAACCTTGTTGCTACTCAAACAGCTGAGTGGGATACTGCAAAAGGTAGATCAGTTACTGAGTCAATTATCTTGAAAAATCCTAACATCAAAGCAATCTTTGCTTCTAATGACAATATGGGTTTAGGTGCTATGCAAGCACTAAAAGATGCTGACATGAATGATGTGATCGTTGTTGGTTTTGATGCTACTCCAGATGCTGCTACTAGCATCCTAAAAGGAGAGATGACTGCAACAATAGCTCAGTTCTCATACAACATGGGCGCGTATGGAGTTAAATATGCTCTTGAGCTAGCTAACGGTGGAAGTATTGATCCTAATATTGATACTGGTACACAATTAGTAACAACAGAAAACGCTAACGATTTTAAATAATCTTTAGAAAAATCAAAATTAAAAGGGTGGAATTTTATTTCACCCTTTTTTTTTATATATTATAGTGGCCTAATGCTAATTAAAATTAATCCAATTTTAAGCCCTGAGCTCCTATATCAGTTAAGGGCAATGGGTCATGGTGATAAACTTGTTTTAACTGATGCTAATTTTCCAGCATATTCTCACTCTTTAAATAATAAAGTGATTAGATTAGATGGAGTAGATATTTATGATGCTACAAAGGCAATTCTTTCTGTTTTTCCATTAGATAGTTTCATTGATTCAGCTGCAAAAAGAATGCAAGTTGATAACAAACCTGATGAATTAACTGATTGTCATAAAGATTTTATTAAAGCTGTAAAAGAAACTTCCGGAGAAAATTGGAAGATTGGTTCAATTGAAAGACAAGAATTTTATAAAGAGGCAAAAAAATCTCAATTAATAGTATCAACCTCTGAAATGAGATCATATGGGTGTTTTATATTAACAAAGGGAGTAATTAAACCAGATGGTAGTGTTTGGGTTCTTGATAAATAATGAGCTCAATATGTGTATTTGGAGTATTTGTAGCTGATCTTTGTTTTTTTGCAGACAAAATTCCAATCAAAGGTGAAACAGTTTTAGGTAAAAATCATATAGTTGGTCCAGGTGGAAAAGGGTCAAACCAAGCTATCGCTGCCGCAAGACTTGGTGGAAATGTAAATTTTATAACTAAGATAGGAGATGATCAAAATGCCAAGATGGCTCTTAAGTTGTATAAGGAGGCTGGAATTAATACAGAATCAATAATTCAAGATCCAAATCAGTCAACTGGTGTTGCAGGTATAATGATAAATGAAAACACGGGGGATAATGCAATTAATATTGTACCTGGAGCTGCGGGTTCTATATCTAATGAAGATATTGACAACAATATTGAGTTTATAAAAAAATCTGAAATTTTTTTAACTCAACTAGAAACACCTAATGAAGTAACTAGTTATGCGCTCAATAGAGCAAAAGAGACAGGATCTACTACAATTTTTAATCCGGCACCTGCATCAGACATAAAAGAAAGTGATTTTAAATGTATTGATTATTTTACTCCTAATGAAACTGAAGCAAGTTTTTATTTAGATAAAAAGGTTGAGAGTAAAACAGAAATTGAAGAGTCTGCAAAAACTTTTTTAGAAAAAGGAGTAAAAAATATTATCATTACATTAGGTCCAAAAGGCCTCTACTTTGCAAACTCTGAGGAGAGTTTTTTTATAGATGTTTATAGTTTAAAGGATAAAGTTATAGATACCACTGGAGCAGGCGATGCCTTTAACGGAGCGTTTGCATATGCTTTATCCAATAAATTAAAAATTAAAGATGCTCTAGAATTTTCAAATAAAGTAGCTGCAATTTCCACAACAAAAGCAGGTGCAGCTAATGCAATGCCTAAATTAGATGAAGTTGAAGTTTATTAATTATTCAATTATTTTAAAATCAGACTTAAATCTATCGGTAATTGTTAAACCTAGACCAGGTTTGTTATCATCTAAATCTATATATCCATTTTCAGGGGCAGGATCACCTTCAAAAATGTAATAAAATAATTCATTACCAATTTCTACGTCATGGACTGGAAAAAATTCAGATATTGGACAATTAAAATTTGACATTGTTAAATGATAATTATGCATTTGACCAGCATGCGGAATAACTGGCACTTGATGAGCTTCTGCCAATGCATTTATTTTATTTGCAATTGTAAATCCGCCAACTCTATTATTATCATATTGAATATAGCTGACTGCTTTAAGATCCAACAATTGTTTAAATCCAAATAAATTGAATTCATGTTCTCCACCAGAAATTGGAATTGCATTCATATTATTTAATTCTGCATAGCCATGAATATCATCTGCTATTACAGGTTCCTCCAACCATCTAGGGTTAAATTTTACTAATTTAGGGATCATCCTTTTTGCATAATCTAAGTTCCAACCCATATAACATTCCATCATTAGGTCGGTATCATATCCAATAACTTCTCTAACTGCTTCAGCTAGCTCAATATTTTTTTTCATACCATCAGGTCCATCTTTTGGCCCCCATCCAAATCTCATTTTAAACATTTTAAAACCTTGCTTAACATAGCTCTCAGCTTCTTTTTGCAAATCCTTAATTGGTTGGCTGTATAGTTTAGATGCGTAGACTGGTATCTTCTCCTTTGTTCGTCCACCTAATAGTTTAAAAACAGGTTTGTTTGTAATTTTTCCCATTATATCCCAGAGCGCAATATCAATTGCAGAAATAGCTACCATCCCCAATCCTCTTCTTCCCCACGCATGCGTTCTTCTATACATTTTTTCCCAGATATAAGAGTAATCAAAAGGATCCTCACCTATTACTAAAGGAGTAAGATAAGTATCGATTGTTTTTTTTACCAATTGAGGTGCTAGTGCCGCATTTCCAATTCCAACAATACCATCGTCTGTTTCGATTTCACATATTAACCATTCATGAAATCTAAATGAACCCATAGCATCTGATTTTTCAAACAAGAGATCCGAAGCATTTGTGCAAAAATTATTTTGTGGAGGAACTGTTTTACCGTTCCATTGATATACCTTGGTACGAATACTTTTTATTTTAGACATTTAATTGTTTTTATTTTCTGCCATTGTTAATGCAATTTTGAATGAATTCAAAGTAGGTTCTAAATTTGCTTTATTTTTACCTGCAATATCAAATGCTGTTCCATGAGCAGGAGTGGTTATAGGGATTGGCAAACCACCTTGTACGGTTACACCTCTATCAAATCCAAATGCTTTTAATCCAGATTGAAGTGCATCATGATACATACCAACAATACAATCATGATTTCCATTTTTATAAGCTGTGATAAAAGAAGTATCACATGGTAAAGGTCCATCAGCATTAATACCTAGTTTTTTTGCCTCTTCTATTGCAGGTATAATTTCATCTTTTTCCTCTGTTCCAAATTCAGCATGTGGATTTAGTGCTTGGACTGCTACTCTTGGATTTTTAATACCATTTAATTTCATAGCTTCATTTATAAGCCTAATTGGTTTAATAATTTTTTCCTTTTTTACATGTTCTGGCACTTCTTTTATTGGAATATGTGATGATACTCTTGCTGTCCAAAAATTATCAATAACATTAAACTCACAAAAAAAATTTTTAACCTCTAACTTTTCAGCCATTAAATGTAATTCATCAGAATATTTATTTCCTCCAAGTTTAAGGCTTGTTTTGTTAAATGGACCAAAGTTTATTGCATGAATTTTGTTTTCTTTAGCAAGATTTAAAGCTAAATCTAAAGAAGATAAAACGCTTTCTCCCGCTTCTTTAGAGCACTCAGATAATTTATAATTATGATTTTTACCTTTAGAGATATCTAGAAAAAATTTATTACCCTTTGCAAAATCAATATTATCGAAATCTTCTACAAAATGTAAATTATGTGATTTGCCTGAAATTTTATTTCCACTTTCTAAAATATTTTTTTCACCTATGATAATTATATTTGCCTTGTTTGTAATTTCCTCAGATAATAGTTTTGAGACCAATTCGGGACCTATGCCAGAAGGATCTCCCAAAAGAACCGCTATGTTAATTTTATTTTGAGCCATTTTTTACTTTACGCTATGTATCAGATTATGTTTATATATTTAAATATAAATTAACTTAAAAAGAGGGAAATAATGAAAAAAAGTTTTAAATTATTTTTAGCTACCGCATTTTTGGTAACTGAATTTTTTGTTGTTGCACTTCCACTTATGATTACTTCTGTAAAAGCAGATGGTCACCCAATTCAAGCTATTACACACGCTGGTTTTGGTGGTGGTACTGACGTAACTACTAGAATGATGTTATTAAGAACTAGAAGGTATCTAAAACAAGATATGCAATTAGTTAACAAAAAAGGTGGTGGTGGAGCAGCATCAATGGATTATATGATGACTTTACCTGCGGATGGTCAACACACTTTAACTTGGACAACAGGTCATGCTGTATCAATGGCATTGGGTAAAACTAAAGTTAAATTAAGCGACATGCAACCATTAGCAAGAGGAACAGATGATCCCCAGTTATTTGTTGTAAATTGTAAAAATGAAATCAAAGACGCTAAGAAATTTATCAGCGCACAAAAATCAAAATCATTAAAATATGGTACAACTCACGTTGGTGGTATTGATGATGTAAGCGCGATTGCTTTTACAAAAAAAGGAAAATTAACAGACCCGACAATTGTTCCATACAAAGGAGTTGGTCCTATTAAAACTAACCTAATCAAAGGAGATATTGATGTAGGTGTTTTAAACTTAGGTGAAGCAGTTACAGAAATTGAAGATGGAACATTATGTGTTTCAGTTGTTCTTGCAAGTAATAGAATGGAAAAATTAAGTAATGTTCCTACTGCCACAGAGCTTGGAATACCAGTTGTGTTATCAACTGTTAGAGGATTTGTAACAAGAAAAGGAGTTCCAGCAGACAGAAAGAAACAATTGGAAGATGCTATGATAAAAGCTATGGAGCATAAATATTTCCAAAGCTTTCTAACTGACATCGGACTTGACTCAACTAGTGTTGTTGGAGCTGATGAGTGGGGTAAGCAAATGGAAGTGATGCTTGCAGAAATGACTGCTCAACTTAAAGCTTTGGGTTACATTAATTAGTCATAAGAAAGTACATTTTTTTTTATGAATAATGTACACAATAAAAAAAGGGCAAACAAAAGTTTGCCCTTTTTTTTTAAAGATGAGTTTAAAGTATTTTTTGTAATAATTTTTTTTTCTACAATATTATTAATTTCAACTTTTACTTTTGATAAGGTTCCACCAATCTTAAACAGAGGTATTCAGCCTGCAACGTTCCCAAAAGGATTGTTAGTATTGATAATGTTTTTAACAACAATTATTTATTATCTATCATTCAAAAATCCCTGGAAAAAAGAAAAAAAACTTCCAAAACCATTTTTTTTAACAATCTTAAGTTTTATTTTATTTGTTATAATCTCTAAAACATTAGATTTTTTCTTAGCTATTTCAGTTCTTTCAATATTTGTCTCTTACAATTGGGGTGAAAAAAGAGTTTTTTATTTATTATTAGTTGGAATTATATTTCCACTAGTAGTTTTTATATTTTTCGAAATGATACTGGGTCTTAGATTTCCTCCAGGAATAATTACAAACCTTTATTATTACTAGTATGGATAATCTTTTATTAATGATGGCGCCTTTATTCAGTTCCAAGTTGTTAATCGTTTTACTTTTTGGAACTTTATTTGGACTTATTTTAGGTGTTTTACCAGGATTAGGTCCTACAACTGGTGGAGCATTAATTTTACCATTTACTATGACTTTGGACCCTCTTTCAGCAATAGTTCTTTTAACATCAATTTATTGCGCCGGAACATATGGTGGTGCAATCACTGCAGTTTTAATAAATACTCCTGGAACTCCAGCAGCAGCAGCCACTTGTCTAGATGGTTATCCTTTAGCTCAAAAGGGAGAAGCAGGAAGAGCTTTAGGGATGGCAACAGTTTCAAGTACAGTGGGTGGAATATTTAGCGTGATAGTTTTGGTATTTTTTGCACCTGTATTAGCTAAACTTGCCTATGAATTTGGCCAACCAGAATATTTTGCATTAGCAATTTTTGGTTTAACTATGCTCGCATCAATTGGTGAAGGAAGTCCAATTAAAAATTTAATAGCTGGTGCATTTGGAATTTTAATTTCTACTATTGGAAAAGATTTTATGACTTCAATTGATAGATTTACTTATGGAATTAATGAACTTTCGGTTGGTATTGGATTTATCCCAGTAGTAGTAGGATTATTTGCTATAAGCGAAATGTTAACTCAGTCAACACTTCTTGATCAAGTGTTCAAAAGAGTTGCATTAAAAGCAGTAAAACTCCCATCTCTAGATGATTATAAGAAAACTTGGAAAACCATTCTAAGATCAAGCGGCATAGGATCTTTCATTGGTGTTTTGCCAGCAGAGGGAGGAACTGTTGCATCTTTAATTGGGTACTCAGAGGCAAAAAGATTTTCTAAAGAACCAGAAGAATTCGGCAAAGGATCAATAGAAGGAATTGCTGGAGCAGAAGCTGCAAATAATGCTGCAACTGGCGGCGCAATGGTTCCAACTTTAGCCCTTGGAATTCCTGGGAGTGCTACAACAGCAGTAATATTAACTGGTTTAATTATTCATGGTGTCAGACCAGGTCCAGATTTATTTAGAGAACAGCCAGACTTTTTATATGGAATCTTTGGGGCAATGTTAATTGCAAATGTTTTATTTTTTATATTTGGATTTTTTGGTGCAAAATTATTTGCAAGAATAACACTTGTACCTAACAAAATTTTATGGCCAATGATTTTTGCCGTATCTGTATGTGGAACTTATTCTTTAAGTCAGTCAATAATTGATGTCTGGATAATGTTATTCTTTGGTGTACTTGGATTTTTTATGAGAAGATTTGGTTTTTCAGTTGTTCCAGTAATTATAGGATTAATTTTAGGAGAATTAGTAGAAGGAACCTTAAGACAATCTTTAGTGATTTTTGATGGAAATTGGCTGATGTTTTTAACAAGACCTATAGCATTAACCTTTTTTATTTTATCTTTTATTGCATTGGCTTTTCCTTTATTAAGGTCAAAAAAACAAAAAAAATAATATGATTAATTTTGATTTAAAAAATAGAGTTGCAATAGTGACAGGAGGCGCACAAGGTTTTGGACTAGCTATTACTGAGAGATTTATTGCTTCTGGAGCAAGCGTTGTAGTTTGGGATATTGATGAAGAGGCAATTAAAACTGCAATAAAAAAAGTTAATTCAGATAAGGTTTCATACCAAATTGTAGATGTTGGAAATTATGAAAGTATAGAGAAAAATTTAGCTGATGTTGAAAAAACACACAAAAAAATTGATATTTTCATTAATAATGCAGGTGTTGCAGGTAAAAATACCACGGTAGTTGACTATCCCCTTGATGAATGGAAAAAAGTTATAGATCTAAATTTAAATGCAGTATTTTATTGCTGTAAAGCCGTAACATCTTACATGATCAAAAATAATTATGGAAGAATTGTTAATATTGCATCTATTGCCGGAAAAGAGGGCAATCCTAATGCCAGTGCATATAGCACATCTAAAGCTGGAGTTATAGGTTTAACTAAATCGCTCGGAAAAGAGTTAGCATTAAAAAATATAGCCGTTAATTGTGTAACCCCTGCCGCTGCAAAAACAAGAATATTTGATCAAATGACTGAGGAACATATAAATTATATGTTATCTAAAATTCCTAGAAATAAATTTGCCAAAGTAGATGAATTAGCATCTCTAGTAACTTGGTTATCTAGTGAAGAAAATTCTTTTTCAACAGCTGCGGTATTTGATTTGAGTGGTGGAAGAGCAACTTATTAGTTATGCAAATAGGAATTGATGTAGGTGCTACAAAAATAGAAAGTGTAATTTTAGATGAAAAAGGTAATGAAAGCAATCGTGAAAGAACAGATTGCCCAAAAGATTATTTCCATATTGTTAAAACGATTAAAGATATTAACAAAAAATTAGAGAAAGAATTAAATAAATCATTACCAATCGGTGTATGTCATCCTGGCATACATTCACCTCAAACTGGTTTAGTTAAAAATGCTCCAAATTGTTATTGGTTGGAAAAAAAACCATTTCAAAATGATTTAAGAAAAGAATTGGGTAAAGAGGTATTTTGCGAAAATGATGCAAATTGTTTCGCTTTATCAGAAGCATTAGATGGTGCGGGAAAACATTATAAAATTGTTTATGGAATAATAATTGGTTCAGGTGTTGGTGGCGGTTTGGTAATAGATAAAAAAATAGTTAGCGGACCTAATGGAGTAGCAGGAGAGTGGGGACATAATCAAATTACTCATTTAATTGCAAAAAAAGAAAACTTTGAGTCTACCAATTTAAGAGAGGGTGAGATTGAGAGTTTTATGTCAGGTTTAAGTTTAGCAAAAAAATTCAATAAAAAATTCAAAAAGAATTTAAAGACAAATGAAATTTTTGATTTATATAGAAAGCATGATTTAGATGCTGAAGATTTAATAGATAATTTTAAAGTAAATTTAGCAATGTCCTTAGCGAATATAATTAATATTCTTGATCCTGATTGTTTTGTTTTTGGTGGGGGTGTTTCAAATGAAATTGATTTTTTAAGTGAAATCGAAACTATCGTAAGAAAATTTGTAACTGGCAGAGAATATGAAGGTGTGTTTCTTAAACCAAAGTACGGAGATGCTAGTGGCGTTAGAGGTGCAGCAAGATTAGGAAGAAAATCAATCTATTAATATTACAAATCAATTAATAGTTGTATTTTTTTTTCTTGTAGTCTTTTAATAAATCAATCTATAATTGTTTTTTTTAAGTTAACTTAATTTAACAAATAAGAGGGAAAATATGAAAAAAATGTTAATAGCTTTAATCGCTTTTGCATTCACTTCCACATCTTCTTTTGCAGGACCAAAAATTGAGGTTTTGCACTGGTGGACATCAGGAGGTGAAGCGGCCGCACTTAAAGTATTAAAAGATGATTTCGCTGCAAACGGTGGTGAATGGTTAGACATGCCTGTAACTGGTGGTGGTGGAGACGCTGCTAA
This sequence comes from uncultured Pelagibacteraceae bacterium, assembly GCA_902579465.1. Lineage (GTDB taxonomy): Bacteria > Pseudomonadota > Alphaproteobacteria > Pelagibacterales > Pelagibacteraceae > Pelagibacter. The sequence continues at coordinate 20,672 of CACHGV010000005.1, forward strand.
CGTTGCACTTAAAGCAAGAATAGTTGCAGGAGATCCTCCTTCAGCTTCTCAAATTAAAGGTCCAACAATCCAAGAATATGATCAAGAGGGAGTAGTAGCTCCATACAACATTGATCCTATAGCTCAATCAGAGGGCTGGGATGGACTTTTAGATCCAATGATTGCTGCAGTTCACAAATGTCAAAACAATAGTGGTCCATACTGTGCTGCACCAGTAAACATTCATAGAATTGATTGGATGTGGGCTAACAAAGCAGTATTTGATGCTAATGGAATTTCAGTTCCAACAACTTGGGATGAAGTAAATGCAGCAGCAGAGAAACTTCAAGCTGCAGGAATAATTCCTTTCGCACATGGTGGCCAAGCTTGGCAAGATGCAACAGTCTTTGAAGCAGTCGCTATGGGTATTGGTGGAAATAACTATTACAAAAATTGCTATGTAGATCTTAAAGAAACATGCCTAAGAAGTGAGACGACAGTAAAAGTTTTTGATCAAATGAGAAAACTTCAAGGTTTTACTGACGAAGGTAGCCCAGGAAGAGACTGGAACGTTGCTACTGGAATGGTTATTGAGGGAAAAGCTGGATTCCAGATTATGGGTGACTGGGCAAAAGGTGAATTTACAGCTGCTGGAAAAGTTCCAGGAGTTGATTACTATTGTTCTCCAACACCTTCGAATAATGGTTACTTGTACAACGTTGATAGCTTTATATTCTATAAAACAAGTGATCCTGATAAACAAGAAGGTCAAAAGTTATTAGCTAAATTAATGATGGGTAAAAACTTCCAAAAAGTTTTCAACCTATATAAAGGATCAATTCCAGCACGTTTAGATGTTTCTATGGACGAATTTGATAAATGTGCAAAAACTTCGAATTCTGACATCAAAACTGCAGGTGCAGGTGGTGGATTAGTTCCTAGTTTTGCTCATGGAATGGCTCAAGGTAATACGATGAAGGCTGCTTTACAAGATGTGATTACAGAACACTTTAATTCTGACATGTCCTCTGTTGATGCAGCAAACGCTTTGGCTGATTCAGTTTTAGATAACATGTAAAATACAAAAATTAAGGCCACCTAAAGTTTAGGTGGCCTTTTTTTTTAATCAAAATTAGAAAATATTTATAATGCTCAAGTGGTTAGAAAAAAACCTACCAAAAATCGTAATGGCTCCAGCTGTTGGATTAATTGGCTGGTTTGTCTATGGTTTTGTACTTTGGACCTTATATATATCTTTTACAAATTCTAAAATCTTGCCTAAGTATGAACTTTGGGGAGTAGGTCAATATGTTAAACTTTGGGGTTCTAGAAAATGGCTTATTGCAGTTGATAATCTTCTTATTTTCACAGCTTTATTCTTAATTTTTTGTGTTGTGATTGGAATTATTCTTGCAATATTTCTAGATCAAAAAATTAGGGCAGAAGGTGTCCTTAGAACTATTTACTTATATCCCATGGCTTTGTCTTTCATAGTCACTGGAACAGCATGGAAATGGATTTTAAACCCAACTCTTGGTATCCAAAAAATGTTTATTGATTGGGGATTTGAAAACTTTACATTCGATTGGTTGGTCAATCGAGAAATGGCCATCTACACCATTGTCATTGCAGGTGTCTGGCAATCTGCTGGATTTGTAATGGCGTTATTTCTAGCTGGATTGAGATCAGTCGAAGATGAAATAGTTAAAGCAGCTAAAATAGATGGTGCAAATTTATTTACAGTTTATTGGAAAATTCTACTTCCAATGATGAGACCAGTTTTTTTTACAAGTTTTGTAATTTTGGTTCATATTTCAATTAAAAGTTATGATCTTATAGTTGCGTTAACCCAGGGTGGTCCAGGCATATCTACAACTATGCCTGCATTATATATGACACAAACTGCATTCCACAAAAGTCAAGTTGGTTTGTCAGCAGCAAGTGCGATGATGATGTTTATGGCAGTAGCAGCTGTGATTATACCTTATTTATACTCTGAACTTAGGAGAGAAAATGCAAGATAAAATACACTCTTCATACAAACAGCTTGAACAAAAATCTAAGTATACAAATATGTTCCTTAGATGGTTTTTATATTTTGTTTTAGTAGTTTTTGCATTTTATTTTATTTTTCCATTATATGTGATGGTTGTTACTTCATTAAAAACAATGGAAGAAATCCGTCAAGGTACACTTCTAACTTGGCCAAGTGGATTAAATTTTGACTCATGGTTAGTTGCGTGGGGAGGTAGAGGATATGGTGCAGGTGATACTTTCTTAAAACCATATTTTTGGAATTCAATTAAAATGGTTGTTCCAGCAGTATTTTTTTCTACCTTCATTGGTGCGATGGCTGGATATGTTTTAACAAAATGGAGATTTAAAGGAGACAAATGGGTTTTCCTTTTTTTATTATTTGGATGTTTTATTCCTTATCAAGCAATCTTATTACCCATGGCTAGAACCCTTGGAGTTCTTGGAATATCGAATTCTGTAATTGGACTTGTTTTGGTCCATACAGTTTACGGAATTCCATTTACAACTTTATTTTTTAGAAATTTTTATGTTTCTATTCCTTCCGAATTAGTAAAAGCTGCTAGAATAGATGGAGCAGGATTTTTTAAAATATTTTTTAAAATTTTACTTCCAGTATCAACACCAATTATCGTAGTAACAATAATTTGGCAATTCACACAAATTTGGAACGACTTTTTGTTTGGCTCAACATTTTCATTTGGAGAGGCAGCGCCAATACAAGTTGCTTTAAACAATATGGTTTTATCAAGTACTAGTGTTAAAGAATATAATGTTGATATGGCATCTGCTATTATTGCAGGAATTCCAACACTTATAGTATATGTCTTAGCAGGGAAATATTTTATTAGAGGATTAACTTCAGGAGCAGTAAAAGGTTAAAAATGAAAACATTAAAAATTGAAGAATTATCAAAGAACTTTGGATCAACTGAGGTTTTAAGGAAAATTAATTTAGAGATAGATGAAGGTAATTTCTTAGTTCTTTTAGGTCCTTCTGGATGTGGAAAATCAACCTTGTTAAACATTATTGCAGGATTAGAAACTATTAATGAAGGAAATGTTCACATAGATGATTACAATGTAAGTAAAGTAGAGCCAAAAGACAGAAATATTGCAATGGTATTTCAATCTTATGCTTTGTACCCATCAATGAATGTGCGTGAAAATATGATCTTTGGTCTTAAACAAGCTAAAGTTTCAAAGGAGAAAATCGAAGAGCAATTGGAAAAAGTATCAAAATTTTTACAAGTAGATGCTTTGTTAGAGAGAAAGCCATCACAATTATCTGGCGGACAAAGACAGCGTGTTGCAATAGGCAGAGCTCTAGTTAGAGAACCAAGAATTTTTTTATTTGATGAACCTTTATCAAATTTAGATGCAAAGTTAAGAGTTGAGATGAGACGAGAAATTAAAAAACTTCATCAGCAACTTAAAACAACAGTAGTTTATGTAACACACGATCAAACAGAAGCTATGAGTTTAGGTACAAATATTGCAATTATGAACCATGGTGTAATTCAGCAAAATGATACACCTGAAAATATTTATAATAAACCTAGTAATACTTTTGTGGCAGACTTTATAGGCTCTCCATCAATGAATTTAATAAAAGGCAATCTAAAAGAGAGTTCAAATAAAGTTTCATTCGTTACCCGTGGATCAAATATTGAAATTCCAATAAATGGATATGATTTCAAAGAAAAGTCTAATTTAGATAGTAGAGAGGTTTTTTTTGGAATAAGACCAGAACATATATTTTTTAAAAAATCTAATGAAGAGGATTTTGAGATTAATTTAAGAGCAGATTTAAGTGAATATATAGGACATGAACAGATAATGACCTTTAATTTTGAAAATCAAGAGGTGTTAGCTAAGTTTCCTTCAACAGTAAAAATAGATCTATCAAAAAATACAAAATTATTCTTTGATTTAACTCAAATTTCATTGTTTGATGCTAAAACAGAGGAGAGAATTTAAATGAAAGTAAAATATTTTGACTTAAAAAATAAAAAAGTTTTTATTACTGGAGGTGGATCAGGAATTGGAGCTTCAATAGTTGAACATTTTTGTGAACAGGAATGTGATGTTTATTTTGTTGATATCAATAAGAAAGACTCAAATAAATTAATTAAAGATCTTAAAAAAAAAGGTCTTAAAGTACCTTATTTTATTGAATGTAATCTTATTAAAATTAAAAAATTACAAACTATCATTCAAAAAATAATTAAATCAAAAGGTCCTATCGATATTTTAATAAATAATGCTGCTAATGATGACAGACACTCCACAGATCAAGTAGATGAAAAATATTGGAATAATAGAATGGATGTGAATTTAAAACATTTTTTCTTTACAATTAAAGCAGTTTTAAAAGGAATGATTAAAAATAAAGGTGGAGCTATCGTAAATTTAAGTTCAGTTTCATGGATGTTGGGTGAGGGTGATAAAGTTGCTTATGAGACAGCAAAGTCTGCTGTTATTGGTCTGACTAGATCTTTTGCGAGAGAATTTGGCAAATATAATATTAGATGCAACTCAGTTACTCCTGGATCAATTGCTACTGAGAGACAAATAAAGCATTGGCTAACTCCAAAGTATAAAAAATTTATTCTTGATAAACAGTGCTTGAAGAGACAGCTTAAACCTGATGATGTGGCAAGTTTAGTTGTTTATCTTTCATCTGACGTATCGTCAGGATGTACGAAACAAAACTTTATTATAGACGCTGGGATCACTTAAAATTTATATAAGTGTCTAAGAAAATTAAAATATCTGTTGTTGGAATAGGTTTAATGGGACTACAACATATTAAAGCTATTCAAAAATCAAAATTAGCATCTCTTCACTCAATTGTTGAAATAAAAAAAACTGGGATAGAATTATCTAAAAAATTTAATGTACCACTTTATAAAAATATCAAAATTTTATTAGCAAAAGATAAACCTGATGCAGTGATAATTGCAACACCAAATGTTCTACACGAAACTGATACTGTTCTATTTTTAAAATCTAAAATTCCTGTATTATTAGAAAAGCCGATTTCAGATAATATTAAATCTGCAAAAAAAATTATTAATAGTGCACACTCAAATAAAACTTCATTACTGATAGGATATCATAGACGCCATAATTCAATTGTTAATAATGTTAAAAAAATAATTGAAAATAAAAAACTTGGAAAAATTGTATCTGCAAATATTTTATGCTGGCTCTATAAACATAAAAAATATTTTAATGAAAAGTGGAGAGTAACAGAAGGTGGTGGTCCATTAGGTATTAATTTAGTTCATGATATTGATATGATTTGTTATTTACTTGGTCCTGTTAAGTATGTTCAGGCATTTAAATCAAATAATATTAGGAAATATAAGGTTGAGGATACAGCTTCAGTAAATTTATTTTTTAAATCTGGAACTTTATGTACTCTAAATGTATCTGATACGATAACTTCACCATGGAGCTATGAATTAACAGCTGGGGAAAATCCTGCTTATCCAATAACTGACCAATCTTCATATTTTATTGGAGGAACAAGAGGCTCTGTTCAATTTCCTAATTTAAAATTATGGTATTATAAAAAAGAAAGAAGTTGGTGGAATAAAATTTTTAATAATAAAATTAAAGTTCAAAAAAGCAATGAAACTTTAATAAATCAGATCGATCATTTTTCTAGAGTAGTTTTAAAAAAAGAAAAACCAAAAGTGACTGGTAAGGATGGGTTAAATTCTTTAATAATTTTTGATGCAATAAACAAAAGTTCTCAATCAGGTAAAAAAATAAGAATTAGTTAATTTTTTTAACTTTCTTTGTTCCTTCAACTCTAATAAACAAAACTCCAAAGATTATAATTCCAATAAGACCAATTATCTTACTTATATCTGCCGGAACCCCAAAAATTAAAAAATTAATTATTGTTGACCAAAGCAATTGAGAATACTGAAAATTAGTTACAAATGACAAATTAGATAATTGAATTGCATAAATGATTATAAAATGACTTATAAAACCAAAAATTCCCATAGCAACTAAACCAATCCAATAAATGTTATTTTCGATTGGTACCCAATTAAATGAAATATAAATTGTAAATATCAAAGCTCCAGTAACTGCCGTATAAAAAACTGCTGAGAAAGGTTCATTGTTTCCTGAAATAAGTTTTGTAAAAAATTGATAAAGTGCCCAACATAGTGGTGGCACAATAGGAAAGATTAATTCTGGCGATAATACTTTCATGCTAGGTCCTAAAGCATAAATAATTGATCCAAAACTTAGCAACATCAAAATTATACCTTTAGGAGACAATATATCTTTTAAAAAATATGCTGATAAAAGTGAAACAATTAATGGAGCGCTAAAAAAAACTACGTATATGTCAACCAAGTCAAATCTTTGTAATGAGTTAAACATAAAGAAAGTCGCTGTAACCATTAATAATGATCTAATAATTTGAATTTTAAAATTTCTAGTTAAATTTAGCTTTGGCTTAAAGACTACGAAATAGACACAAAGAGCGACAAAGTGAAAAAAAAATCTTCCCCACACAGCTTGTGTAACTGGCATAACATTTCCTAAATATTTTGCAGTTGAGTCCATACAAACAAATAAAAAAAAACCTGAAGCGGATAGAAAAATAACCTTAATTAAAGAGGCTTTTTGATTTTTTGACATGATAATTTATGAAAAATTTATCAAAAAGTTACATCACTACGCCTACTTGCCAAGGATTAAACTCCTCGTCACCGTAGCCGTTAATTTCACTTTTCGATTTATTTCCTGAAGCAGTGTTTACAACTAGATCAAATATTCTATTTCCAACTTTTTCAATGTCTTCTTTGCCTTCTGCAATAGTCCCACAATTTATATCCATATCTTCTTCCATTTTTTCATACATCGCAGTATTTGTAGATAATTTTAAACTTGGAACAGGTTTACATCCAAAACATGAACCTCTACCTGTTGTAAAACAAATTACATTTGCACCTGATGCAACTTGACCTGTTACAGACACCGGGTCATACCCTGGAGAATCCATAAAGTTAAAACCTTTATTTTTTAATGGTTCTGCATATTCAAGTACATCTTCTAGAATTGATTTACCACCTTTTGCAACAGCACCCAGTGACTTTTCAAGTATGGTAGTTAAACCACCTCGTTTATTCCCAGGAGCAGGGTTATTATCCATTGTGCTATTATTAATTGAAGTATAGTTTTTCCACCATTTTAATCTTTCAATTAATTTATCTGCTGTTTTTTGACTGTTTGCTCTATTAATTAGAAGATGCTCAGCCCCATAAATTTCAGGAGTTTCAGATAATATTGAACTTCCACCTTTTTTAACTAACAAATCAGCTGCAACACCCAAAGCTGGATTTGCAGTAATACCAGAGTAACCATCTGATCCTCCACATTGAAGAGCTAAAGTTAAATGACTTACAGACTGAGGAATTCTTTTAATTTTGTTAGCTTCAGGTAATAAATTTTTTATTTGCGATAGAACTTTTTCGACAATTTTTTTAGTTCCACCTTCGTCCTGGATTGTTAAAAAATGAATTCTATTATGTTTTTTTATAGACTCATCAAACAAACTCACTTGAGCACATTCACAACCTAAGCCAATAACAAATACATGAGAAAAATTTGGATGGTTCTTAAAACCATCAATTGTTCTTTGAAACATTTGCATTCCCTCGCTAACAGTATTCATTCCACATCCAGTTGAGTGTGTAATAGGAACTATGCCATCAATATTAGGATAATCATTTAGAATGTTAGAATATTTAATTTTTTCTACAATCATCTTAGTGACAGTTGCCGAACAGTTAACTGTACTAACGATACCTATATAATTTCTGGTAGCTACTTGACCGTTATCTCTTAATATTCCATTGAAAAAGGTATCAACTTTTTCATCAACAATTGTTTTTTTATTTTTTACATGAAATTCTCTGTCAAATTCTTTGAATTCTAAATTATGAGAATGAACATGTTCACCAGCGGTAATATTTTTTGACGCAAACCCAATTATCTGATCATACTTAATTATAGGATCACCTTTGTTTATGGGTTTTAAACAAACTTTGTGTCCAAATGGTATAGGATCAATAGTGCTTATATCTTGACCATTAATTTTCGTTCTTTCTGGTATAATAAATTGACTTACACCTACATTATCATTTTTATTGAGTACAATTAGACTATTCATTTTTTAATTTAGGTTTTATATATCATTATAATATATTTTATTATTTTATGAAAAAGAAGAATTTAAGAAGTAAACAATGGTTTGACGACCCAAAAGATCCAGGCATGACAGCCATGTATTTAGAAAGATATCTAAATTATGGTCTTACGAGAAAAGAACTTCAATCAGGAAATCCAATAATTGGAATAGCCCAATCAGGGAGCGATTTATCTCCATGTAACAGACATTTTTTGGATTTAAGTAAAAGAATTAAAGATGGAATTAGAAGAGCAGGTGGTATTCCGATGGAATTTCCTACTCACCCAATTCAAGAAACTGGAAAAAAGCCTACCGCAATGTTGGATAGAAACTTATCATATTTGTCTTTGGTTGAGATACTTTATGGATACCCACTTGACGGAGTTATACTTACAACTGGATGTGATAAAACTACCCCAGCAGCGTTAATGGCAGCTGCAACAGTTAATATTCCTGCAATTGTTTTATCTGGTGGTCCAATGCTAGATGGAAATTATAAAGGCAAGAAAGCTGGTGCAGGAACCATTATTTGGGAAGCAAGAAGACTGCATGCTAAGGGAGAAATTAATTACGAAGAATTTATGGATATGGCAGCAGCATCTTCACCAAGTCCTGGTCACTGTAATACAATGGGAACAGCTTCATCAATGAATTCTGTTGCTGAGGCATTGGGAATGTCTTTACCAGGATGTGCAGTAATACCAGCTCCCTATAGAGAAAGAGAACAAATTTCTTTTGAGACTGGATCTAGAATTGTAAAAATGGTTCACGAAGATTTAACTCCTTCAAAAATTATGACAAAGAAAGCTTTTGAAAACGCAGTTATAGTTGCAAGTGCTATAGGAGCTTCTAGTAATTGTACTACACATTTAATTGCTATAGCAAAACATATGGGTGTTAAATTTGATTTATCTCATTGGCAAAAGCTTGGGCACAAAATACCTTTATTAGCAAACTGCCAACCTGCAGGTGAACATTTAATGGAAGGTTTTTATAGAGCTGGAGGTATACCAGCAATCATGAAAGAATTAATGAAGAATAATAAAATTCACAAAAACTTAATTACTGTAACTGGTAAAACAGTTGCGCAAAATTTAAGAAAAAAAATTGATGTTGATAGAAATGTGATTAAAACATTTAAAGATAATTTGACTGATAAGGCTGGGTTTCTAGTTATGAAAGGAAATTTCTTTTCATCTGCAATTATGAAGACTTCAGTAATTAGCAAAGAGTTTAGAGATAGATACTTATCAAACCCCAAACATCCAAATGTTTTTAAAGGAAAAGCAGTAGTTTTTGAAGGTCCAGAGGATTATCATGACAGGATCAATAGCAAAAAACTAAAAATAGATGAAAACTCTATTTTAATAATAAGAGGTTGTGGGCCTGTTGGATACCCTGGTTCTGCTGAGGTAGTTAATATGCAACCACCTGATAGACTACTAAAAAAAGGTATTAATGCACTTCCAACCCTTGGAGATGGAAGACAGAGTGGTACCTCCGAAAGCCCATCAATACTTCATGTATCACCAGAGTCTGCTGTTGGCGGTGATTTAGCTATTGTTAAGACAGGAGATAAAATGACAATAGATCTTAATAAAAGAAGAGTCGATCTTCAAATAACAAAGTTAGAATTTATTAAAAGAAGAAAAAAGAAAAGGATAAAAAAACTTACAAATCAAACTCCGTGGCAAGAAATATCTAGATCAAATGTTGGTCAACTTGAAGACGGCGCATGCATTATGTCAAGAGATCAGTATTTAGACATCACTAAAACAAAAGGTGTTCTAAGAAACTCTCATTAGATGAAACCAAAAATTTTAGTTTCTCGAAAAATTTCTGATGGTGCTGAAGAAATATTAAAAAAAGAATTTGATGTAACCCTTAATTTGGAAGACAAACCTTACACATATGAGGAATTAATAAAACTTTCTAATGAATATGATGGTTTAATATCTACAAGTTTTGATAAATTAGATAAAAATTTTTTTGATAGTTTAAATGGAAAATTAAAGATTATTGGTCATGTTGGGGTTGGCTATGACAATATTCATACACAATCAGCTAAAGAAAAAAATATCAAGGTTTCAAATACACCAAATGTATTAAATGATGCTGTAGCAGAAATAACAATTCTTTTAATTTTAGCATCATCAAGAAGAATTGGTGAGGCTTATAATTTAGTTAAGACAAATACTTGGAAAGATCATAGACCAGATATTACTAAATTAATGGTTGGTAATGAAATTACAGGAAAAACTTTAGGTATAATAGGTATGGGAAGGATCGGACAAATAGTTGCAGATAGGGCTAGAGCGTTTAAAATGAAGATAGTTTATTACAACAGAAATAAGTTAACTAGTGATTTAGAAAAAGATGCAACTTATTACCCTGATTTAAAATCAATGCTACCAAATTGTGATTATGTAAGTTTGCATACTCCTGCTACCTCAGAAACTAAAAATATAATTAATTCAGAAATTTTAAAATTATTTCCAAAACATTCAGTCTTTATAAATACTTCTAGAGGATCAACAGTAGATGATGATGCTCTGATTAAAGCTTTAAAAAATAAAAAAATCTATGGAGCTGGATTAGATGTTTTCAATAATGAACCTAATCTTGATAAGAGATATTTAGAGTTAGAAAATTGTTTTGTTCTTCCTCATGTAGGTAGTGCGACACATGAAACTCGATTAGCTATGAGTATGTTAGCTGTAAAAAATATAAAATGTTTTTTCTCTCAAAAACCTCTTTTATCAGAAGTTGTTTAAACAATACAACTTTAAGTTGTAATTATATAAACTAATTATTTTTAGAATTTTATTTCTGCCTTTTATTTGAATTTTTTTTCTCTTTATGTTTAAATTTAGAAAAACATAACCGAGAGGGAAAATAATGTTAAAATTAATAACAAAAATAACTGCTGCGATTGCTGTAGTGTCTATTGCTTTATTTGGTTCTGCTAATGCAAAAACTTTAAAAATAGAAACTCACTTTACAGCTAGTTCACCAAATGGTGAAGTTGCAGCTCAATTCGCTAAAAACGTAGAAAAGTTTTCTGGTGGAAGCTTAAAAGTACAAATGTTCTACTCATCATCAGTTACAGGAAAGTCTGCTGAGGTATTTAACTCTGCACAAACTGGAATTATTGACTGTGATATGACAGGTGCTGGATACCAAACTGGTAAAAATGCAGCTTTTCAATTCGCAGGTGATGTAATGGGTGGATATGATAACCCATATCAACAATATGAATTCTTGAATTTCCCAGGAGCTCAAGAAGCTGTTGATGCACTTTACAATAAATATGGAATGACTTTAATTGGTTGGTGGATACCAGGACATGAGTCTTTAATATCTAGTAGACCAATTCCGGATGTTGCTTCACTAAAAGACTTTAAATTTAGATCACCTCCAGGAATGGAAAGTATGATCTTTACTGCATTAGGAGCTAAGCCAATCGTTATGGACTTTGGTGAAGTTCCAACTGCTTTACAAACTGGTCTAATCGATGGTGCTGACTATTCATCATTAGCAACAAACTATGCTGGTGGACACTATGAGCAAAACAAATATGCTACATATCCAGGTTTTCACTCAATGCCAGCTGACCACTTAGCTTGTAACACAAAAGTTTGGAACAAGTTAAAGCCTCATGAACAAGGCGCAATGTTAGCTGCAATCGAAATCTGTGGTAGAACTATCACTAGCTTAGTTGAAAGAAAAAACGCAGAAGCTGTAAAGGCTTTGAAAGAAATGGGCGTTACTCTTCACGACTGGTCTAGAGAGGACAGACTTAAATTCAGACAAGCTGCACTTGGTGCTTGGGAAGAATGGAAGAAAAAGTCTCCAGAAGCTGCTGCTCTTATAGAGATTCATAAAGCTTACATGAAAGCTAACGGTATCCTATAATAAAAAGCACTTAACAAAACATAGAAGGGCCTAAAATAGGCCCTTCTCACAAAAGAATTTTTTTTGCCAATGAGTGATAAAGAATTACAAGACAAACAATTACAAGAGCAAAACGAAAAAGTTGCAAGTAAAGATGATTTTCCAATAACTTGGATTGATAGAATTTCGTTATTTTTAAGCCATACAATTAAATATTTAATTCCCGTAATTGTAATCGTAATGATGTACGAAATTTTCATGAGATATATACTGGAAAAACCAACCTTATGGGTTAATGAGCTATGTCTATGGTTGGCTGGTGTTTGTTATTTAGTTGGCGGAATCTATGCAACAAGACTTAGAAGCCATATCAGAATTGTCTTATTATATGACTATGTAAGCAGGCCAACTCAGCGTATTTTTGATCTAATTAGCACTTTAATTATTGTTACTTTTGCAGCTGCTGTAATTTATGGAGGAATGGAGGATGCATATAGATCATTTATAAATTGGGAAAGATTTGCAACTTATTGGGACCCACCAATTCCTGCAACTATGAAACCACTAACACTTATTTGCATATTTCTCATTGCTCTACAATCAATAAATAATTTAATTATTGATTGGAAAAATCCTAAGGAAAAACAGTACCAACCTGCCAAAGATTTAAAATAAAATGGAATTTGAGATAGGTACACTCTCGATAATATTAATCGTAGGATTATTAGCGCTGATATCAATTGGCGTACCAATGGGTTTTGCTTCAGGTTTTATGGGAGCAGTGCTTGTATTTTTATATATAGGTGAACATGCTTTAGGAATTTTACTCTCAAGATATTATTCTCTTGTTGTAACCTATTCATTCTTATCGGTACCGTTATTTATATTTATGGCTTCCTTACTCGAACGCTCGAATATTGCAAGAGACTTGTATGATGCATTAAATGCTTGGTTAAGAAAAACTAGAGGTGGAGTAGGTGTAGTAACAGCTATCATGGCAACAATCATGGCAGCTATGAGTGGAATTATTGGAGGAGAGATAGTTTTATTAGGACTAATTGCATTGCCTCAGATGTTGAGATTGAAATATGATCAAGATATGTCGATTGGTATTATTTGTGCATCAGGTTCTTTAGGCACAATGATCCCTCCATCTATTGTTTTAATTATTTATGGACTTACAACAGAAACTTCAATTACCATGTTGTTTCAAGAGGCAATCGTACCTGGTTTAATGATCTCAGGTTTAATAATTACATATATTCTTATTCGAACAAGACTACAACCTCATCTTGCGCCTTTAAGTGATGAGCCAGCTTTAACTCTAAAAGAAAAGATGTCGTATCTTCCTGGTCTTTTACCACCTATTGGTATTGTGATAATTGTTTTAGGTTCAATTTATTCTGGAATGACAGGAATTACTGAGGCAGCTGGAATGGGTGTAGTTGCAACATTAATTATCATAGCTGCCAGAAAAGAGCTCACATGGTTTTTGTTTAAAGATGCACTTGTTAGAACTTTTAAAGCTTCAGGAACTATATTAACAATTACTTTTGGTGCTACAGTTTTAGCAGGAGCATATTCTCTTGCAGGTGGACCTACTTATGTCGCTGAAACAATTTTAGCTTACGATTTAAAACCAATGTATCTAATTTTTATGATGCAAATAATGTTTTTAATAATGGGTGCATTTATGGATTGGGTTGGAATAGTTCTATTAGCAATGCCAGTTTTTTTACCAATAGTTCTAGCTCTTGGTTTTGATCCTATTTGGTTCGGAATATTGTTCTGTGTAAACATGCAAGTTTCATTTTTAAGCCCACCATTTGGTCCTGCAGCATTCTATTTAAAATCAGTTGCTCCACCACACATTTCACTAACTGATATTTTTAGAGGTTTTGCACCATTTATAGTAATTCAATTGATTGTTTTAGCTTGTGTTATGTTCTTTCCAGAAGCAATGACACAAAACTTTCACGATTTTGTCCCTAGAAAATAAATGACAAAAAAAATAGGTTTTATAGGCATAGGCCTGATGGGTCTGCCAATGTCTAAAAATATAGCAAAAGCAGGATATAATTTAACAGTATTCAATAGATCAAAGAATAAAGCAGAACCACTAAAAGAATTTGGAGCAAAAATTTCAAATACGTTAAAAGATGCTGTGGATGGAAGCGATATTGTCATCACAATGTTAACAGATGATACTGCTGTGGATGCAGTGATAAATAATTCTGATTTTTTAGAAAACTTAAAATCTGGTTCAATAGTTATTGATATGAGTTCAGTTAAACCAACTACTGCAACAAAACATGGTAATAATTTAAAATTAAAAAGTGTAAATTATTTGGATGCACCTGTGTCTGGAGGAACAATTGGTGCAGAGGAAGCTTCATTGGCTATAATGGTTGGCGGAGAACAAAATATTTTTGATTATGCATTTGATATTTTAAAAACAATGGGTAACCCAACTTTAGTTGGTCCAATTGGAAGTGGACAAGTATCCAAATTAGCAAATCAAATCATTGTTGGTTTAGCAATTGGAGCTGTGGCAGAGGCCGTGACTCTTTGTGAAAAAGCAGGAGCTGATCCAAATAAAATGATTAAAGCTTTGTCAGGTGGTTGGGCAGACAGTAAAGTTTTACAAACACATGGAAAAAGAATGATCGATAAAGATTTTTCTCCTAAAGGCAAAACATCTGGTCAATTAAAAGATATGAATAATATCTTAGAATGTGCCAATAATTATAATACTCATTTACCTATTTCAAATTTGGTTAAAGAAATGTATAAATCTCTTGTTGACAAAGGACATGGTGAAACAGACCATAGTTCACTTTATAAAGAAATTGAAAGGATAAATAATAAATGAGTGGAAGATTAGAAGGTAAAAAAATTGTAGTTACAGCAGCAGGCCAAGGCATCGGAAAAGCAACAGCAATCGCTTTTCATAATGAAGGGGCCCATGTAATAGCAACAGATTTGAATGAAAAAACTTTAGCTGATTTAAATCAAGAATATCCTAATATTAATATTAAAACTTTAGATTCTACAGACAACAAAGCAATTTTAGATTTTGTTAAAACTCTCGATGAAGTAAATGTTCTTTTTAATGCAGTAGGATTTGTTCATCATGGAACAATTTTAGATTGTGAAGAAAAAGATTGGGATTTTTCTTTTAATGTAAACATTAAATCTATGTATTTCATGTGTAGAGCAATTTTACCGTTAATGGTTAAGCAAAATGGTGGGAGTATAATCAATGTTTCGTCTATTGCCTCCAGTTTAAAAGGTTTACCAAATAGATTTGTTTACGGCGCTTCAAAAGCTGCAATTATTGGGTTAACTAAGTCTATAGCTTCAGACTTTGTAAAACAAAATATTAGATGTAATTCAATAGCACCAGGAACAGTTTTCTCTCCTTCTTGGCAAGATAGAGTAAACCAGAGTCCTGATCCTGTTCAAGCTAAGAAAGATTTTATAGCAAGACAACCTATGGGAAGACTAGGAACTGCTGAAGAAATTGCTTCTATGGCTATTTATTTAGCTGGCGATGAATCAACATTTACAACAGGAAATACATTTTCTGTTGATGGTGGAATGACAATTTAAATATAAAGGAGAAACAATGAAACTATTAAGAGTAGGTGAAAAAGGAAAAGAAAAACCAGCAATTTTAGACGCTGATGGAAAAATAAGAGACATAAGTTCTCAAATAAACGATTTAAACCCAGAAAATTTAAATTTTGAAACAATGTCAAAAATTCAAAGCGCAGACACATCAAGTCTTCCTGAACTTTCATCTAATCAAAGAGTAGGTTCATGTATTACCAGTCCTGGAAAATTTGTAGCAATAGGACTTAATTACTCAGATCATGCAGCTGAAGTCGGTGCTGATATTCCTAAAGAACCAATAATGTTTATGAAAGCAACTAGCTCAATGTGCGGTCCTAATGATGATGTAGAAATAGTCTCTGGATCAAAAAAACTAGATTGGGAAGTTGAACTTGGAATTGTAATTGGAAAAGAAGCAAAACATATTTCAGAAAGTCAATCACAAGATCATATTTTAGGGTATTGTTTAGTAAACGATGTCAGTGAACGAGAATGGCAAATTGAAAAAATGGGACAATGGGTTAAAGGAAAGTCTCATGACACTTATGGACCTACTGGGCCTTACTTGGTAACTAAGGATGAAATTAAAGATATTAATAATTTAAAGATGATGTTGGATGTAAATGGTGAAAGAATGCAAACAGGAAATACAAGTACTATGATTTTTAATGTAGATATCATTGTATCTTATGTGAGTAAATTTATGTCATTACAACCTGGAGATATTATAACTACAGGCACCCCACCAGGAGTAGGCATGGGAAGAAAGCCTCAAGTATTTTTAAAAGCTGGTGATGAAATGAAATTATCTATAGAAAATTTAGGAGAACAGAACTCTAAAGTAGTTGCTGTTTAATAATTGTGAAGATCAGCTCAATCAAAAGTCATGTACTTAGATATGAGTTGGATAAAGAACTAGGATATTCTCAACAATATTACAAACACAGAACCGCTCACCTAGTAGAGATAGAAACTGATGAGGGTATTACAGGTTGGGGAGAATGTTTTGGCCCTGGAAATATAGCTCTCGCTAACAAATATATTGTAGAAAAAGTAATACAGCCTTTAATAATAGGAGAAGATCCAATTAATAAAGAATATATTTGGCATAAAGTTTATAATTTACTTAGAGATAGCGGTCAGAAAGGAATGCCTATTCAGGCATTATCAGGAATTGATATAGCATTATGGGATATACTAGCGAAAAAAGCAAAATTGCCTCTTTATCAATTATTAGGGGGTAAAACTAATAACAAAATTCCAGTTTATGGTTATGGAATGATGCTGCAAAAAAAACCTGTCGAAGAATTATGTGAATTATTCAAAAAAGAGGCAAATCAAATAAAAGAAAAAAAATTCAAGGCGATGAAGATGAAAGTTGGTTTAGGTCCAAAAGAAGATTTAATGTTAGTAAGCGCAGTAAGAGAAGCAATTGGCAAAAATTTTAAACTAATGGTCGATGCCAATCATGCTTATAACAGAAATGATGCTTTGTATGTTGGTAAAGGATTGGATGAAATGGAAATCTATTGGTTTGAAGAACCTGTGGCACCAGAAGATTACGATGGATACAAAGAATTAAAAGAAAAATTAAAAACAAATATTGCCGGTGGTGAAGCAGAGTTCACAAAATATGGTTGGAACCAATTAATTAAAAATAATTGCATTGATATAGCCCAACCAGAAGTTTGCGGTTTAGGTGGAATAACAGAATATTTAAAAGTATCAGCACTAGCTCAGTCGAATTTCATCCCAATTGTTAATCATGTATGGGGTTCAGCTTTAAGTGTAGCAGTAAATTTGCATTTACTTACTTCTTTACCAGATATGCCAGGTGGATTATTTCCAACAAAATCAATGTTAGAATTCGATACTACTGAAAAAAATATTTTTATTACAGATCTTGCTGAAGAAAAATTTTCAATTTTAGATCAGGTTAAAGATAAAGATGGATTTGCTTCACCATTAGAAAATATAGGAATTGGAATTAATCCAAAAAAAGATTTTATAAAAGAATACGAGTATAATGGCTAAGATTATAACTTCAAAACCTGAAGTTTTGTGGAATTTAAAATGTACATTAGGTGAAGGTACTTTGTGGGTCAAAGAGCATAACTCAATTTATATTACAGACATCAAAAAAAAAAGAATTCATATTTTAAATATAAAAAATAAAAAAAAAGAAACTATTAAAGTAAATAAAGAAATAGGATTTTTAGCTCATATAAAAAATAATATATTTATATTAGGTCTCCAAGGTGAATTAAGAATAGTAAATCTAAAAAGTAAAAAAAAAATTAAATCAATAGCCATTGAAAAGCCATTAAAAATGAACAGGATTAATGATGGCAAAACAGATCTAAATGGAAAACTATGGTTTGGAACCATGGATAACCCCGAAAGAAATATCCCAAATGGAGCTCTTTATTGCCTAGATAAAAAATTTAATCTTAAAAAAGTAGATGACGATTACATGATTACTAATGGACCTGCTTTTATTGATAAAAAAAACTTTTATCATACAGATAGTAGAAAAAGAATAATCTACAAAATTAAGATAGATAAAAATCAAGATATAATAAGTAAAAAAATATTTAAAAGATTTTCAAATAAGGAAGGAGTGCCAGATGGCATGACCTTAGATAAAGCTGGAAATTTATGGGTATGCCAGTATCATGGAGCTTGCGTAAGTGTTTTAAATAAATTTGCCAAACAGATACATAAGATCAATTTACCCGCTAAAAATGTTACTAATTGTGCTTTTGGTGGTCCAAAAAATTCAGATTTATTTGTCACATCTGCTTTAAAAGGCATGAAAAACAGTGAAATTAAAAAATTTAAATTTTCAGGAAGTTTATTTAAAATACAAACTAATGCTATTGGTATAAATCAAAAAAAATTTGTAATAAAAAATGTTAAAAAGAGACCTCTACTATGAAAGAATACCCACAAAATCTCTTAGAGATGATGTTCGATTTTTAGGAAACATATTAGGAAGAGTAATTAAAGAACAAGAGGGACAGAAATTCTATGATCTAGTTGAAAAAATTAGATTACTTTCCAAAGCAAATATTGCCAACAAAAATCGTAAAGATCCATTTAAAAAAATTTTAAACGAAATTAAAAAATTACCACCACATTTATTATTTAAATTAACTCGCGCATTTAATCATTTTATGAACTTTTATAATTTGGCTGAGTCAATTGATGCTTCTAGAACTCTAGATCTTTATGAGAACGTTAAACAGGAGAAAAAATTTCAAAATATTTTCATAGAAGAAATATTTGAAAATTTTTTCAAAAATAAAAAAATATCTAATAATAAAATTTATAATATTGCAAAAAGTCTAAATATAGGAATTGTGCTCACGGCACATCCAACCGAAGTAAAAAGAAGAACTTTGATACAGAAATACCATTCTTTAACAGAAATATTAGAACAAAGAAACTTACTTAAAAATTATCCCTCAAAATTAAAAGTTTTAGATCGTAAGGTTTTTGACGAAATCACAATTATATGGAATACAGACGAAATCAAAAGATCTAAACCAACTCCTGCAGAGGAGGCAAGATGGGGACTAGCAATTATTGAAGATAGCCTGTGGGATACAATTCCAAAAGTTTATAGAAGATTAAATCAAATATTTGAAAAAAATATGGGTAAAGGTTTGCCTAAAAATTTTAATCCTATTGAGTTTGGATCGTGGATGGGTGGTGATAGAGATGGCAATCCATTTGTTACTGCAGAAGTTACTAAAAGAGTTATTTTGTTATCAAGGTGGGAGGCAGCTAAACTTTATGAGAAGTCAATGACAAAGTTAATTAGATCTTACTCTATGGAAAAATGTTCAAAAAAAATATTAAAAACTACAGGAAGAACATTCGAGCCTTATAGAGTTTATCTAAGACCTTTAAGGGATAAATTAAGAAAAACACATAGAGCAATAGAAGGTTACTTGGCAAACAATAAACCATTGAATGAAAAAGATCTACTATCAGAGAGAGAAGAAATTTTAAAACCATTGAGAGTTGTAAGAGAATCGTTAGAACAAAACCAAAGTGAAAATATAGCAAGTGGTGATTTATTAGATTTAATGCGAAGAGCTAAGTGTTTTGGAATAAATCTTGCACGACTTGATATAAGACAAGAGTCTTCAAGACATTCTCAATTATTAGCAGAATATATAAAGAAAAAACTAAACCAGAATTATTCTACTTGGGATGAGGACCAAAAAATTAACTATTTATCGAACAAAATGCAAAGTAAAAATGTATTAAAAAATTTTCAATTTAAAAATAAAGAAAATAAAGAGGTTTGGTCTACTTTTAAAGTATTAGCAAGTCAACCTAAGGAGTGCTTAGGAGCATATGTAATCTCAATGACATCTTCGGCCTCTGATATATTATCAGTCATGTTTTTTCAAAAAGAAGCAAAAATTGAGAATAGACTTAGAGTAGTTCCTCTTTTCGAAACACTTGATGATCTGATAAATGCAAAACCAATAATGGAAAAACTTTTTTCATTAAAATGGTACAGAAAAGATATTAATAACAAGCAAGAAATTATGATTGGGTACTCTGACTCAAGTAAAGATGCTGGAAAGCTTTCTGCGAGTTGGCATCAATTTAAATTACAGGAAGAAATAATTAAACTTGCTAAAAAATTTAAAATAGACGTTACATTTTTTCATGGAAGAGGAGGGTCTGCAGGAAGAGGTGGTGGACCGATACAAGCAACACTGAGATCACAACCAGCTGGATCGGTCAATGGTAAAATTCGAATAACCGATCAAGGAGAAGTAATACAGCAAAAATATGGTTATGAGCCTTTAGCAAAATATAATCTGTGCAGTTATATAGGATCTGTTATGGAAGCTACTTTAAACCCACCTCCAAAACCAAAAGACAGTTGGAGACAATTAATTCAAAGTATGTCTGAGATATCAACAAGTTCTTATCGAAAAAATATAAATCACAGTTCAGATTTTATAAGATATTTTAAAACCGTGACTCCGCATATGGCACTTGGGAAATTATCAATTGGTTCTAGACCTTCTAAAAGAAAAAATGTTGATAATATAAATAGTTTAAGAGCTATTCCTTGGGTTTTTGCCTGGACTCAAATTAGATTAATGTTACCCGCTTGGTTAGGCACTGCCGAGGCTTTAAGATATTCATCTATTAAGAAATTTAAAAAAACACTTATTGATATGGAAAAAAACTGGCCTTATTTTAATTCAACAATGGACTTGCTTGACATGGTAATTTCTAAGGTAGACCCAGAAATATCAAAAATTTACGAAAAAAACCTAGCTGATGATAAACTTATCAGAGTTGGAAAAAAATTAAGATTTCAATTTGATGCTGTTAAAAAATTGAATGATCAAATAACACCAAAAGAAATTTTTAAACAAAGAAAAATTTTTAGAGGTCCAGCAATTATTAGAAACATATATTCTGAAATCCTTAATGTTTTACAAGCAGTAGTGATGAATAAGCTTTTAAAAAGAAATTTAAATAAAAAAGATAAAAAAGATTTAAATGATGCAATGATGGCATCAATAGCAGGTATTTCTGCAGCTATCAAAAATACTGGATAATGATTGAATTTATTTTAGCTTTTGGAGCTGGTTTGCTTAGCTTTTTATCTCCATGTGTTCTGCCTCTAATACCAGGATATATATCATATATATCAGGATCAACTCTTAATGAATTACTTGAAAAAAAAACTGTAAATATTTTTCCTATTATTTTATTTGCAGTCGGATTTTCTATTGTATTCATAAGTTTTGGAGCTACTGCTACATTTTTAGGCTCACTAATTCTAGATAATTCATATCAACTCAGAATTGGAGCTGGAATAATCATTATAATATTTTCTTTACAAATATTAGGGCTCATAAATCTTAAGTTTTTAAATTATGAGAAGAGATTTCAGACAAATAATAATACTGGAATAATAAGTTCAATATTAATTGGTATGGCTTTTGGTTTTGGTTGGACACCTTGTATTGGTCCAATTTTAGGATCAATTCTTGCAATCGCTTCAACTGAAGATAGTATTAATAAAGGAATTGGTCTTTTATCATTTTATTCCCTTGGACTAGCAATTCCCTTTGTTCTATCAGGTTACTTGATACAAAAATTTATGATTTTTTCTAAAAATCTAAAAGCGAAAATGAAGATGATAAATATGTTTGGTGGATCTCTACTGTTAATTACAGGAGTACTAATGATTACCAATCAGTTGCAAGCTTTAGGTTATTATCTTCTTGAGTATATGCCTTTTTTACAAAGCATAGGTTAAATTAATTTATATTAAACTTTCTTTGTAAATGTCTAAGCTTGCTATCAGTACTATCATATTCAATATAGCACCCTTGTAAAAATCTTTTACCCTCATTCGGA
Organism: uncultured Pelagibacteraceae bacterium; assembly: GCA_902579465.1. Classification (GTDB taxonomy): domain Bacteria; phylum Pseudomonadota; class Alphaproteobacteria; order Pelagibacterales; family Pelagibacteraceae; genus Pelagibacter. Next base: position 42,824 of record CACHGV010000005.1, read on the forward strand.
TTAAATTCTGTTCTACCATGAAGCAATCTGTAATTATCCATCATAATTAAATCTCCGGACATTAATCTAAATTCTATTCTATAGAAATCAGAGTTATATAAATCAGATAATTTTTTTCTAGCTTTATAATAAAGATCTAGTTCCTGTTTTTTTAAAACTGGTACGTAATCAAGCCGAGGACTAAATCTAACTTGTTTAAAATTCTTGTTTTCATCAAGCTCTATTAATTCAGACCAGTCTTCTAAGATCACATCTTTATCAATAAATTTAAATTTTACTTTTACTTTAGTTAATATTTCATAATATTCAGGAAAGTCTTTTTTTAAATCTTCAGTAACAGTATAACCATCAACCAACGTAGATAAACCACCGGTTACTTCATTCTCAATACAATGCAATATCTGAATACAAGGGACTGGATTTCTATATGGATTATCGGTATGAGGAGCCAACGGCAAAGGTGTATATGCAAGATCATTAGGATTAGGTTTAGACGAAACATTAAAGTGTTCACCAAAATTAGTTCTTCTAACACTGCCCACAGAGTTAGCAAATTTGATTAAATAATTATCATGAGTTGGAACATTCTTTAAAATTGCAAATCCATACTTGTAAAAAGAAGCAAGTAATTCATGCATTTCAATACTTTCATAAATATTCTCATGAAAATTAAATTTTTTTACATCATTAAGTGAAGAAGTCCATTTTACTTTTTCTTTAATTTTAATAATTGAGTTGGAATTTTTAAATTCTCGAATTATTTTATTAATATCAATTTTAGTTTCTATTCCATCTGAAAAAGTTATGTTTAAGAGGTCCTTTTCAATTATTGCTGACTTTATAATGACGTCTGATTCCATTGTGCTTGGATCAAATAGTCTCTGCTGTGTTTTTTGATCCAATAATTCAACATTTTCTACTCTTTCTCTAAGCCAAAAAGGATGAATTTCTTCATTCAGATTTTCATCTATAAAGAAAACCTTATTATTATCTAATTCAATTTTCATAAAATTGAGCATTAATTAAAAAATATCTTTAATCAAGAGAAATTAAGTAGTATTTGGAATTATGGATAGCAATCTAATAATTAAAAATAATGAATTTCCAAAGTTTTTGAACCAACTAGCAATTGATTTAACAAATTTTTATTTTAAAAAACTCAATAAGCCTTTTAAAGTAAATAATAAATTATTTGGCAAAGGATATGACCCTGTTACTACATGCGATAAAGCTTTTGAAAAATTCATTAGAGCAAAGATAGGCAAAAAATTTCCTGGTCATGAAATTATTGGAGAGGAATTCGGTTACAAAAAAACTAAAAGTGATTTTAGTTGGGTAATTGATCCCATAGATGGAACCAGGTCATTTGTAATAGGAAGTCCTACTTGGAGTAATTTAATATCTGTAAATTATAAAGGCAATCCTATATTTGGTTTGGCAAACTTCCCAATGTTAAACAAATATTATTACAATCAATCTTCAAAAATTGCATATGTTGTTGAAAATAAAAAAAGAAAAAAAATATTAGTCAACAAGAATGTTAAATTTAAATATATTAAATTAACTGCTGGTTTTCATGGAGCTATTTCTTTAAATAAACAAAAAAAAATTCCAAAGCTTCTTAAATTAATACAATTTCCTTGTTCAGATGCATTATCATATGCTCAGATATGTGAAGGTAGAATTGATGTTGTCATACAATGTAATAATAAAATTTGGGACATTCATCCACTAATACCAATTATTAATGCTGCTGGTGGTATTGTAACAACTTGGGACAATCAAAATGCAAAACAGGCAGGACATGTAGTGGTATCATCCAATAAAACAATTCATAAAAAAATATTAGGTTTGCTAAAACCCGTCGTTTAATAATGGAAATTCTTGTTCTTCAACACATTAAAATTGAAGATCCCGGTTATATAAAAGATTTAATGATCAAAGATGGAGTTAATATTAGAACAATTGAATTAGATGAAGGTGAAAAAATTCCAAATAATCTAAATTTTTTTGACGGAATGCTATGTATGGGCGGACCTATGGATACATGGATGGAAAAGGATTATCCTTGGCTTATAGATGAAAAAAATAAAATTAAAGAGTTTGTTGTAGAATTAAATAAGCCATACTTAGGTTTTTGTCTAGGATGTCAATTGCTAGGAGAAGTAATTGGAGGAAAAGTAGTTAAAACTAATAATCCAGAAATTGGAATGATGGATATAAATTTTTTGGATGAAAAAAAGAAAGATATACTTTTTGCAGATTTTCCAGAAAAAATTACATCATTACAATGGCACTCTTATGAAGTTAAAGAATTAGAAAAAAATAAAGATGTAACATTAATTGCTTCATCAAAAGAGACAAAATATCAGATATTTAGATATAAAAATAGTGCTTATGGTATCCAATTCCACATAGAGATTAAGGATACAACAGTAAATGATTGGGGGTGCGTACCTGAGTATAAAGCATCTTTAGAAAACCAATTAGGACAAGGTGCGCTAGAAAAATTTGATAAAGAAGCTAAAGAAAATATGCAAGATATGAATAATTATTCAAAAATTTTGTATACAAAATTTAAGAGTGATATCATAAACAAAAAATAGGAGGAAATAAGATGTTCAAACCAATTGAAGAAAAAGATGCAACTGGCAAAGTAAAAGAAATTTTTGATGAAATAAAAGAAGCTCGACAAATAACTGAAATTCCGAATTTTTGGAAAACTATGGCTAATAGTCCAGAAACATTAGAAAGAACTTGGAGATCATTACAACAAGTAATGGGAAAAGGTGAATTAGATCCTGCTGTAAAGGAGCTTATTTATGTTGCAGTTTCAATTACTAACAATTGTGAATATTGTATTAAATCTCATTCCTTAGCAGCCAGAAAAAAAGGTGCAACAGATGGAATGATAAACGAAATGATCGCAATAGTTGGAATGGCAAATGAAACAAATCGTTTAGTTGAAGGTTATCAAGTAGAGGTAGATAACTTTTTAAAATAAAATGAATTTCGATTTTGTCTACAAGATATGCACAAAATCAGAGTGGAGTAATGCAAAACAAAATAATATTTTTAAAGGCACTACATTAGATTTAAAAGATGGTTATATTCATTTTTCAGACAAAGATCAGATCAAGCAAACACTAAATAAGTTTTATGTTAATCAAACTAATTTAATAATTCTTAAAGTGGATGCTCTAAAATTAAAAAATCTGGTTTGGGAGCAATCAACTGATGGCAACATGTTTCCACATTTATACTCAGATCTAAATTTAGATTTTGTAGTTAAAGAATATATGATCAATTTAAAAGATGACGGTAAGCATGATCTGCCAGATGAACTTTAATATTTAATTTGATTTTCCTACTAAATTAACAATTAAAACTCCAGATATAATTAGTATTAGACCTATAATTGTAAAAAAGTCAGGAATTTGATTAAATTTATAAATTCCCACAATAGAAGTAGCTATTATACATAAGCCTGCGAATGAAGCATATGTTACGCCAACAGGAATAGTTTTCATAACTAAGGATAGTGTATACATACATGCAACTATTGTTATTGCTGTAAAGACACTTGGTAAAAATATTGTAAAACCATTTGCAGCTTTGGCAAAACCATTTGATGCTGTACCAAGAGCAACTGCAATAATTAAGATTATATAAGCTGTTATATTACTCATCAATTAAGAATAATATTATCTAAAATTAATATCTATAAAATTATATTATTCAATAATAATTGGCCCAACCATTCCAGTTTCATAATGACCCGGAATATTACACGCCATTTCTAAAGAAATATCTTTTGAAAACTTCCAAATAATTTCTCCTGTTTTATTTGGCTCTAGCATTACACTATTTGCGTGTTTATGGCCTAATGAGTGATCTTTTTTAGACATTTCTTTCATTTTTTTATGATCAATACGGTCGCCTAAAAGAATATCGTGTTCAATTAATCTTGCCATTTCGGGTTGGTGATCAATATGCATCTTTTTAGTGCCAATATTATATTCATGTACCAGTTCACCTAAATTTTTAACAATTATTTTTACTGTTTCACCTTTTTTAACTTGAATTGAACTTGGCTCATAATAATTGTCATACATCTTTACTTCTATTACTCTAGTAACATCATTTGGATTACCCTTAGATCCAATCATCTTCATTGAAGCTGCATTTGAATTAAAGGCGATAAAAATAAATAAAAGTATTAGTTTTTTCATTATTTAGGCATTGGTGTTGCGCCAGTCTCTAAACTCATGATTTTTCCATTATCATATTTATAGACTGCCATTACTGCTTCTGTATTTCCGTCATCAAATGTTACAAATGCGTGGTGTACACCCACTTCATCATTTTCATATACAACTCGTGTATCTCTTTGATTAATATCACCACTCATCGCCCATTTGATCACTTCAGCTTTACCTAAAGTATTTCCTGATTTATGCATTGTGAATTTAAAGTCATCATGCAAAAGCTCATTCATAGCTGCTTCATCTTTATTTTTTAATGCAGCACTGTATTTTTCTAATATTGACATTTTATCTCCTTTATACTCCTTCAACTATTATTCCATTAGTATCTGCGTTATCTAATCGAATTTGTTTTATTGGTTTATATTCTTCAGAATTATACCATTCTTTCGCTTTCTCGTAACTTGGAAATTTTATCACAACTGTCCTTGGATGCTGCCATGACCCTTCAATAGTCTCGCTGCTACCACCTCTTACAAGATACTCCCCACCAAATTTTTCTGCAGTGGGTTTAACTTTGTCTATGTATTCCTTATAATTTTCAGGATTGTTAACATTAAGGTTAAAGATCGCATAACCACTCATAATTATTCTCCTGGTTTAATAACAGACTTTGTGGCATCTGCAGCATTTTGAAAAGCTTTATTGTAGTCAATAACTTCATGTACCATCAAATCATCCATTAGTCCTGAATTTTTAAAAGCAATCTTCAAGGCTAGTGCTTGTTCATAATCTCCTTCTACACATGAGATAACATCAAATCTACCTCTTACCCATTCATAGCTGATCAATTTTAAACCAGCAGCCTCGGTAACTTTCTTAGTCGATGCATATCTATCCGCAGAAGGATCATTTTGCATTCTTTTCATTAATTCTGCACTTATTTTGCCAATCAAATAAAATCTTGCCATATTACATTTCAACTTTCGTTAAATCCCAAGCAGTCATTTTGATAACACATTCATCGTAAATTTCCTTTCCAACTGGATGTGTACCAGATATTAGTTCTTTCATTTTTTCCATATTATGAACAAATACCTTAAACATTACGCCACTTTTATCTGGCTTTACTGCTCCTATAGTTTTTTCTGGATGAGCTGCAGATTTTCTCACACTCATACCTTCATCTGATTGCATCCATCCCATAAATTTTTCAAGTTTTCCCTCTTTCAAATCTACGATCACTAAAACTTCTTTTTCCATTTTTTCCTCCTATTTGTTAAAATCGAAAACTTCTTCTTTAACCTCAGTAAATTGGTGAGGTTCAAAAAAATCATTCATCTGAGTAAGCTGTTCATTAATAGCATCAGTACTTTCTGCCATCCAATGACAAAACATTGTCATAGTATCACCTGGAGTGTAATATGTCATTTGGCATTTAGCTTTATCGCTAGTGGAAGATTTAATCATATCTTCTCTGGACATACCGCCTAAAACCTCGTTAAATTTGTCTTTCATTTCTTTAGATTTAAAAGTGTGAGTTACCATATAATATTTCATTTTTTTCTCCTTTTTTTTATTTCGTATTTTAAATCAATCTTATGATTATTCAATTATTTCATTAAAGAATATCCACCTTTAAAATAAATTGATGAGGCAAATTTATTTTCTTGGGCTGAGTTAATTGGTGTGTACCCTGTTGAGCCACTACATTCTATTCCTTTATATTTTCCTGTTCCCCCTAAACATTTAAATGTACCATTCATTGAGTCTCCAAGTGGAATTTCGTAGTATGTAAAAATAGTATCCCCATCCATTTGATTTATTTTACAGTGTCCCATTTCAAATCCCTTTCCTGGGATTGTACCTGCGCCAATGCAATATTGTGAAGCATTATCCATGAATGTTGTACCTTCGACTGCCATTAATCCTCCAACTCCATCGTAAGTAAAAGTTAAAAAATTACCCTCGTTATCAGTAAGAAATTTGTTATCTCCAACAATAAAACCTTTAAGATCAATTTTTCCTTTATGACCGTCTGCAAAACTTGATGTTGTAAATATTAAAAACAACATAATTACATATATTTTTTTCATTATTAGAATTATCCTTTGTGGTTCATTACAGATTCATCAGTCATCATGGTCATTTTAGATTGGTCCATTATTACTCCAGAATCTATTCTTGCTTGAGTTAGTTCTGCATCTCCACCAAAACCTTTTAAGCCCTCGGGTGATTCAAAATGAATAACTACAGTCATAGCATTATCATCTTCTTTATCTGCACCTGCAAAAGCTATAGTCATTCCATACTTTTTAAGTTTCTCACTATTTGCAAGCATCATTTCCTTCCAAGAATTAAAACCTTTTGAAAGTTTTTGTTCTATTTTTACAAACATAATATATCTCCTTTTTTTTTCTTACTTTAATCAGAGCAAACGCTCATTACTGTTGTCTCTTGTTTATGACCAGATTCCGCAATTACTTTAGCATTCTCTGGATTCTGCATAAATTTTTGCATAGTGTCTGCTGCTGGTGTTTCCATCACAATATGTACTTTATTTGGATTTTCTATTTCATTACCTACGTAAATAGTTTTAATACCTGCTGCTTCCCTAGGACCAGAGTGCTCATCAAACATTTTTTTCCAGTGAGCCCAGTCTTTTACTTCAAAGTTACCAACCATTTTTACCATTTTATTCTCCCCAAACCCCGGCAAACTCATATGCTTCAACAGGTTCATTGCCAACTACCCAAGCGTCATGACCTGGTGTTACGGAGTAAGAATCTCCTGCTTTATATGTAACCTCTGTTCCATCATCGTGTTTTGCACAAACAGATCCCTTTGTGATAATTCCAATATGGTTTGCCTGACAACTGTCAGTTCCAATATGTGGCTTAACATCTGTAGACCATTTCCATCCTGGTTTTAAATGTAATCTAACTACTCTTTGACCGCCTACTTTAACTGCTTCTATTTTAGCATTATTAAACTTATCAACTACCTCATCTGCTTTATCAAAGGTTTTAACTTCAATACTACTCATATTAAACTCCTTCTGTTAGTTTATAATTATTTTGGTATTTTGGTTGCGCCTGTTTCGAGTTCAATGATTTTACCATCTTTAAATTTCCAATAACACATTAAAGCCTCTTTATTTCCATCTTCGGCATAAGTAACAATAGAATGATCAAAACCTATTTCATCGTTTTCATATAAAATTCTATATTTATCAACTTTCATGAAACCTTTGTTAATTGCTTCAATCATACCTGTTTTTCCACTTTCAGTATAGGCTCCCTGAAGATGAGAATATCTCTTATAATCATCATGAATAATCTCAGCTGCTGCTGCACCATCTTTTTCCATGATTGCTTTATTAAGTTTTTCTAAAATTGACATATTGTTCCTTACTTCTTCATTGCATTGAACATGCTAAGCGTATCATCAAAAGTCATCATAACTTTAGTTTTTCCCTCATCACTTACTTCAAAATAGTGACCAAACATAGTATCCATGTTATCCGCAGTTGCATGAACTCTTGCAAAAACTTTATTTCCTTCACTTATCATATCTAAAACTTTTAAATGGAAATTTGGCCAAGTAGCTGGGATTTTAGACATTGCAGCCATCATAGCTTGTTTCCCTTTGTGAACTCCAGAAAGTGGATGTACACCTTCTTTACCTGGAAAAGTCCAAACGATTTCATCATCGATCATATCATTAAAAAATGTTTCCATATCTCCTGAACCAAATAGTTCATATGCTTTTTTAGTTTGCTCTTTTACGTCCATAGTTTCTCCTTTAAATTAATTGTTATATTAGAGTTTATTATAAGATAGAAATGTAATGAATTTATTACAGTACTGCTATGCGTGATTATATCCAGTGAGGATAGGGAAGACCTTTTTCTTTTAAAAAAGATTTATTGAACATCTTTGAGTTGTATTTATCAGATTTATCACAAAGAATTGTGACAATCGTTTTACCTGGTCCTAAAAGTTTACCCAATCTTATTGCTCCAGCAATGTTCACTCCACAACTTGTACCTAAACTTAAACCTTCTTTTTCAATTAAATCGAATAAAACAGGTAAAGACTCATGATCACTTATTGAAAATGCTCCATCAATACGTGCTTTTGCAAAATTCGCAGTAACTCTACTAGATCCAATACCTTCAGTTATTGAACCACCTTCACTCTTTAATTCACCATTTTCAACGTAACTATATAGAGAGGAACCTGTTGGATCTGATAAATATATTTTAATATCTTTATTCTTTTCTTTTAAAAAACTACTTACACCTGCAATTGTACCACCAGTACCAGATGAACATACAAAACCATCTATTTTGCCATCAGTCTGTTCCCATATTTCTGGCCCTGTTGTTTCATAATGACCTTTAGAATTGGCTGTATTGTCAAATTGATTAGCCCAAACTACACCGTGATTGTTACTACTTTTTAATTCATCAGCCAATCTTCCTGCATATTTAACAAAGTTATTTTCATCTTTATAAGGTTTTGGTGGAACTAACCTTAAATCAGCCCCAATATTTCTTAATAAATCTTTTTTTTCTTGTGTTTGATTATCATTCATTACGATAATAGTTTTATAACCAATAGAATTTCCTAATAGACATAACCCAATTCCGGTATTACCAGCAGTTCCTTCAACAATTGTTCCACCTTTTGAAATTAGTTTTTTTTCTTCAGCATCTCTTATCAAAGCTAAAGCTGCTCTATCTTTAACAGAGCCTCCCGGATTAAGGTACTCTGCTTTTCCATAAATATTACAACCAGTAATTTCTGATGCGGCTTTTAATTTAAATAATGGAGTGTTTCCTATTGCTTCGACAAAATTATTTTGTAAAGTTTTCATACATCAAGTTTTGTATCACCTCCCGGTGCAACACCATAGGGTTTAAATTCTTCTGATGCAGTTCCAACATTTTTTGCAGGAATTCCAACCATTACTGCATTTTCTGGAACATCTTTTGTAACAACAGCGTTGGCTCCAATTTTTGCATTTTTACCAACTACTACTGGTCCAAGTATTTGTGCACCTGATCCAACAACAACATTTTCTTTTAATGTTGGGTGTCTTTTAATATTTCTCTGATTGTCTGAATTTATACTAGGAGCAATTCCGCCTAATGTTGCCATGTGATAGATAGTAACGTTATCTCCAATATCAGATGTTTCTCCAATAACTACTCCCATACCATGATCTATAAAAAGATTTTTTCCAATTTTAGCATTTGGATGGATTTCTATACCTGTTAAAAATCTTGAGAACTGAGAAATTATTCTTGCAAAAAGATGAAATTTTGCAATTGAAAAAAAATTTGCAATTCTATGAAAAAATACAGCTTTAACACCAGGATAAGTTAGTATTAAACTCAACTTTGATCTTGCAGCAGGATCTCTTTTAATTATCGACTCTAAAAAATCATTCATGTTAATTTAAGATTAGTTATTAAAATTTAACTACTTGTTACAACAGCAGTTTTCTGATGATGGTTTGCAATCACAGTTTTTACAAACGCATCTGTCACAAGAACAGTCTTTACATTTACAGTGTATATTATTGCATGCCATAGGAGTTATATAATTGTATATTTTTTAAAAACAATACTAATAATACCCCTGATTTTAGAGTTCTTTAAGCGTTAATCCCTTTAGATTTGCAGGAACTGCAATATCCATCATTTTTGGATTGGCAAGATTAAGATTATCCATTATTTCAGCATATTCCTCTTTTGAGCTAACTTGTAATCGAGGATTATTACTTTTCTCACTACCAATTGTTGAATTTTTTTTCCCATTATAATCATGAGCAGGATAAACAAGTGTTTCTTCTGGAAGCTTTAATAGTTTGCCAAATAATGACTCATAAGCTTGATGAGCACTACCATTTTGAAAATCTGTTCTACCAGTACCGTTAATTAAAAGAGTATCTCCTGTAAAAACTCTATCATTCATTAAGTAACTATATGAACAATCTGTATGACCTGGCGTATAAATGGCTTTAAGTTCAATATTCTCAATATTAATATTTTCATCATCTTTTAATTTAATATCAATAACTTCAGATTTTGAATTTTCTCCCATTATACGAACACAGTTCGTTCTCTGATTTAACTCGTTAAGACCTGTAACATGATCAGCATGTATGTGAGTATCAATGACCTTAACTAATTTGAGATCCAAACTTTTTAACATTTTAATATAGTCATCGGTATGTTCTATAACCGGATCAATTATTAGAGCTTCTCTGCCTTTTCCGCTTGAAATAATGTATGTATAAGTTGAGGATTTTTGATCAAATAGTTGGTTAAATATCATATTAAAAGACTATTAAAATTTGCATACCAAATCAATCTTGATTATAATTATTCTAAATAATAATTAAGGAGAGACTAAATGTTAAAAATAAACAGTATGTGCCCAGATTTTCAATGCAAAACCACTGAAGGAGATATCTCTTTTCATGAATGGCTTGGAGATAGTTGGGGCGTGTTATTTTCTCACCCTAAAGATTTTACACCAGTTTGTACTACAGAATTAGGTTCATTAGGGCAAATGAAAGCTGAATTTGATGCAAGAAATGTTAAAGTAATCGGATTAAGTGTAGATGGGGTTGAGGATCATAAAAAATGGTTAGAAGATATAAAAGATGTATCCGGAACAATGCCAGGTTATCCAATTATTGCGGATGAAGATTTGAAAGTTGCAAAACTTTTCAACATGCTCGAAGCTGATGCCGGAACAACTTCAATGGGGCGAACTGCAGTAGATAATGAAACTGTTAGAACTATTTTCGTTGTAAGACCAGATAAAAGAATTGGTCTTTATTTAACATACCCAATGGCCACAGGTAGAAATTTCAACGAGATTTTAAGAGCCATAGACTCTATGCAACTTACTGCAAAACATAAAGTTGCTACACCAGCTAACTGGAAAAAAGGTGAAGACGTAGTTATTCTTCCTGCTGTAAAAGATGAAGAAGCTAAAAAAATATATCCAGATGGATGGGAAACAGTCAAACCATATTTAAGAAAAGTACCAGACCCGTCAAAATAACTATGGTATTAAAGTAATCAATTATCTCAGTTTTAGCTTAAACTAGAACTGGGGTTTTTGATTTATATTTTTTCATTGAAATATTTGCCAAAAGTAGATTTGGATCAATAAATACTTTAGATTGCTTTATTTTTTTAAAAGATTTGTAAGCAAATATTGCGATTGGCAACTCAGTACATCCAAGAATTATTTTTTTACATTTAATTTTCATTAAATAATTTACAGCTGGTCTGATTGCTTTTTCTGCTTCTTTAATTTTTCCCATTTTAACTAGTTTTATTGATTTATTTACTGAATTTTTTTGTAAACTTTTGTTCGGACTTACTAAATTAAAATTTTTATCAAAATATTTATTATAAACTTTAGTGTTTAATGTAGCCTCAGTAGATAAAATACCAATCTTAGAGTTTTTTTTACAGTTTTTTGATGTGTCTAAGTAAACTTCTTTAGGCATACTAAGTATTGGTATTTTAACTTTTTTTCTTAAATCATCGTACCAATAATGGGCTGTGTTGCATGGCATTACTATGAATTTACAATTATTTTTTTGTAACATTTTACACCCTTCAACAAGTGAATCTAAAACGTTGTAATATTTTTTTAAATTTTCTGGTCGTTTTGGAATGTTAGACTTGTTATATAAAACAAACATTGGATATTGTTGATCAAGTTTCCCAGCATTTATTTTCGCAAGTTTATTGCAAAAATCTAATCCAGCCTGTGTTCCCATTCCTCCAAGAATACCAATCATAAATCTACTTTGAATTTTGTTTTAAAAGTTACAATATACAACTATATTTTATAAACAATTATGCAAGATATTTATATTGATGATATTGGTTCAGGATATCCACTAGTTTTGGTTCATGGATATCTAGGATCATCAGAGATGTGGAAACTCCAAAAAGATTATCTTCATAAAAAATTTAGAGTTATTGCTCCAGCTTTACCAGGATTTGGTGAAAGCTTTAATGCAAAATCTTTAAATAGTATTAGTTTAATGGCTAAATTTATTATTCAACAAATTGATTTAAAAAACATAGATAAGTTTAATTTAATGGGTCACTCGATGGGTGGAATGATAGTACAAGAAATTGCAAATCTATCCGGAGATAGAATTAATAAATTAATTTGTTTTGCTACTGGACCTATTGGTGACATCCCGGGAAGATTTGAACCTATAAATACATCGATAAAAAAGCTGGGTGAGGAAGGAATTAAAGAACAAGTAAAAAGAATACCACCAAAGTGGTTTGTTGAAGGAGATCAAGCCAAAAATTATTATTTTTGTGAAAATGCAGTTAAAAATATATCTGAAGAAACAGCACGTAATGCCTTAATAGCAATGAGAGATTGGAATGGATTACAAAATTTAAAAAAAATAAAAAATAAAACTTTGATAATTTGGGGGGATAAAGACAAATCTTATAATTTTGAACAAGTCTCAACACTTAAAAATAATATTCCTGATAGTGATTTAAAAATATTTAAGAACTGCTGTCACAATGTACATCTTGAGCAACCTCAGAAATTTAACCAAGTTGTTGAAGACTTTCTTGTTTAAATCGGCCATTTTAGGTTTTTGCATAGCAGTATCTACATTTTAGCTTATTAGAAATGTTGACTCTAAATTTAAAACAAAGTTAGATTTTACTTATATAAATTAACTCAAATGGGGAAAATATGAATATAATCAAAAAAATTCTTGTGGCTGGAGTAATTTCATTATTTATACCAGCTTCAAGTTTTGCTGAAAAAGTCAAAATTGGTGATCCTGGTTGGACGGGTGCAACTGCAATTGCAAATTTACTTGCTGCTGTTGTCATTGATAAAATGGGTGGTGAAGCCGAGTTAGTCCCAGGTAACAATACTGCAATCTATGGAGCGATTGATAGAAGCAAAGGTGAAATCGAAGTTCACCCTGATATTTGGCTACCAAATCAAGAAGCTTATACAAAAGATTTAGTACCAAAAGGAACATTAAAATTAAGCAAAAATCCTTATGAGGGAAATCAAGGCTATTGTGTTTCTCAACAATTTGCAAAAAAAATGAATATTACTGCAATAGAAGATTTGGGGAGACCAGAAGTTGTTAAAGCAATGGATAGTGATGGAAATGGAAAAGGTGAGTTTTGGATTGGTGCAGACGGATGGGCTTCTGCAAATGTAAACCAAGTAAAACTTAGAGACTATAAACTTTACGATGCTGGTATAGAACCAATTAGAGCTGCTGAGGCAGTTAAAAATGCTAGAGTTTTAGACTCGATCAAAAAGGGTGAAGGCTATGCATTTTATTGTTACAAACCTCATGCTATTTGGGGAATGGCTGATGTAGTTATGTTGGAAGAACCAAAGTATGATCCAGCTAAATATAAAATGATTCAACCAAAAGCAGACGCAGATTGGTATCAAAAATCATATGTAGCTTCAAAGGATGCTTTGAAAAAAATTCAAATCGGATGGGGAACTTCACTAGAAAGTAAATCACCAGCGATTGTTGAATTTTTTAAAAATTTCCAGATCACAGCAGATGATGTTTCTTGGATGGCATATGAAGTATCAGTTCAAAAAAGGGACCCAGGAGAAGTTGCAAGAGACTGGATGGCTAAAAATAAATCAACAGTTGATGGTTGGTTAGGTCTTTAATTTAGTCAATTTAAATTTTATTTACCTGGCGACTTATAGTTGCCAGGTATCATTTTCGATAATTTTAAGCTAAAATCCTTTTATGGAAGCTGCCATACAGATCCAAAATGTTTGGAAAATATTTGGAAATACATCCAATGATGCATTGGACGCAATACAAAACAGAAAAATTTCAAAACAAGAAGCCTTAGAAAAATATAACTCAGTAATTGGTGTTTCCGATGTTTCATTTGATGTTAATAAAGGTGAAATCTTTTGTGTTATGGGATTATCTGGGAGTGGGAAATCAACACTTGTAAGGCATATTAATAGATTATTAGAACCAACATCTGGAAAAATTTTAATAAACAATCAAGATGTAATGCAATTTAATAAAGAAAATTTACAAGAACTTAGAAATAAAAAAATTGGTATGGTTTTTCAAAATTTTGCATTGATGCCCCACAGATCTGTTTTAGATAATATTGCAATGCCTTTAGAAATAAGAGGAGTAAGTAAAAATGATAGGTTAGATGCAGCAAATAACATCTTAAATATTGTTGAATTACAAGGGTGGGGTAATAAATACGCACATGAATTATCTGGAGGAATGCAGCAAAGAGTGGGTCTAGCTAGAGCATTAGCAGCAGATCCAGAATTTCTTTTGATGGATGAACCTTTCAGTGCCTTAGACCCTTTAATTAGACGACAACTTCAAAGTGAATTTATAAAACTTTCAAAGCAAATGAAAAAAACAACTGTATTTATAACTCATGATTTAGATGAGGCAGTAAGAGTAGGTCACAGAATAGCTATTATGAGAGATGGAGAAGTAGTACAAATTGGAACGCCAGAGGAAATAGTAGTAAGCCCATCTGATGAATATGTTGCAGATTTTGTAAAAGGAATTTCAAGATTAAAAGTCGTTCAGGCTAAGACAATTATGCAATCTATCGAAGAATATAAGAAAACTTTTGGAGATAATTTAAACAATAATGAAAGAGTTAATGAAAACGACATATTAAGCAAACTTATTGAAACGTCTGTAACAGAAGATAAACCAATAATAGTTACAAATAATGACAACTTAGAAGTTGGTATAATTACACAATCAGATTTGCTGAAAGCAGTTGTTGAGGGTAATGATAGTGAGTAAAGAAATTAAAAATTTATCTAGATCTGAATTAATTAAAAATTTTGTGATTTCTAATCCAGATTACTACATTGATGAATTTAAAAAAATTGGAAGCAAACCCTCTTATTCTTTTTCTTTTAACTTATTTGCAGCATTATTTGGACCAATGTGGTTTGGATTAAGAAATATTTGGAATTATGCCTTAGCATTCTTAATAATCGAAACATTTGCTGTTGTTCAAATAATTAGAGGCCTATTTGGAAATATTACTAAAGATGCCTTAGAAAAAATTGATAAAATTCAATCAACTATTGATTTTAGATACAAACAATTACAGGCTGCAAAAGAAAACAACCCAGATAAAGTCGAAGTCTACGAAAGAGCAATTAAATCACTTGAAGAGGCAATGAAGGAATATGTAGTTGATGTTCAGCAAATTGAGGCTTCGGCAATATGGATTACTATTTCAGGAATTTTATTATTAATTTTTGTAAAATTTATTCAAGGAATATTAGCCAATACCGTTTTAGAAAAAAGATACTCTGAGTGGCTATCAAATAAAACAATAAGTCCTGGTATGAAACCAAAAAATTACTTACTTAGTATTGGCTTTACAATAGTAATAATGTTTTTTTCAGTAATACATTATAGTTTTCCAGGTTTCTTCTCAATAATGAATGATTTTCCTACTCATCCAGAAATAAGACTTACTTCAATTAAATGGGTAGAAACAATTTTTGATTATGCTGTTATAAAAGGAGACGCAGTATTTACTGCAATTACAATTGGAATTAGATCTGTTCTAGATTTTTTAGAACTTTTATTTGTTAAAACACCTTGGATTGTGATTATAACTACCATTGTAGTTTTAACTGCTTTGTCAGCAGGAATAAGAACCGCAATATACTCTGCAGGATTTTTAGCTTACATGGGTTTTTTAGGTTTTTGGGTTAAGGCAATGACAACACTTGCTTTGCTTGGAACAGCTGCAATTTTAAGTATTGCTATAGGAATACCTTTAGGAATTTATTGTGCGAGACGTCAAAGATTTTATTCAATGATAAGACCAATAATGGATTTTATGCAAACTATGCCTGCATTTGTATTTATGATTCCAGTAATTGCATTTTTTGGAACAGGAAAGGTTGCAGCTGTCATCATTACAATGATTTTTGGAGGAACACCTGTTGTAAGACTTACAGTACTAGGTTTAAGAGGAGTTCCTGAAACTATCAGAGAAGCTGCAATAGCTTATGGAGCATCTAAATGGTATTTACTTAGAAAAGTTGATTTACCTTTAGCAACCCCATCAATACTTGCAGGAGTAAACCAAACTGTGATGTTAAGCTTAGCGATGGTTGTAGTAGCATCATTAATAGGAGCTAAAGGCCTAGGACAAGACGTGCTTGAGGCACTACAATATGCAAATGTAGGCCAAGGTATTTTAGCTGGAATTGCAATATTATTTGTTGCTTTAATATTGGACAGAGTAGTTCAAGGCAAGAAAAGAGTATAATATCTTAATGAATAAAAATGTATGGTTGCTATTTGCTAGCAATGCATGCGCATTTTCAGTTGCACCTGTAACAGTTTTTTTAAGTGGAATAATTGGATCAAGCATAAGCCCAATCAAATCTTTGTCTACTTTACCCATGTCCTTATCAATTGTTGGTACAGCCATTTTTATAATAGCTGCTTCCAAAATAATGAGTATCACTGGTAGAAAAAAAGGATTTATATTATCATCAATTACAACCTCATTGTTTGCTTTACTGGCAGCCTATGCAGTGATGAAGCAAAATTTTATTCTTTATTCATTCTCATGCTTTTCACTTGGATTTGGGATGGCATTTGCTCATCAATATCGTTTTGCAGCAGCCGAAAGTGTAGATAAAAAACAGGCTCCAAAAGCCATTTCTTTGTTACTTTTTGCAGGAATTTTGTCAGCTTTATTAGGTCCCAATCTAGCTAATCTTGGAAAGAATATTGTTTCGGAGGGTTTATATGTTGGTTCTTATATATGTTTGTCATTATTAACTTTATCATCAATAGTTTTTTTAGTTTTTTATAATGAAAATAAAATTACTGATAAAAAAAAAATTTTAAAAGGAAGATCAATTTTAGAGTTAATTTCTAAACCAAGATTTCTACAAGCATTAGTCTCCTCATCTTTTGCTTATGCGGTAATGTCATTTTTAATGACTGCTACTCCCATAAGTATGCATATTAATGATAATATGTCTTTAAATAGCACCAGTTTTGTAATTCAATTGCATATTATAAGCATGTTCCTGCCAGCATTAGTCACTGGAAATCTAATTAAAAAATTCGGACATAGCAAGATAATGTATTGCGGGGTATTATTTTTTATAATCACAATATTTCTTAGTTATCTTGATCAAACAGTTATAAACTATCTTTTTTCATTAGTATTTTTAGGCCTTGGATGGAATTTTCTGTTTATATCAGGAACAAGTTTACTTGTATTAAATTACAGAGAAGAGGAAAGGTTTAAGGCTCAAGGTTTTAATGATTTTATAGTTTTTTCAATTCAAGCAACTGCAAGTTTAACAGCAGGTATTGTATTAAGTTATACGAGCTGGAAAACAATGAATATGCTGTGTGTACCTTTTTTAATTATAATTATTTTTACAACACTTAGAGCAGAAAGATTATCAAGAAAAGTATGATCCTTACAGGCCGTGTCAACTTGTAACAGAAATTACTTGTTGTAAGATTATTTTAAAAGCATATATGCAACCCATGAAATCGCACAATAAATTTTTAATTATAATTTCGTTTTTATTATCAACCCTATATGCAAATATCAGTCTAGCTGCAGATGTAACCGTAGATATGCTAAATAGACTGGATAAACAGTCAAATATCTTTGAGCCAAAAATAGTAAGAGTTAACGTTGGAGATACTGTTCTTTGGAAAGCTAAAGACAAAGGTCATAACGTTGAATTTATTAAAAAAGGAGTTCCAGAAGGTGTAGGTAAGTTTAAATCAAAATTCAACAAAGATGTTGAATATAAATTTGAAATTCCTGGAATTTATGCATACTGGTGTACACCCCACAAAAATATGGGTATGATTGGGTTTGTGGTTGTAGGTGATGATAAATCAAATCTAGAAGCAATAAAAAAACTTAGATTTTCGTCAAAATCTAAAAAAATGGCTCCAGATTTAATAAATTCACTCTAATTAAATATCAAATTAGTATTTAATCTTCTTACTCTAAATAGTGAATTTTTGAACTTACTATCTGTGTGAAAATCACCTGGAAAGGCAACACATTTAATTTTTGCTTTTATAGCAGATTTTAGACTTATTTCGGTATCTTCAATTGCAATACATTCATTATTTCTTAATTTAAGTTTTTTTAAACAATGTTTGTAAACTTCTAATTTTGTTTTTGTATTTTTATTTCTTTTAGCATTCCCAATATAATTGAAATCTCTCTTTTTGAGATATTTTGCTGTGGATAAAAAAACTGAATCAATATTATTTTTTGTTGTAGATGTTACAAATCCTATCTTTATTTTATTTCTCTTACAGTGATTAATAATATCTAACACTCCAGGTCTTGGTTTAATTTTATTTTTTTTTAAATAATTATTAAATATTAATGTTTTTAAATTTCTTATTTTTTTTGCATTTGTTGTTGTATTATTTTCTAAACTATATTTCCTTACTCTTTTCTCTCCGCCTGGTTTTTTTAGCATTGATTTATAAATTTTTTTACTCCAGTACCAATTTAATCCTTCTTTTTGAAATGCTTGATTAAAACAATGTCTTTGTATATCAGAGGTCTCAATAATTGTTCCAATTGAACCAAATAAGACTGCTTTGATTGTCATTATCCTTTAATGGCACCAGCGGTTAATCCACTTATAACTTGTCTTTGAAAAAACATTACTAATAGAAATAATGGAGCTGTAGCAGACACAACTGCAGATACAGCCCACATTAAATTTCCTTCATGCTGATTGGTTCCAAGGTAACTTTGAATTTTGGGAACCATAGTATGGTTCTCTTGGTTTAATAATAAAGCTGTTACAGTAAAGTCATTATAAGCTAACATGAGACTAAACAATCCAGCTGTGATTACCCCAGGCCACATCACAGGCATGATAATATGTCTAAAGGCTTGAAAGTATGAGCAACCATCAATCAAGGCACTTTCATCTAATTCTTTAGGCACAGTTTTAAAAAATGAATAAAGGAGCCATAAAGTAAAAGGTTGATTGATTGCAACAAGAACTACAATAGTGGTTGGTAAAATTCCCCAAATTTGTAATTGAAAAAAAGGAAATAGATAACCTGACACCAATGTTATATGCGGCATTGCTCTAAAAATTAAAGCAATGATTAAAATCCAAAATGCATAATTTTTTGTAGATCTGGATAGTGCGTATGCTCCTAATGTGCCTAGAAATAATGAAATTGAAACAACACTTATTGTAACTATCACTGTGTTTCTTGAAGCTTTCCAAAATTCACCCTCAAACCAAGCGCCACTGTAAGCTTCCTTTGTAAATCTAGCGCCAGTTTCAATTAAAGTATTAAAAGCTGTTATTGCATACCACCAATCAGCTCTTGAGAAAAAGTCAGCTCTGACTTTAAAGGATCCCCAAAACGTCCAAATAAATGGAAAACATGCAAGTAACAACCATATAACGATAAATATTGTGTTGAAGGTTTTTAAACTGTTTGATTTTTTATCTAATCCAAAATCCATAATTATCTATTTGTTCTAAACTCTTTCCAAGTTCTCAGTAAAACTGGCGTTAAAATTATTGATATTCCTACAATAGTCATAATCGATGTTGCTGCTGCTGAACCAAATAAAATTACTTCCTCATTAACTAAGTTATCATAAATCAACCATGATAAAGATTGGGCACTACCTTCAGCACTAAAACCTATGATGGGTTCAAATACTCTAAAATTATCCATTAATGAAATTAAAGCAACAAAGGTAACTACAGGGTATATATGTGGTAAAACTATATGTTTAACTCTTTGAAATCTTGAAGCACCATCTATAATTGAAGCTTCCAATGGTTCTTGTGGAACAGTTTGAAGTGCTGCATAAAAAACAACAAAAGCAAAAGGGGAGTGATGCCAAACTCCATAAATAATAATTGTAATCCAAGTTAAAGCTTTTGATGATTTAACAGATAAGTAAGGATCATCCATTAATATTTGAAGATTTGCACCTATAATTCCTTCTGCATCAATCATCCAGAATAACACTAGAGAACCTACCAAAGGAGTTACAATCATTGGTAAAATTGTACCAAAAATAAGAGGACCTCTTATTTTTCTAGAAATTGCGTTTAGACTTAGCGCAATAATAAATCCTAAAAGCAGAACGCACGGTGTAACAATTACACAATAGGTTAAGGTAAATACTAAAGCTTTGTAAAATGGAAGATTTCCTACCTTGCCAATAAATTCACCTACTGATTTACTCTCACTCCAAAATTCTGACACTTGATCAGATGCCAAGTGATTTCTATCAATGTATGTACCAAAACCATTAAATTTTCCTAATGGTTTCTCTTCTTTAATTTTTGAAGTAGCTTCTTGATCTACAACTACTGATGTTTTGCATCCAAATGGATCACATTTTTTAACTTCAATAAGTATTTGATCATGTTGAGCGTAAAAAGATTGAATGCCTGTTGAAATAATTGGCAGCCCAATGAATAAAATCATTGCTAATCCTGCTGGGAAAAAAAACCAGAAAAAACTTCTATTGGGCATGATAAATATTTAAGTGGGGATAATTATACCCCCACTTAATTAATTTATATTTTATAGAAAACCTTGTTCTTTTGCTTTAGTGATATAAGCAGCTTCAACATCTTTTAACGCTTGTTCAGCTGACTCATTTCCTTGCAAAAACTCAACAATTTCACTACCCAAAGCACCATGCATTAATCCCATTTGTGGTAACATTGGATAAGGTTTTGCTCCCATTTTAACTGCTTCAATTACTCCGACAGATTTTGGACCAGGCACAAAGCCTTCTACTAACCAAACAGCTTGATCAGCAGCTTTCGCAACCATCTCTTTTGATGATGCTGCATGAGCCATTGCTCTAAAAGAAGCTTCTGCATCTGCGTCAGATCTATTTTTAGCAAGTGTAAATCCATCCCACCAAAGTGTTGCTGCAGGAATGTTACCTCCACCAACTGTTGCAGGAGCAACTAACTTAGTAGCAGCAGTTATTTTAGCATCTCCTTCATCATCAAGTAATGTTCCAGATCTAGATGCCCATAAAGTCATAATAGCTACGTTTCCTGATTCCCATTCAACTTTAATAGCTTCACTATCATGTGTTAAATAATCAGGGTTACTTAAATCAGCTAGTTTTTTTAACATATTTAAAGTTGCAACACCTTTAGCATTATTGATGTTTGGTTGTGCACCACCATCTTTAAAGAATTCACCACCATGACCAATGTACATGTTTACAAATTCTTCAGCTAAATTCCATCCAGCTTTATATGCCGCTGCATATGGGTATTTCATTTTTCCAGCTGCTCTTATTTTTTCAGCAGCTGCTACAACTTCCTCGTAAGTTTTTGGAATAGCAATACCATTTTCTTCTAATACATCTGTTCTTACATAAAGATGTTGTGTATTAGCCATAAATGCTACAGCCATTACTTTTCCATCAATTGTAATAAGCTGTGACTCTTGAATTCCTTTTCCATATTTTTTAACTAGATCATTCATTGGTCTAATTAAATCAGCATTCATTAATGGAACTATAGAACTATTAGCAGCAACTCTAACTGAAAATTCAGAAGGATTTGCTGTTAAAGCTGGTACTGCAATTTTGTTGTGTTCAGCTGAGTGAGTGACTTTAAAGTCAGCACTTCCTTTACATTCTTTTGCAGTTTCAACTAAAGTTCTTAGAGCAGGAAAATCATTTGCTAAAATATTTATTGATCCACTTTTAATGTTACAGTCAGCGTTAGCTACTGTCCCAAAAAGTAAAAACAATAAAGTAACTAGTATTTTTTTCATTTTATTCTCTCTTTTGTTAATATTAATAAGTTTTACTTGTCAAAAATATACATATACGCTTATGTTTATAAAAGTAAAAATTAGATTAGTTTTGACGCAAGTTCAGCACCTGCGACAAGTGCTTCAAGTTTTTTGTAAACAATATCTTCATCTACATTTCCATAGCCTGCAAAGGTACTAAATCCACAATCTGTTCCTGCCATTAATTGATTTGGCTCAAGTACTCTAGAAAAAGCTAAAATTCTATGTTTTATAACATCTGGGTGTTCTATAAAATTAGAAGTAGACTCAACAACTCCAGGAATAATCATCTTATCTTTTGGTACTTTTATATTTTCAAATACTTCCCATTCATGAGCATGTCTAGGGTTAGCAGACTCAATTAAATATTTACTAACATTAGCCTTAAAAGCTAATCCAATTATTTTATCTAGTCCAATATCATGAGTATGAGGTCCTTCGTAATTTCCCCAGCATATATGCATTCTTACTTTAGATGGATCTATATTAGATAATGAATTATTTAAAACTTCCACATGTTTGTTAGCTCTTTCCAAAAAATCTTTTTCTGAAATTTCTTTGTAAATCATATGCCTTGATAATGCGAGATCTGGACAATCAATTTGAATAGATAATCCATTCCCGGTTATTTTCTCATATTCAAACTTCATTATATCTGACAGTTTCTCAAGATACTCATCATCATTTTTATAAAACTTGTTGGGTAAAAAATTACATATAACTCCTGGAGATGGAGAATTCATAAATCCATCAGTATGTGAATTTTCTTCTAAGGCATTTTTAAAATTTATAATATCTTTGTTAATTGAATCTTCATCTTTTATTTTAAGTTCACTTGTACAACATGGTCTTTTATATGTTGGAGTTCCGCCTGATAGAATAAGTTTTTTTTTAAAAGATGGAAAATCATCTAAATCTTTTGGAGCTTTTCTCTCACTTTCACCAGAAAAACCATCAACTCTATCTTTTATATAAGTTGCGTAACTTATTTTTGACATCTCTCCATCACTCACAGAGTCTATTCCTGTATTGATTTGCTTTTTTACAACCTCAGATACATTTTTTTTAACCACTTCATCAAAGCTGATAATATCTATTTTTTCATGATTATCTTTAGAAGCAAGAAGAATGGAGAGTTCATTTGATCTTGGTAAGCTACCAACATGTGTAGTTTTTATTTTAACCATGGTTCAATAGTATTTGTTTCCATACAGCAACTTCATCAAATAAAACCCATTCTCTAATAATCGAGTTATTATTAAATTCAGCATGGTTAATACCCATTATAAATATTTTTTTATTTGATGCTTTTCCATATTCATCACTTTCATTAGCATGTTCTCCTTCTAAAAACCATCGGACTGACACTCTTGGATTTTGCTTAGGCTCTTCTAAAAATCCCACATGCTCAATACTAAATTTTATATTTGTGAATATTTTCTTAATGGAATTCCATTTTTCAATAATATCTTCTCTTCCGTGACCAAGTTTATTTCCTGGCCAAAACAAACTTGCTGCTCTATCATAATCTTTATATTCGTAACTTTTATTAAATATATTATGTAACACCTGCGTATATTTTTCAGCGATTGATCCATTTTTATAACTCTCTGCTTTATAATCTGAATTTTTATCAGAATTGGCATTATACAATTTACTTGAATTTGATACACCTCCTTCTTTTTCAATCATTTTTCTAGCAAACTCCTCTGGGGAATAACCAATCTGTCTGACCATTGCCCCTTGATCTCTAACGATCCATTCATCATAAACTTGATTATTCTTACAAGCACAATCAGCAATAACCCTATAATAAATATCTTTATTAGTGGGTTCACCATAAAAGCCTTTTCCAAGATGAGTTCCTTTGCTTAAAATTCTATGTGATGAGTGATATCCTATTTCATCATTTCCATTCCAAATAACGTCCTCACCTAATAACTGCCTGTTTGGAAATTCTTTTAAAGTTGAATAGGTGGCATCTATAACGGCTTTGTTTCCATATGTAACACCAAATGGTGATCTAACAGGTATGTCATTGGTATAAAAGTCACCAATTGACTCAACATCTTTATTTTCCCAAATTTGTTCTGTGATTTTTAAAATAAAGTCTGGAAAATCTTTATATTTTTTATCAAAACCTCTCATTAGATGCTTGATACACAATTAAGATATGAAACTTCACTTTCATCAATCTCAATATTAACATTCACACCTAATGGAACTGAAATAGTATCTTTAAAATTTATTTCTTTCGAAAACTTTTCTATTTCAATTTTCCAACTTCCTTTTTGTGAAAAAAGTATAGTAGGTTTATTAAAAATTAAATTTTCAACTCTCCCTTTTTTTGATTTGAAACAACTCAAACTAAAACCTGTATCTTGTTTTATTATTGGATTAATAGACTTATCTTGAAATATGTTTCCTAGTATGTGTGAAATTTTAATATTATCTCCAATATCTATCTCATTTTGAATTCTATTACTGAGAGTAGATATATTATTTTGTAATTGACCTAACTTATAATTATTAAATTTTTTTATTTCATCATTAGATATAGGTTCTAATAATCTCCTGCCATTTGGTATTGCTTTAATATTTAGATCGATTAATGAATTATCATCTAAAAGTGCCATGCCTGTCTTTTTTGCTCTCTCTAATACCTCGGGTATCCAAGTGACAATTCCTGGGTCATCACCTCCTAGTACAACAAAAATTAAGCCTTCTTCATCACCAGCATTTTCAAATGCCCTAAACATATTTATTGGCATTGAAATAATATCACCAGAATTTAAGATTGTTTCATCTTTACCTTCAGATCCCCAATAAAACCTCCATTTACCTGAATAAATTATAAACACTTCTGCAGTTAAATGGCTATGAAGACCTGATCCATTAAAGGGCTTTGCTGATACTGCTCCTAAATTAAAACCATGAGGTTCAGATATTTTTATAGATTGGTCTGCATCTTCTGCAACACCTGGGCCTAGAATTGAATAATTCTTTCTTTCTTTATGTCCATCTAGCTTGCCTTCAACAAATGGTAAAGTACTAGGAATTAAATCTTTAAATTTTGCTAATCTAATATTCATATTTTTTTAATTATAATATTGTGATACACGAATATTTCCAACAAATAAATATATGCAAATAGAACAATTTGATACAGGTCTAAAAACAAAAACAAATGTAGAGAACATAGTTCTTTCACCAGAAAAAAATTTCCAAAATAAAAATTTAATCCGAGGTCATCTTAATAAAATTATTACATCAGGAGTAAGTGAAATAGACAAAAATTTAGAAGAAGCATTTATAACTGATGTAAAGATAAATAGTTTTTATCCTATCAACGAATTTGAAGGACTTAAAAATCTTAAAGAAAAAATCTTTATACCTTTATTTGAGGCTTTTCCTGATCTTGAGAGAAGAGAGAATATTGTAGTAGGAGGTGCTTTTAGAGACAAAGTTTTAGTTGGTTCGTACTCAGTACTCTCAGGATATTTTATAAAGTCGTGGTTAGGAATAAAGCCAAATTACAAAATGATTAATCTTAGATGTTGTGAAATTCATGAGCTTAAAGAAGAGAAAATAATAGAAAGCCATATCTTAATTGATGTTATGGATTTTTTAAGACAGTGTGGTATTTCATCAATAAATCCATCTAGAGGCTCAGAGGGAGCATGGCTTCCACCAATGAACACTGATGGAGTAAATTTTTTTGAAAAAGACATAGAGGTTTCAAATGCAAGTTTGAGACAATCATTAACTATGAACAGGAGTTTAAATTTTAAACCAGAAAAGGAAAACCTTTCAGATGAAGAATTAAAAAAAAGGTTATTAAACCACCCTCAAAAAGAATATTGGCATAAAAAAATGATTTGGTATGGACCATGTGGAATAGGTACCTCAAGATCACTCGAGGGATTTATTGATATGCATCAGTTACCTTTTAGAAAATCTTTTACTGAAAGAGACTATTATAAACTAGGGCATTATTGTGAGATAGGAGATGGAAAATTTTCTCTATGTGCAGGATGGCATAGTCTAGAGGCATATTACGGTTCAAATGATTGGCTAGGATATAAGGCAAATAAGCAAAAATTAACAATGCGTGTTATGGATTTTTACCATCATGATGAGGGAAAAATCCGTGAAAATTGGGTACCAATTGATATACTTCATATACTAAAACAAATTGGGGTAGATGTTTTAGAAAAAGTTAAGGGTTAAAATGGCAAATATAAAATTTTCTGGAGTACATAAATCATTTGGCTCTAATAAGATTATTACAGACTTTAATTTATCAGGTAAAGATGATGAATTTCTAGTATTAGTTGGTCCATCTGGTTGTGGTAAATCAACATTATTGAGAATGATCGCTGGATTAGAAAAGATAGATGAAGGTGAAATATTTATTAATGATCAAAAAATTAATGATCTACATCCTTCTAAACGACAAACAGCAATGGTTTTTCAATCATATGCACTTTACCCACATATGAATGTTTATGAAAATATGTCTTTTGGGTTAAAAATTGAAAAAAGATCTAAGGAAGAAATTCAAACAAAAGTAATGCAAGCAGCTAAGATTTTAAAAATTGAGGAGTTATTGGAAAGAAGACCCAAACAATTGTCAGGAGGACAAAGACAAAGAGTTGCAATTGGTCGTGCAATCACAAGAAATCCAAAAATTTTTTTATTTGATGAACCTTTATCAAATTTAGATGCAGCACTAAGATCAGAAATGAGAGTTGAGATTTCTAAATTACATAATCAAATTAAGACAAATATGATTTATGTTACTCATGATCAGGTAGAGGCAATGACTTTAGCAGATAGGATTGTAATATTAAATCTTGGTAATATTGAACAAGTTGGAACGCCAGACGAAATTTATAATAACCCTGCTAATATTTTTGTAGCTCAATTTATTGGGACTCCCAAAATGAATATTTTACCTTTAAATAATGAAAATATAATTTCAGATAATAAAATTAATTTTTTAGGCAATGAAATAACTTTTGAAAAAACTAAATTTGATAAAAAGAAATATTTCATAGGAATAAGACCTGAGCATTTTAATTTATCTAACGACTCACAATTTAAATTTAAACCTAAAATTGATCTTGTTGAAAATTTAGGAAATGAAAAGATTGTATATATGAGTAATGATAACTTAGAACTTAGCGCAAAAATTTCTAGTCAGGTAGAATTCCAAAATCAGATAAATTTTGACTCTAAAGATATTTTTATTTTTGACGAAAACGGAAGAAGAATTTAGATTTTCTTTATTTATAATAATTTAATATGAATTGGATAGTTGTCACAATTATTGCAGCCTTCTTTCAAAATTTAAGGTCGTCATTTCAAAAAAAAATCAATAAAGATGTTTCAACTATTGCATCAACTTATGTAAGGTTTTCTTTTGCTTTACCTTTTGCATTAGTCTTATTTTTTATATATTTTAAAGAAGTTTCTGTAATTAATGAAATACTTAATCAACCAGGGTTTTTAATAAATGTTACTTTAGCATCAATTTTTCAAGTTATCTTTACTTTTGTATTATTATACTTATTTAAATTTTCTAATTTTGTTGTTGGAACCTCACTAAGTAAAACAGAAGTTGTCCAAGTTGCTATATTTGAATACTTAATATTAAATGAAAAATTAAGTAAGCTGGGCATAAGTGGAATTATAATATCAACTCTAGGTGTAATAATTTTATCGATAAAAGATTTAAAATTATTTCTTCAAAACATATTTTCAAAAACAACATTAATTGGACTAATATCTGGTTTATTCTTAGCGCTGAGTATTGTTTATTTTAGATCTGCCGCCTTATCTTTAGAAAATTTTAATTCAAACTTTGAAAAAGTATTATCAACCTTACTTTTTGGATTATTAATTCCGACAATTATTTTAACGATATACCTTTTAGTTTTTGAAAAAAAAGAATTTAAAAAATTATATAATGATAAATATGACTGTGTGTTAATTGGCATTGGAGGTTTTTTTGCATCACTCTCATGGTTTTATGCATTCACCTTAATTCAAGCATCCTTTGTCAGAGCAGTTGGTCAAATTGAATTATTATTTAGTTATTTTTCCTCAAAATATTTATTCAAGGAAAAAGTAAAGTTAACAGAAATTTTAGGTATTGTTGTATTTGTGATTGGTGTCACAATTTTATTGCTTTCTAGAGTTTAAAGCTAATTAGAAAATCCGTATTTTCTAAGTCTTACATCTCCAGTTCGAGCATGAGCTTCCATACCTTCATATCTTGAAATTCTTGCACAAGCTGCGCCCACTTCTTTAGTTGATTCCTTTGTCATTCTTTGGAAACTCAATGTTTTAATGAATTTTCCGACAAATAAACCGCCTGTATATTTTCCCGCACCTTTTGTTGGTAAAATATGGTTTGTCCCAGAGCATTTATCACCATAAGCAACTGTAGTTTCTTCTCCAATAAATAATGATCCGTAGTTTTTTAATCGATCATGAAACCATTGAAGGTTTTTAGTCTGTATCTCTAAATGTTCAGGAGCATATTCATCACTGATTTTTGCCATTTCTTCGTCTGTATCGCATAAAATAACTTCCCCATAGTCTCTCCAAGCTGCACCAGAGTTTTCTCTCGGTAAGTCTGGTAAGTCTGCAATCAATTCTGGCACTCTTTTCATTACATATTCAGCTAATGATTTACTAGTAGTAAATAACCATGCAGGAGAATTGTAACCATGCTCAGCTTGTCCAACTAAATCGAAAGCAACTAATTCTGGGTCAGCTGTTTCATCTGCTATAACTGCAATTTCTGTAGGACCAGCAAATAAATCTATTCCCACTTTGCCAAATAAAATTCTTTTTGACTCTGCAACAAATTGATTTCCAGGGCCAACAAGCATATCTGCAGGTGCATTACCAAAAAGACCATAAGTCATTGCAGCAATAGCCTGAACTCCACCTAAATTCATTATTACATCTGCTCCACATAAGTCAGCTGTATAAACAATAGCAGGATGAACTCCAACCCCTGGTTTTGGTGAGCTGCAAACAATAATATTTTTAACTCCTGCAACTTTAGCTGTGGTAACACTCATTACAGCAGATGCTATATGAGCATATCTTCCTGCAGGTACATAACAACCTGCTGTATTAACAGGAATTAATTTTTGTCCAGCAAACAATCCATCTGATAACTCTACCTCAAAATCTTGGCCATAATTTTTTAATTGTGCTTCAGCAAACTTTCTTACTCTTTCATGAGAGAATTGAATGTCGTCTTTTGTTTTAGGATCTAAATTTTTTTTAATTTGTTCAATTTTTTCTCTTGTAACTACTACTTCTCCTTCATATTTATCAAATTTTTTTGATAACTCGATACATCCCTCTTCTTTTGTTTTCTCTATATCTTTTAGAATATTTTCTACAATCTCTCTTGTTTTTGTATCATCAGTAGAAGATGTTTTTGGTGATTTTTTTAAATAATTTATTGCCATGCATAAATCCTAATTTAATTATTATTTTTTTTCAATATTCATTTAATCCAAAGCTACCACAGCTGCCGCAATAGACGCTAGCCTTGCTGTCGCATCATCTGATCTACTAGTAATTACTACTGGAACTTTTCCTCCTATAACCACTCCTGCCGCACAAGCTCCCATAAAATAAATCATCATTTTAACTAGAGCGTTACCTGTTTCAACATTTGGAACTAACAATACATCTGCGTCTCCTGCAACTATATTTTTTATACCTTTTATTTCTGCAGATTTTTTTGACACACTATTATCAAATGCCAGAGGTCCAAAAATATCTGCATTAAGACTCTCTTTCTCAGCTAATTCACATATTTCTTTAGCATCAAGTGAACTTTGCATGCTGTCTAAAACTTCTTCTGTTGCAGAAAGAATGGACACTTTTGGTCTTGCTATTTTTATTCTATGACAAAAATCAACTACATTTTTTAAAATATGCATTTTTGTTTTAACATTTGGATTAACATTCAGAGCACCATCAGTTATTATTAATGGCTTATCCTCTTTATCCAAAGTCATATGCCAAATATGACTCAATCTTTTTTTACCAATCAAATTATATTTTCGTAACAGAACTTCTTTCATTAAAATATCAGTGTGTATATGACCTTTAACAATTATTTTTACTTTTCCATCAGCAGCAAGCTTTGCTGCAATTTTGGCAGTGTTATTTTCAACTGGCTCATTTATTATTTCATATTCAGAGATATCGAATTTTAACTCCTCAGCAGTTTTTTTAATTTCTATTTCATCACCTATAAAAACAGGGATGATCAATTTTTCTTTTACGCAATCCATTATAGATAGCATAGGAAGTCTTTTGCCTGCATTTACGATTGCTGCTTTGGCTCCTCTTTTTTGATGAGCAATGTCAAGTAAATTGAATGGACAGACTGTTGATTTATCTGAAAGCATTTGAATTTATATATACTAAATTAATAAAAAAACTAATATAGTATTATTGATATAAGGATAAAAAGTGGAAGTAGTTACCAAAATAGCTCCGATCGCTCTAGCTCTTATAATGTTAGGTCTTGGATTAGGATTAACTGGACGTGACTTTTTAAGAGTAATCAATAATCCTAAAGATTTTATAATCGGCTTTGTCTGTCAATTGATGCTTTTACCAATAGTTGCATTTATAATTGTATTAATATTAGATTTGCCAATTGAAATTGCTGTAGGCGTTATGATTATATCTGCAGCTCCTGGCGGAGTAACATCAAATGTAATGACAAAATTTGCAAATGGAGATGTTGCACTATCAATCTCATTAACCGCTATAATTAGCCTGATTAGTATTATTTCTGTTCCTTTTATTATTTTTAAATCTGCAAATTTATTGGGAGTTACAGATATATCTTCTGATATCACCATGACTGGCATTGCATTAAAAATGGCTCTAGTTGTTACAGTGCCTGTTATTTTAGGAATGATTATAAGGAAATTTGCAGAAAATTTTGTTTCTTCAAATATTTCTATAATCGATAAAATTACAACCTTATTATTTGTAGTTGTTTTTGCAACAATATGGATTGAAGAAAGAGAGAATATATTCAATTACTTAAAACAAGCGGGTTTTGCTGTTCTTGTGCTTAATATTGTAATGATGGTGCTTGCATATTATATAGCCAAGTTATTAGCCACTGGCATAAAGCAAAGAAAGTGTATTTCAATTGAGTGTGGACTTCAAAATGGCACATTAGCAATATTTGTAGCTACACAAATATTTAGTGACATTAGTTATATTATTCCAACAGCAGCGTATGCTCTGATTATGTATTTAACTGGCTTTATAATGATTTTTATACTTAGAAGATCTAATTAATATTTATTTGCCCGAATATCTTAAAGATTAAACGAGAAAGTGAGATTACATTTTTCTCCTGCAGTTTAATGGTATCAGTTAATGTTTTGTCTTGCATGTTAACATTAAACAGTTTTTTTTTATTAACACTTATATATTTATTTTTTAGCAAATAATTTAATTTTCTAACAACAGTTGGTCTAGGAATATGAGTTATTTCTGAAATTGACATGGTATTTACACCAGTTTCAGGAACTATTATTTTGTTCTTTTTCCACTTTGAAAAGTTCCATCCATTAGCTTCATAAGATCTTGTAACAAGTGAATGCCACATTATAACCATTCCAACTGAAAATATTTCAAGATCTCCTACTTGTTTTTTCCATCTATTTGTAAAAATAAAAATAAACTCTAAAAAAAAATACCAACAATATGTGAAATTATTTTTTATTTCATTTGAGATTTCATCAAATTGCTTGCATTGATTAATTAAATTATTTTTTTCACATATCTCAGC
>CACHGV010000006.1 GCA_902579465.1 uncultured Pelagibacteraceae bacterium
AATTTTTTGTGATAAATTTGTTTTTTTTACTGAAAAATCTTTAATAGTAATAAAGAAAAGAAAAAAGCTTGCTATAAAAAGTGGGAGTGAAAGTAAATAGGAAATTCCAACTCTTTTTAAAAAAATAAAAGAAACAATTATTGATAAAATGAAAAATAAAAGTTGCTGTAGATTAATTTTATTTATTTTATCTTTTATCCAATTAAGATTTGGTCCAATTGCCATAAAAATTAAAAAAGGGATCATAAAAGGTACAATTAATTTGTGATAAAAAGGGGGACCAACTGAAATTTTATCATTATTTAATACCTCTAGAAATATTGGATAAACTGTACCAATTAAGACAACTGATAAAAAAAACATCATGAACAAGTTATTGACAAGAACTGCTGCTTCTTTACTAACTATATAAGTTTTTGAGAAATCGTTTTTGATTTTGTTTTGATAAAAAAAATAAATAAAAACAGATAAAGTAATTAATATAAATAAAAAACAAAGAATAAAAACTCCTCTTGATGGATCATTTGCAAAAGTATGAATTGAATTTAAAATACCAGATCTAACGAGAAATGTTCCACTCATACTTAATGAAAAAGTTGTAATTGATAAAATTACTGCCCAAGACTGAAACATTTCTCTTTTTTCTAAAATTAAAACAGTATGAAATAAAGCTGTTAAACAAAACCATGGCATAAGGGATACATTTTCAACTGGATCCCAAAACCAAAAACCTCCCCATCCTAACTCATAATAAGCCCAAATAGATCCTAATAAAATTCCAATAGATAAAAAAATCCATGAAACTAGTACCCAAGTCTTTATATGCTTAGCCCAAGTTTTATTTATAGAACCTGATATTAAGGCTGCAAGAGAAGAAGAGAAAATAATAGATGCTCCAACATATCCTAAGTATAATATTGGTGGGTGAATTGCTAGTGCAGGGTCTTGAAGTATTGGATTTAAACCGGTTCCCTCGTTTGGAATTGGAAATAAACTCATAAAGGGATTGGAAGTAAAAAGAATAAATAACAAAAATCCTAAAATTATTATTTCCTGAAAAAATAAAGTTAAAATTCTATATTTGTTTGAAAGATTTTTCGAAGTAATTGTAAAAATTAATAAAAAAATTGATAATACTAATAACCAAAGAAGTAAACTTCCCTCATGGTTTCCCCATGTTCCTGAAATTTTATAGAACAAGGGTTTAGAAGTATGAGAGTTATTATAGACTGTCTCATTACTAAAATCTGAAACTATAAAAGCTATTATAAGAGCAATGAAACTTATTATAATCATTAATGATTGAATAGAAATTAGTGAAAAAATTCTTCCACTAACATTTATATTATTTCGATTTAATAATATTGGAGACTGAATGATTATCAAAATAGACGAGATTAATGCAATATAAAGTGAATAATTTCCAATTTGATTTAGCATTAATTACTCTCTTTTAATGCCTCTTCCACCTCGGGTGGCATATAATTTTCATCATGTTTTGCTAATATTTTAACTGCAGTTAAAAAATTACGATCTTTTAAAAAACCTTCAGCCACAACTCCTTTTCCTTCTTCAAATAAATTTGGAACGGAACCACTATAATTAACGACTAATTCATTTTTAAAGTCAGTGATTACAAAGTTAACTTCTGACTGGTTAACATTAATTGATTTTTCTTTAACCATCCCGCCGACTCTTATTTTTTTTGCTGTCAACTCTGTTAAGTTTTTTATTTCTGTAGGTGATTTAAAATAAACAACGTTTTCCTCAAGGGATTTAAAAACTAAAAAAACAATTAAGATTGATGAAAAGAATATAGATAATATAAAGATGGCTCTTAATTTAACTTTTTTACCATACATGAAAATAAAAATTAAATTTTAGATGTAGATGAAGTAGCTAGTATTTCTTTATAAGTTTCTTGTTTTTTTGCTATTTCAATTTTATCAGTCTCTAAACTTTCAAAACGAGCCCTAAATTTCTTTTGCTCTTTAACTAATTGAAGTTTAATTACTGAATACAAAATACAAAAACAAGAAAGTGTAAATGCAAAAGAAGACCATACATAGAGACCATATCCATTCATGTATAAAACTTCGTTAATCATAATCTATCTAATCCTTTATTTTTTATTTTTATCAGTTCTGTATTATATTTCATCAAAAATATCAAAAGCGAAAAAAGTGCAAATGCCGCAGTCATTATACCTAAAGGTAACAACATGGATGTATGAATAGAAGTTTCAGTAAAAATATTTACTGAAGAAGGTTGGTGCAATGTTGACCACCATTCAACTGAAAATTTGATTATTGGGACATTTATTAAACCTATTATTGCTATGTACGAACTAATCTTTATAGCTTTTTCGTCGTTTTCAGTTACCCTCCAACTTAGAAGAAACATCAAATAGAAAAAAGCAAGCAATAACATTGATGTTATTCTTGCATCCCATGCCCACCAGGTTCCCCACGTAGGTTTACCCCAGATGGATCCTGTAACTAAAGCAATAACATTAAAGACAAAGCCAGATGGTGCTAAGCTTTTTGTTATTAAAGAAAGATTCTTATTTTTAAAAACTAAAATACCAAATGACAAAACAGCAATTAAAGAAAAAATTCCAAGAGAAATCCAAGCTGCTGGAACATGGACATACATAATTCTCACTGAGTCGCTTTGTTTATAGTCTTCAGGAGAAAGTATTAATGCCTCAACAAGTCCAATTGTTATAATTACTAAAAAAATAATAAATACATACTTTTGTGTTTTATTTATTATTTTTAATAAATTATTTGGTTTTAAATATTTAAACATTTGCTGTTATCTATAACACAAATTTAAATTATGAAAATTTTTCTGGTGGGTTATTCTGACCAAGAACACAGAGGGAGATAAAATAAATGGGATTAAAGCATCCTTGGTCAAAATATAATTTATTCTAGAAATAATCTATGACAAAGGTTTGCACGAAATGTGTTTAAATAATGTAAATTAGCTTAATTAGAAGGTTTAAAGTAACCAGAGCCTTTTTTTCCTGAAAAAATCTCGTTGATTAGAGGGTGTTTAATTGGTTCATCTGAATCATCTACTAATAGATTTTGCTCAGAAACGTATGCTTCGTAAGTGATTTCATCATTTTCAGCTAACAAATGATAGAATGGTTGGTCTTTTCTGGGTCTTACGTTTTTTGGTATAGATTGATACCACTCCTCAGAATTATTAAATTCAAAATCAACATCATAAATTACACCTCTAAAGTCGAAGTGCCTATGTTTTACAACGTCTCCAATAGAAAATTTTCCTTTTTGAACAGTCACCTGATAAATATGGATATTATAAAATAAAAATCAATAAAAAAAATGTGAATGTTTTATTATTCTGCTATTATGTAGCAGTGAATAAATCTGTTTTGAAATTTGTTACTGATTTAGGGCCTTTGGTAATATTTTTTTATTTTTATTATAACAATGATAAAAATTTAATTGTTGCAATACCTCCACTTATAGTTGCAACAATAACAGCAGTTTTAATTATGTGGATTGTTGAAAAAACAATTCCAAAGGTACCATTAATAAGCGGAGTATTGATTACATTGTTTGGTGGTTTAACAATTTATTTTGATGATCCTATATTTATTTACATGAAGCCAACGATAATAAATATTTTGTTTGGTCTTGCATTAATGTTTGGCAAATACTTTACAAATGAACCAGTTTTGAAAAAATTGCTTGGAAAATCTATGCCCTTAAGTGATGAAGGATGGGAAATTTTAAATAAAAGATGGACGTACTTCTTTTTTGGATTGGCGATTTTAAATGAAATAATATGGAGAACACAATCAGAAGAATTTTGGGTTAACTTTAAAGTTTGGGGAATGTTACCAATAACATTTGTTTTTACTGCTTTTCAAATAGGTTTAATAAACAAATACAAACTGAATGAATAGAAATTTAAAATTAGTAGTTAATAATACGAATAAAGAAGAAAATAAAAAACTTTTTTTTGAGAGAACTGAATTAAAAATTATATTAAATCTTTATGCAAAAATGGTTTCCTCGGGCAATTGGAAAGACTATGGTCTTACTATTTCGGGAAAGCAAGTAAGTTTTAGTGTTTTTAAAAATGCTGCTGAAAAAGCTGTATATAAAATTTGTAAAAATTTTAAGCCTTCAAACAAAAATCTTAAATATTTAATTACAGATACTAATGGTAAGATACTAAAAAATTCATATGATCTTAAGATGCTCTTGAGTAAAGTTGATTGGAAAAAAATTTAGGTGTTATCTTCTTTGACCAAATAATCTTAAAAGCATTATAAATAAATTTATAAAATCTAAATATAAAGTTAATGCTCCCATAACAGCTTTTTTACCCATTAACTCACCACTGTCAGAGGCAGCATACATGTTTTTAATTTTTTGTGTATCGTATGCAGTTAAGCCAACAAATACTAAAACACCGATTATTGATATTGCAAAATACATCATTGATGATTTTAAGAATATATTTACTACTGATGCAATTATAATTCCTATTAAACCCATCATTAAAAAAGATCCCATCTTAGTTAAATCTCTTTTTGTTGTGTAACCATAGATACTCATTGCACCAAATGTTGCTGATGAAATAAAGAATACTCTTGTTACACTTAAACCTGTGTAAACAAGTAATATTGATGAAAGAGATAATCCCATTAATGCAGCAAATAACCAGAAAGTGGTCTGAGCTCTTGAAGCACTCATTTTATTAATTCCAAAACTCATGTAAAACACAATTCCTAATGGAGCTAACATTACAATCCATTTTAAACCTGATAAATAAATCGCATTCCCAAATTCTGTTAATCCAACAATTGCTCCGTTTGGATCTGTTACAACAGACATTTTAAATGATAAAAGTGCAATTATTCCAGTAAGCAAGACACCAGTTGCCATATAGTTATAGACTTTAAGCATGTAGGCTCTTAAGCCTTCATCCATTACAACAGTTTGCTTGGCTGTTGTTGCTTTATTTAAAATATTATCTTTATTGAATTCCATATTATTTATATAAGATTTTTTTTTAAGATTTTCAAGTCGTCAAAATAAATGTAACAAATACTACGTAAATTATGAATTATAAAAAACTAGGAAATACAGACCTAAATGTGAGCACAATCTGTCTTGGAACAATGACTTGGGGTGAACAAAATACCCAAAATGAGGCATTTGCTCAAATGGATTACTCTTTAGATAATGGAGTAAATTTTTGGGATACAGCTGAACTTTATGCAGTTCCACCAAGAGCTGAAACTTATGGTCATACAGAGACTATAATTGGAAATTGGTTTGAAAAAACAAAAAAAAGAAAAGAAGTTATACTGGCATCCAAAGTGGGAGGCCCTAGTAGAAAATATATGAGAAATGGAGAAAATAGTTTTACTGGTAAAAACTTAGAGAACGCTCTTCATGGAAGTCTAAAGAGATTAAAAACTGATTATATTGATCTTTATCAATTACATTGGCCTGAAAGAAACGTAAATAACTTTGGAAGATTGGGGTATGAACACAAAGAAAATGACTGGAATAAATTTGAAGATATTTTGGAAAATTTAAAAAAATTTATTCAGGAAGGCAAAATTAGGTATGTCGGTTTGTCAAATGAAACCCCATGGGGAGTTATGAATTATCTTCAACTTGCTAAAGATAAAGATCTACCAAGAATGATGTCCATTCAAAATCCGTACAGTTTACTAAATCGGTCTTATGAAGTTGGTTTAGCAGAAGTATCTATCAGAGAAAATATAGGGTGTTTATCATATTCACCTTTAGCTAGTGGTTATTTAACAGGCAAATATAGAAATAAACAATTTCCAAAAGGATCAAGAATGGAAAGAGATTTTGATTTTTGGACAAGGTATAGAAAACCAAATATGGAAGAGGCTGTTGAAGATTATTACAAAATTAGTCAAAAATTTGATCTTGATATGAGTCAAATGTCTATAAAATTCTGTGAAGTACAAGATTTTATGACTAGTGTAATTATTGGAGCAACAACTATGGAGCAGTTGAAAACTAACGTAGAAAGTGTAAAAGTGAATCTTGATAGTGAAGTAATTAAAGAAATAAATAATGTGCAAAAAAAATATCCTAATCCATGTCCATAATTAAAAAATTATTTTTAAAAACACTTATATTGACAGTATTTCTAATGACATCTGTCCAGTCAGAAGACTTGACAAAGTTAGGAACTTTTAAAGATTGGAATGCTGTTGCAGTTTTTAATGAAACTGGAAAAATCTGTTTTGCTTATTCGGTTCCAGTTAGACAATCACCTAAAGCGAGTAATAGAGAAGCTAGACTATTTGTTTCATTTAGACCTGAAGACAAAATTTCAGATGAAGTGAGCATAACATCTGGTTACGATTTTAATCCACAAAACACAATTTTAGCTACCTCAGGTAAATCTAAATTTGAATTTGATTTACCACAAAATAAATTTGCTTGGATTTCTAGTGGAAAAACAGAACAAAAAATAATTAAAAGAATGAAAAAAGCATCTAGGCTGATGATAACAGCTTATAAACAAAGTGGTACTCAAACTACTGATGACTATTCTTTAATGGGATTTACAAAAGCTTATAACGCTGCAAAAAAAAGCTGCACTTAAATGAAAAAACAAAAGAAGATTGTGCTCGCCTATTCAGGTGGTTTGGATACGTCTATAATTCTTAAATGGCTTCAGG
The DNA here is from genome assembly GCA_902579465.1 of uncultured Pelagibacteraceae bacterium. Lineage (GTDB taxonomy): Bacteria > Pseudomonadota > Alphaproteobacteria > Pelagibacterales > Pelagibacteraceae > Pelagibacter. Next base: position 6,722 of record CACHGV010000006.1, read on the forward strand.
AAAATTATGATGCAGAAGTAATAGCCTACACAGCTGATGTTGGGCAAGAGATAGATAAAAAAAAAATTATTAAGAATGCAAAAAAATTAGGTGTAAAAAAAATTATCATCCAAGATCTAAAAAATATTTTTGTTAAAGATTATGTCTACCCAATGATAAGAGGTCATGCTCTTTATGAGGGTGTTTATTTGTTGGGTACATCAATTGCAAGACCACTTATTGCAAAAGACCAAATTAGAGTTGCAAAAAAATTTAAAGCTTATGCTGTCTCACATGGTTCAACAGGAAAAGGAAATGATCAAGTGAGATTTGAACTTGGATATCATTACTTTGGTCCTAAAATAAAAGTAATTGCTCCTTGGAGAATTTGGAAATTAAAATCAAGAACTGATCTAATTAATTATGCAAAAAAACACGGAATACCAATTCCAAAAGACAAAAAAGGTGCACCACCTTTCTCAGTTGATGATAATTTATTTCATACCTCGACAGAGGGAAAAGTTTTAGAAAATCCTAAAAATTCAGCACCCGAATTTATTTTTCAAAGAACAACTTCCCCTGAAAAAGCTCCAAATAAACCAAGCTTTATTACTATTAATTACAAAAATGGTGACCCTGTTGGTTTAAATGGAAAAAAATTATCTCCAGCGAAAGTTTTGGATAAACTTAATCAATTAGCAGGCAAAAATGGAATAGGGAGAGTAGATTTAGTTGAAAATAGATTTATTGGAATAAAATCAAGAGGAGTTTACGAAACTCCAGGAGGAACATTATTACTTGTTGCTCACAGAGCAATTGAGTCTGTAACTCTAGATAAAAATACAATGCATAAAAAAGATCAAATTATGCCTAGATATGCAGAACTTGTTTATAATGGTTATTGGTATTCCAAGGAAAGATTTAAATTACAAAAAATAGTCGATCTAAAAAGAAATAAAGTAAATGGATTAGTTAAACTTAAACTTTATAAAGGTAATATTACAATTCAATCGAGACAAACTTCAAGTAATGCTTACTCAATGAAAAAGGTCTCTTTCGAGGAAAATAAAACTTTCAATAAATCAAATGTAGAGAGATTTATTAACTTTCACAAAAAAAAGTTGAGATAAAATGAAGAAAAAAAAACAACCTACATTAGCATCAATGACAGCCTTGTATAAAAAACGTGGTATTAAAAGACCAAAAGCATCTGCGAAATTATACATGCAAGGGTTTAGGGACTCAAAAAGATTAAAGACTAAATAATTAATATCATTAGTTTAACTTGAAATATTGAATTTATTTATTAAATAATTCTAATGAATATTAATTCTAAGGCTCAACAAGAGTTTGATGTAAAAAGAAGTGCATTTGTAAAATATATAAAAGATAAAAAAATTAGTTTTTCAGAAAAAATTTTTGAGACAAAATATAGAAGTTTTTTAAGACTTAAAGATGGAGAGCCTGTTCAAAAAGATACTTACATTGGTATAATAAAAGAGATTGAAAAGAGTTCAAAAAAAATTGGTTCTAAAGTTTCAAGTGAGATAATCAACAAATTTAAGTTAAAAGAGAAACAAGATAAAAGTGAAATAATAACTTTTCCATTTCAAAAAACTTCAGATTTTACAAATTATATTTATCATCAGTGGGAACAAGACCAAGAAGAAGATTTATACAATTACAAAAAAAGATTTTTAGAATATTTAAGGAAGATAAAATTTAGTAAAAATAAATTTATTAATGTTAATATGGACACATCCTTGATTAGTAAATGTGAAGAAAGTATTCAAAAAAATAATGAAATAAGAAAAAAATTAGAGAACTTATTAGATATAGTAACAATAAGCTTTAGGTACAATCATCAAGGTTTTACCCTTAAAGAAAGAACATTTTTAGAGACCGATACAAAACCAATACTAGACTACCTTTTTAAAGAAAATTTGAAAATTTCAATTGGTTCAAAATCTATACCACAACCAATAAAACTAAAAGATAATGAAATATTTTTACACATGAGATTTATTTGGTTAATTAAATTTGGTGATCCTCCTAAAGTAGAACTGAATAACGTTTTAAAAGAAGAAGATATTTTTAAAGACTTTCAAAATACCTATTTGTCATAATAATTCGTTTTTTGTCATTTATACTCTTGTAGTGTCCGTGACTGTCAATAGTGGTGATGCTACTTCCTTAACATCTTGAACATAAAGTTCAGATGTCATTTCAAAAAAAGGAGGTTAAATGACAACAATAAACAAAAGAGAACAACTGGTAAATTTACCTGTACCAGTGAAAAGTAAAATAGGTATAAAACATGAAGGGATTTTAGATGTCATCAAAAAAACAGTCACTGTTTCGAAAGATGAATTCAAAAAACCTCAAGAATGGATGGAACAACTCACAAGGTTGATAGAAGGTTCATTTGCTTGCAAAAGTGAATGTATTGCTGCTACTCCACCAATCATACGACACACTGATCCGTCAGATTTAAATAGTCAAATGGAAATAACTTCTATAGTTATAGATGTGTCTGATGTTATGAAGAAGGAGGGTTTATGTCAGTAGATATAAATAAACTTACCTTTTTTAGAAGGCAATCTCATGTATTAATGGATGAGCCTCAAACAGTGGTGCTGAAGCATGGATTAAGTTTCAATGCTGCCTTAAGTAGAAAAATAACTCAGAGTGGGTACAAACGTTGCAAACTTGCTTTAGATATAAAAGATGATGACTATTCTTCAGCAAATAACTTATACATTGTACTTACTAATGAGGAAATTGAGAATGGAGGAACTACTTTACCTCTTACTCATCCACAAAGAAACAACGGTGGAACGATTAGATACTTTGTTGCATGTAAAGAACTCATTGATAGAGTTCCAAGATTTGATGCAATGCGTAACTCATCGAGCCGATCAGAAAGAAGGTTGTTTGTAAAGCAATTACAAGAGAATATCTTCCAGGTAACTATAGAAGCTAATTTTGAAAATGAAGTTCAAGATTATAAGGATCTACCTAAAAAAGGTGGTGTTTATAGATATCTTAAAGATGGGTCTGTAGTTGAAATAGGTTCAAGCAATAATCTTAGAGTTAGAGCTTCTCAACATAAAAAAGATAATATGGAATTTGATCAAGTTCAATTTTCAATTATTGAGAATAAGGTTGAGAGACTTAAGGTGGAAAGAAAACACTTAAGTGCGTTTAAAAGTAAATATGGTGCTTTTCCAAAGTACAATAAAGTGCTTCCACCAATCTTAAAAACTGAGGGAGGTTTGCTCATATAAACCCATTACCCAGCAGCATTTATTGCTGCTGGGGGTTTAAAGCAAAAATATATTATGAATAAAATATATAAATTAAGCCCTTCAGATTTTGGTTTTCTTTACGATGAGTGCAAGCGCTGCTTTGTAAAAAAAGTTAAATTTGGTTTCAATAGGCCTCGCAGCATTATGCCTTCTATATTTATTAAAATAGATTCAATTATGAAAGATCATTTTGAGGGCAAGTCACCTAAAGATATATCAACAACTCTGCCGGAGGGGAAAATAGAGTTTGGGTCCAAATGGGTTCAGTCTAAAAACTTTACTGACAGAAATACTGGCAATAAATGTTATATCAAAGGGGTTACTGACACTGTTTTAGGATTCGAGGACAATACTTATGGTGTAATCGATTTTAAGACGAGTAGTGTTAAAGAACAAAATGTTGAGAAATACAGCCGGCAGCTACATGCATATGCTCTTGCACTTGAGAATGCTGCTGATGGAAAACCAGCTCTAAAACCAATTTCAAGAATAGGTTTATTTGTTGTGGAACCTGAAAAATTTTTGAGAGATTCAAACAATGAGTATTTTTTTAAGAATCTTGTTAAATGGCAGGAAATTCCTAGAGATGACATTAAGTTCTTCAAGTTTCTAAAGGAGGTTGTTTCACTGTTATCTGAAGAAAAACTTCCAGACGCTGGACACAATTGTTCACACTGTAAGTATATAAACGATAATAAATATTTTTCTTCCACAAAAGATAAGATAGAAAAAAATAAAGAAATTATTCTTTAAAATTATAAGGGGCCCAATAAGGTTTTTTTGGCCCCTTTACTTTTTTATAATTTAAATTATCTAAAATTAAATTATAATTATGAATTTAAAACCAACAAGACATACAGCTATTGAAAATCTCAATATCTTTATTGAGAAAAATTTAGAAGAGTATTCAAGGCTAAGAAATTTTGATTTTGGACCCGATAAAAGATCTAATACATCTTGCTTATCACCATACATAACACACGGGGTGATTAACGAAAAAGAAGTAATTAATAAGTCACTAGATAAATTTTCTTTCTCTAAAAATGAAAAGTTTATTCAAGAAGTTCTATGGAGAACTTATTGGAAAGGGTGGATGGAACTTCGATCTGGAGTATGGGATGACTATTTAATAGATTTGATAAGAATTAAAGAAGAATTTAAGGATAATAAGAGTTACTTAAATGCGATTGAAGGCAACACATCAATTGAGTGCTTTAATGAATGGGTAAATGAATTAAAAACCTTTAATTATTTGCATAATCATACAAGAATGTGGTTTGCAAGTATTTGGATATTTACACTTGAATTACCTTGGCAACTTGGTGCTGAATTTTTTATGCAACACTTATACGATGGTGATACTGCATCTAATACCTTAGGTTGGCGTTGGGTTGCAGGTATTCAAACTCAAGGGAAACATTATCTTGCAAGTGAATGGAATATTAAAAAATTTACAAATAATAGATTTGAAAATATAAAACTTAACGAAAATGCACCTCCAAAGGTAAACGATAAAAATTACATTATTCTTCATAAAACTTTTGAAAATCCAATAAATATTGAGGAGAAAAACTTACTAGTTTTTGAAAATAACTTAGCATTTGAAATCACTGACTTTGCAATTCAAAAATTCAAAAAAATTCTACTTATTGCTAATAAAAATGAAAATAGAAAAATTAAACTCAGTGAAAATGTAGAGAATTTTAAGGCTAGTTTAATTGAGGAACAAAAGAAAAGGTTACAGGAAAAATCAATTAACTGTGAGATTATTGATATTAGCGAAATAAAAAATTTAGAAAGTGCTTATTGTCTTTATCCAACAGTTGGAGAAAATTTAGATTACATAAATCAAAGCTCTCTTAAAAATATTGAGTTTCTCTACAGAAGACTTGATCAAAACTCATGGAAATTCTGTAATAAAGGTTTTTTTAACTTTAAAAAATACATACCTAAAATAGTTGAAGATCTTAAAAATTAAATATATTTTTTAATGATTGGAATTCTCCAATTTTAAAAATAATTGCATCTTCTTTTTTAAAACCATATTTTTCTGCATTATCTTTAAATCTAACTGGTGGTTCCATTATTGGCTCCAAAGATAAAACAAAAGTACCCCAATGCATTCCTAATACTTTTTTACTTTTTAAATCTCTGGCAATACTTAGGGCCTCTTCAGGATTAGTATGATAAGAAGATTTATCTTTATTTGGAGATAATGGATAAAAGTTATAAGCACCAATATTAATAAAAGTTAAATCAATAGGCCCATATTTTTCACCTAATTCTTTATAAATATTTCCAACACCAGTATCACATGCAAAAAGTATTTTTTTATTTTTATATTCAATTAAGAAATTTCCCCATAATGTTTTGTTGGTATCTGTCAAACTTCTTTTTGACCAATGCACTGCAGGAACTAATGTTACTTTTAAATCCTCATTAATCTTAATTTCATCATACCAATCCATTTCGTTCACATCTTTATATTTATTTCTTGTAAAATATTTTCCAAGTCTTAAAGGAAGTAGAACCTTTGCATCTTTGTAAGGAAATTTTCTTATTGTTCTCATATCTTGGTGATCATAATGATTATGTGTTAGAAGAAATAAATCAGTTTTTGGAAGTTCATTTAAGTTTAAGGCTGTTTTGGTAAATCTTTTTGGACCAAAAATAAAAGGTCCTGCATTTTTTGAAAATACTGGATCAGTTATTATTGTTGTATTTCCAAGCTTAATTAAGAAGGTTGCATGTCCTATCCAGCCAACATAATCATCATTTTTTAGATTTTCTAAATCTGAGAGCACTTTTTGTTTTTCAATAATATGATCTTCGGGAATAGTCATATCAAGTTTTTTCTTTTCCTTATTAAATACTTTAAATGACCACTTAAAATTTATGTTTCTTTCTGGAGATCCTTCAGGATTTCTAAAACTACCGTCAGGTAAATGATGATAAGGTGTTTTTTCCATAGCTAATGTTAAAGAATTATAGATAAAAAATATAACAATTAAAATTGTTAACTTTGGCAATAATTTTTAATTGTTTAAGGTTCTTTTAAAACACTCAATTGTATTTTTTAATAAACAAGCAATTGTCATTGGTCCAACTCCACCTGGAACTGGAGTTAAAGCTTTTGCAACTTTTGAAACTTCTTCAAAATCAACATCACCTACCAAACCATTTTCTGTTTTATTTATGCCAACATCAATAACTATTGCATCTTTTTTCACCCAATCACCTTTTATAAGTTCAGGAATTCCAACTGCAGCAACAATAACATCGGCTTCTAAGCATTCATGCTGAAGGTCTTTTGTTTTTGAGTGAGTAATTGTTACTGTACAATCTTCTTGAAGTAAAAGTTGTGCCATTGCCTTACCATTTAAATTTGACCGCCCAATCATTACAGCTTTTTTTCCTGTTAGGTTAGGTTCAATTTTTTTTAGTAAATAATAACATCCAAGAGGTGTACAAGGAATTGAACCTTGGTATCCAGATGAAAGATTACCAACATTCATTGGGTGTAAACCATCAACATCTTTATGTGGTGAAATAGTTTCTATAACGTGTTGCTTGTTAATATGTTTTGGGAGTGGCAATTGAACCAAAATTCCTGAAACAGTTTCATCTTTATTAAGTTCTTCAATTTTATCTAAGACTGTTTTTTCATCTACAGTATCAGGGTATTTAATAACTTCAGATTTTAAACCAACTTCTGTTGCTGATTTTTCTTTATTTCTTACATAAATCTGACTTGGAGCAAGGTCCCCAATCAGAATAACGGTTAGTCCTGGAACTTTTTTATATTTTTTTTTAAGGCCATCTACCTCTGTTTTCAATTCTTCTCTTAATTCAGCTGATTGTTTTTTACCGTCTATTAAAATCATGATTATTAAAAAATAAGTGGTGCTATGTAGAGTTTCATACACATTTCTACAAACCAGATCAACAAAAGAAGAATGATAGGTGATATATCAAATGCACCTAGACTCGGCAAAAAACCCCTTATTTTATTAAGTATTGGATCAGTAAGCTTATAAGTAAACTCTAATATTGAATAAACAAATCTATTTGAAGTATTTAATACATTAAAAGCTATTAACCAGCTAATGACAACGTTAGCGATTACTACATAAGAATATAATTTTAATAATTGTAAAGCTAAGTAAAAAATAGCTATCATTTCTTCTCTACATATACAGAAGTGCTTGGGAAAGCAAAAGAGGCTTTGTTACCTTCAACAATTTCTTTGATTTTAATTGCAAGTCTTTCTTTTACTAACAACATTTCAGTCCAACTATTTGTTTTTGTATAACATCTTACGTACATATCTATTGAGCTATCAGCAAATTTATCAACTCTAACTGAAACGCCAACTTTAGTATCATAATCTTCTGAACCATTTATAAAATCTTCTATCTCATTTCGTATAGTTTTTAATTGTTCAACTGTAGAGTCATACTGAAGAGTTATAGTCCAACTAATTCTCCAATTTGTAATTTGACTTTTATTAATCACAGCATTCTCTGCAAACTGGAAATTTGGAATAATTGCTAAAGACTTGTCAAATTTTCTTATAACAGTTGATCTAAAACCAATTTTTTCAACTACTCCCTCGATTATTCCTTCTACTTCAATCCAATCACCCATTTTAAATCTTTTTTCTACAAGTACTAAAATTCCTGAAATTAAATTTTTGAATAAATCTTGAGCTCCTAGAGCAACTGCAACACCGAATAAACCAAGTCCAGCAATAATTGGACCAATTTTAATTCCCCATAATTCTAAAACAGCTGCAGCACCTAATATTATAATTAAAATTTTTAATGATTTGATGATCCAGCCAATTAGTTCTCTAGTTAAAATCTTATCGAATCCACTTAGTATGTAGGAAATTGGTTCAATAATTTGATGAATAATCCAAAAGAGCAATATTGTTATCAAAGTTCTATTTACATTATCTAAAAATAACCTCGTATCCTCTGCAAAAGACATATAGTAACTTGCAAAAAATACTCCTAGCACAATTGGAAGAAATCTAGCTGGCCCCTCCATTGCCTTAACAAAAGTATCATCAAGTTTATTGGTTGTTCTTTTTGATATTAATTCTAATTTTTTAATAACTAATTTACTTATTAAACCTCTGAAAACTAGGAATATAAAGAATATTCCAAGACCAATTAAGATCTCTACAAAGTTGACGCCTAAAATTCCTTTTTGCCATACAGACAAAAAAAGTCCTGAAAAGTTCTCAAAAACACTCATGACTAAATTTTATATAGCAAAAACTCTTCTTCACCAGAGTTAAATAGAAAAATTTTTTTCCACTTGATCTCATTTAAAATTGCTGATGCTTTTTCACCCATACACATCAAATTGGTATCCATCCAACTGTCTAAAAGATCATACTTTTTAAGTAATTTTAATAAACTCTTAGCGCTATTTTCTGAGTAAACATAAATTATATCAGGGATTGAAGCTTTTAATTGTGCTCTAAATTCCTCTTTTATTTCTTGAATTGATAAAACCGTATAGTTAATCAATCTCTTTAAAGAATAACCTTCAGAAATAAGATCTTTATCTAATCTACTAGAAACTGTCTCACCACTTACATAAAGAAGTGATCCATTCTTTGGGTCATAGTTTTGTAATATTAATTCTTTTAAATTATTTACGTTTCCTTCTGCAGAGATAATATTTTGAAAACCGTTTAGCTTTGCAACTTTTTCTGTTGCAGAGCCAACACAATAACATTCAATTTTTTTATCAACTCTATTTAAATCTAAATTCTTAATCGCATTTGAACTTGTAAATATTATTCCCTTAAATTGTCTATAGTCAGGTTCATCGTATTTAATTGGTTCAACTTTTATCACAGGTAAATGAGACACTTTATGTCCCAAAGAACTAAATTTTAATATTAATTCTTTACTATCCTCTAATGGTCTTGTTAATAAAATATGCATTTACCTTTTATAAGATCCTTTTGAATCTGATTTTAGTTTTTCTCCAATCTTAATGCTTAAATCTTTAACCATTTTTTTATTTTCACTTTCTTCAACAAAAAATCTTTGTTTGCCATCTACTGAAAAAAGTTCAGCTTTTATATTTACAAGATCTTTGTCAATCTTTGCATACACACCAACAGCTGTATCGCAGTCACCCTCGAGTATTTTTAAGATTTTTCTTTCAGCATTTGCAATCATTCTCGATTGATCATCATTAATTTTTTCCAAGATATTGATTATTTCTTGATCGTTTTCTCTACATTGTATGGCGATAATACCTTGTCCAGCACACGGTATTAATTCTTCAGTATTAAATTCATGTGTAATTTTATTTGTTAAACCTAAAGCTTCAATACCAGCTTTAGAGAGTAAAATTGCATCATAATCTCCATTCTCTAATTTCTCTATCCTAGTATCCACATTTCCTCTTATTAGTTTATAAATCAGATCTGATCTAATACTTTTTAATTGGTATTCCCTTCTGTATGAAGAAGTGCCTATTATCGAATTAGGTTTAAGGTCTTGAAAATTTATATTGCCGTTGCTAATAAAAATTTCATTAGGCGAATTTCTTTTTAAATAAAAATTTGTTATTAGCCCCTCTGTTTCAATTGATGGCATATCTTTTAAAGCATGTACAGCTATATCGATATTATTATTAATTAATTCTATTTCAATTTTTTTTGAAAATAATCCTTTTCCTCCAATGCTTGACAGCCTATCCTTTTGATTTTCATCTCCACTTGTGACTATTTTTTTTGTTTCTATGTGGGTCGAAGAAACTTTTTTAAGATGGTTTATCACTTTTTCAGTATAAATTTGAGCTAACTGACTTCCTCGAGTACCAATAATAAATTTATCCCTTTTCATAATTCTTATTTTTATTACATTCTTATAGTTTAATTGTATTAATTATAAATATTTATGAATGAAAAAAAAATAATCCTCGGAATTGAGACAAGTTGCGATGAAACTGCGGTATCAATTATAGAAGAAGATAAAAACGGTAAGATAAAAATATTATCTAACGTAGTTTCAAGTCAATTTGATATTCATAAAGAATTTGGAGGTGTAGTTCCTGAGCTTGCAGCACGATCTCATGTTGAAAAAATTGATTTAATTGCAAAAAAAGCAATTAATGAAAGTGGTGTGAATTTAAATGATGTTTCTGCAATTGCTTCAACATATGGTCCAGGGTTAATTGTTTGCCTTACTGTTGGTTTAAATTTTGGTAAAGCACTATCTGCAAGCTTAAATATACCTTTTATTGGTGTAAACCATCTTGAAGGGCATGCGTTAAGTCCAAAACTTAGCAAAAGCTTAGATTTCCCATATTTATTATTATTAATTTCAGGAGGACATACACAATATCTTAGTGTGAATGGACTTGGAAAATATAAAAGATTAGGAACAACAATTGATGATGCTTTAGGAGAAGCATTTGACAAAACTGCAAAACTCCTAGGTATTGAATTTCCAGGAGGATCGAAGTTAGAAGATTTTGCAAAGCAGGGAGATGCAAATAAATTTAAACTTCCTAAACCAATTATAAATAAAGGGGGATGTAATTTATCATTTGCAGGTCTTAAAACTGCAATTTTAAGGATATCAAGCACTATAAAATCTAAACAAGAAAAATATGATCTTGCAGCATCTTTTCAAAAAACAATTGAAGAAATTTTAGAAGTAAAAACACAAATTGCATTTGATGAGTTCAAAAAGACCAACAAAAAGAAAAATAAAACTTTTGTAATCGCTGGAGGTGTTGCTGCCAACAAGGGTATTAGAAAAAAATTAATAAAAGTATGTAAGAAGAATGATTTCAGACCAATTTTTCCTGAACCAAAATTGTGTGGGGATAATGCAGCTATGATTGCACTAGTTGGTCTTAAAAAGTATAAAATCAAAAAATTTGATAATTTGGATCTTCCTGCGAGTCCAAGACTACCACTTGATGAAAATGCAAAGTTTTTAAAAGGCGCAGGTGTGAGGTTATAAATGTCAAAAAGATATAGTGGTAAATCTTTCAAAGATGCTAGTGTGATGAAAAAAGCTAAATTATCTTTAAAAGAAAAAAGGATAATTAAAAGAAAAAAAAGAAAAATAACTAAATAATCTAATACAACTTATTACTTAATAATTAGAATTTTTTAGATAATATTTTATCATTAATTTAACCATTTTTTTTCCATATATATAGTTTTTCTTAACAATATTGTTTTTCACTAAACTCTCTCGGTATTTTGATGTTTTAATTTTAATATCTATAGGTCTTAAAAATTTCTTATCTTGTATGATATATTTCTTATAATCTAATTTAAAATAATCAAAAGCAAACTTAAGCATTTTTTTTGCAGATAAACATTTTCCATTAGAAATAATAAAGTCTTGTGGTTCTTTTTTTAAAAATTTAAACAATAATTCACACTGATCGTCACACCAATTCCATTCCCTTTGAATATCTAAATTACCAAATTTAGTTTTAATTTTATACTTATATGCATTGATTGCAGCCATACATACTTTAGGAATAAAGAAAGATTTATCTCTAAGAGTAGATTCTGTATTGAAAATTATTGCATTGTATGCCTTTAAATTATATTTTTCTCTATAAAGTTTAGTTAAATTAAATCCTTTTAGTTTACTTATTCCGTATGGATTTACAGGATATTTTTTACTTCTAAGAGAAATTTTTCCTTTGAGATTACCATACATTTCAGATGAGGCTGCATAAATAAATTTAATATTTTTGTCAATTTTGTAGATACATTCTAAGACATTTTTGCATCCAATAAAATTACTCCTAAATGTCTCTTTTTTTTTTACGAAGGAAATGTTTGGCGAGCTTTGACCAGCAAAATAAAAAATATTTTGTGGTTTGTATTTTTCAATAATCTTAATAATTTTTTCTTTGTTATAAATATCTAAAACAATTACTTCAAAAAAAAAATTTTTAGTTATAGATTTTTTAAATCTTGAAGTAATGATTACCTTTTCTTTTTTTTTATTTAATAAATTTTTTAAGGAAATACCGAATTGTCCTGTACCTCCAATAATTAGTGAATGACATTTAGAATTAATCATGTTTTTTTTTAAGATTATTTTTTAACATTTTTTTCAAATTTTTATTATTTACTTATATTGTAATATAACTTAAAAATAATCTCTTTAATTATGACTAAATTTTACTTTCTGAGTAAACCAGAAATAAGAATTTGTCTAACAATCTGTGGTAAATATTTCATAAAAATATCATAAAGGAAAAATGTAAGTTATAATAACAATCAGTGAAATAAATTATTAAATGAATTATTGGTTAATGAAATCTGAACCTGATGTATGGTCAATTGATCAACAAATCAGAGCTGGAGAAAAAGGAGCTAACTGGGATGGAGTAAGAAATTACCAAGCAGCAAGTAATTTAAAAAAAATGGAAAAGGGAGATCTTTGTTTTTTTTATCACTCTAATATTGGTAAAGAGATAGTTGGTATAGTTGAAGTTATTAAAACAGCATTCATTGATCCAACAGATAAGGAAAAAAGGTTTGTTGCAGTTAAAGTTAGATTTAAAAATAAACTTCAAAATCCTGTAACACTTGAAAACATCAAAAAAACAAAGGCTTTGGAGAACTTATCTCTAATTAGACAAAGTAGACTATCTGTCATGCCTATTGATACTAAAAGCTGGAAAATAATTTTGAAGATGGGTAGAATTAATTAAAAAAAAATTCATGCCTAAAAAAAAAGTTAAAAAAAAAGTAATCTCTAAAAAACCTAAAGAGACAGTTTATAAAACTAAGAAAGAATGGATAAGTAAAGCTACCGTTAATAAATCTCAATATCTAAAGAAATATAACGAGTCGATTAAAGACAACGATGGATTTTGGAAAAAAGAAGGAAAAAGAATTAATTGGATTAAACCTTATAAAAAAATTAAAGACGTTAAATATAGTAAAGATGATGTTCATATAAAATGGTTCTATGATGGTACTCTAAATGCCTCAGCGAATTGCATTGATAGGCATCTTAAAAAAAGTGCTCACAAAACTGCAATAATATGGGTAGGTGACGATCCCAAAGTTCAAAAAAAAATTACATATAAAGAACTTCATAAAGAAGTTTCAAAAGCAGCAAATGGATTAAAAAATTTGGGAGTTCAAAAAGGAGATAGAGTAACTATTTATCTTACTATGATACCAGAACTTGCCTACACAATGCTTGCATGTGCTAGAATAGGTGCAGTTCACTCCATAATATTTGGAGGTTTTTCACCAGATAGTATTTCAGGTAGAATTAATGATTGCGAATCTGACTATGTTATAACTGCAGATGAAGGTGTAAGAGGTGGCAAAACAATCCCTTTAAAATCTATTACAGATGAAGCTTTACAAAGCTGTCCAAACGTAAAGAAATGTATCGTTGTAAAGAGAACAGGTAGCAAAAAAATTGATTGGTACAATGATCGTGATGTTTGGTATCACAAAATGATTAGTAAAGTTTCAGCAAAATGTGAGCCTGAGGAAATGAATGCTGAAGATCCATTATTCATTCTTTACACATCTGGTTCAACCGGAAAACCAAAAGGTGTGCTACATACTACTGGCGGATACATGGTTTATGCATCAATGACTCACCAATATATTTTTAATTATAGGCCAAAAGATATTTATTGGTGCACAGCTGATATAGGTTGGGTTACGGGACATAGTTATATTATTTACGGTCCACTTGCTAATGGAGCAACCACAATAATGTTTGAAGGGATACCTACTTATCCTGATACATCTAGATGGTGGCAAATAGTTGATAAATATAAAGTAAATATTTTCTATACAGCTCCAACAGCAATTAGAGCTTTGATGAGAGAAGGGGATAAACCTGTAAAGAAAACATCTAGAAAAACTCTAAAACTTTTAGGCACTGTTGGTGAACCAATTAATCCTGAAGCGTGGGAATGGTATTACAAAACTGTTGGTGACAGTAGATGTCCGATTGTTGACACTTGGTGGCAAACAGAAACAGGCGGAATTTTAATCAGCCCTCAAACTGGAGCAATAGATTTAAAACCTGGTTCTGCAACAAAACCATTTTATGGAATTAAACCAGAGATTCTTGACAAAGATGGCAAGGTTTTAAAAGGAGAAGCGCAAGGTAGACTTTGTATTTCACAATCATGGCCTGGACAAATGAGAAGTGTATATGGTGACCATCAAAGATTTATAGATACTTATTTTTCACAGTTTGATGGAAAGTACTTTACGGGTGATGGCTGCAGAAGAGATAAGGATGGATACTATTGGATTACTGGAAGAGTAGATGATGTAATTATTGTTTCAGGACACAATTTAGGTACTGCAGAAATTGAAAGTGCCTTTGTAGCTCATCCAAAAGTTGCTGAAGCAGCAGTAGTTGGTTATCCTCATGATATTAAGGGAAACGGGCTATACTGTTATGTAACTTTAAATGCTGGAGAGAAAAGCACTCTTGATTTAGAAAGAGATTTGAAGCTATGGGTGAGAAAACAAATTGGTCCAATTGCAACTCCTGACTTAATTCAATTTGCCCCAGGTCTTCCGAAAACTAGATCTGGAAAAATAATGAGAAGAATTTTAAGAAAAATCGCTGCTAATGAGCATGGTCAGTTAGGAGATACAACCACTTTAGCTGATCCTTCAGTTGTTGAAAGTTTAGTAGATAACAGAAAAAATATTTAAATTTTTATTAATTTAGAGAACTCTTCTTTAATATTATCCCATTTCAAAATCATCGAATTGAGAACAATTTTTCTATCTAAAGTTTTTAATTCATTTGCTACAGGAGCCCAATTATATAAAGCCAAAGCACTCTCATTAAATGGCCAAGATTTATAATATTCCTCCCATTTAATTTGATCTAATCTTTTTTTAAAACTTATTCTTGCTTCATCAACAATTTCTATTGGCATACCATTTGCCAGCTCGTTATCGAGAATATTATTGTAAATTTCAGAGGCTTTATTTGTTTCTTTATAATTAAAATAAACATTTAAATATGAAATTGTATAAAATGACAAATCCTGAAGCGAGATAGCATATATATTCCATTTAGCAGTGTTAATTGATTTTAAAAATGTTTCGTCGTCAAAATGAAGAACCCATTTAGTACCCATTCTTGTTTTCAAATAGTTATATAATGTAACTTGAGATACCCATGCTGATTTTTGCTGAATAAATTCTTTAAGATCCTCAATATTTTTAATTTTTTTTTTAGGCAGAATACCTTTAAACATTGCAACTAAATAAACTTTAAAGTCCTCAAGTTTTATATCTTTCAAGTTGAATCTGTATTTAAGGGCCATTTAGTTAACTAATATGATGATGTATAATGTAAAAATGACACAATATCGAGCATTTTTAGGGGTTTAAATATGTTTCATTATCGGTATGGTTATTTTTTTTAACCTATAGGAGAGAGAAAAAATGTCAAAACAAGAACAACACTGGGAAAAAACCAGGAACTTGCTCTTTATTACATTAGCAATTTGGTTTGTTTTCTCAATTGGCATCTTTCTTTTTGGAGCCGAAATGCAAGAATCAAGCATTAGACCATTTGGATATCCTTTAACGTATTGGTTTACATGCCAGGGATCACTTGCAATCTTCGTCATTCTCATTTTTTGGTTTGCAGGTCGACAAGAAAAAATAGATGATGAATTTGGGTTCTCTGAAAGAGAGGGTGACAAATGATAAAAGGTAAATTTATTGATAATCTACCAAAAGTCTACGGAATATATACTGGAGGTTTCCTTGTATTTATTATTCTGATGGCTATAGCTGAACAAGCTGGAATGTCTGCAAAATTGATTGGTATCTTTTTTGTTGCCTTTACAGTTTTGATTTATGCTTTAATTGGTTGGTTGTCTAGAACACTTCAAGTTGACGCTTATTATGTAGCTGGGAGACAAGTTCCGACTGTATTTAATGGAATGGCAACCGCCGCTGACTGGATGTCAGGTGCATCTTTCGTTGCTATGGCTGGTGGAATTTATTTCAAAGGCTACGGATATATGGCTCTACTTGTTGGGTGGACTGGTGGATATGTACTAGTTGCTTCGTTGTTAGCACCGTATTTAAGAAAATTTGGATGTTATACAGTTCCAGATTTCATAGGAACTCGTTATGGTGGAAACCTAGCAAGATTTAGTGCAGTCATAGTTTTAACAGTTGCTTCATTCACTTATGTAACAGCTCAAATTAATGCAACAGGTACAATTGCATCTGTAGCATTGGATATTCCATTTGGAATAGCTGTGTATGTTGGACTAGCAAGTATTTTGATGTGCTCGATGCTTGGTGGAATGAGAGCTGTTACTTGGACACAGGTGGCTCAATATATTGTATTAATTATAGCTTACTTACTTCCAGTATTTTGGATTAGCAGTAAGTTGGGAGCAGGTTTCTTCCCACACTTTATGTTAGCTGATGAAGTTGCAAGAATTGCAGAACTAGAAGGTCAATTTGGTTTTGTTAAAAACTCTGCTGCTGATTTAGCAACAGTTCCAAAAGGTTTAGCTGGAATAACTAAAGCGCACTCATCAGTTAATGCAACTCCTTGGGCGTTTATTTCATTAGCAGTGTGTATGATGGCAGGAACTGCATCATTACCTCACGTTATGATGAGATACTTTACTACTCCAAGTGTAAGAACTGCAAGAAGATCAGTAGGTTGGTCACTATTCTTTATTTTCCTACTTTATTCTTCTGCACCGATGTTAGCTACATTATCTAAACTGTCTTTAATAGACCCAACACTACCGACAGGAATTATTGGTAAAACAATTGCGGAAGTTCAAGCTATTGATTGGTATCAAAACTGGAACCAAGCAAACTTAATGTTTATCAGTGACTTTAATGGTAATGGAACTCTTGAGCTTAACGAGTTCTTTATGGGTGGTAAAGCTGTTGTATTAGCAACACCAGAGATTGCCGGATTGCCTTATGTAATTTCAGGTCTAGTTGCTGCTGGAGGTATGGCAGCTGCAATGTCAACTGCAGATGGATTAGTGTTAGCAATATCAAATGCGTTATCTCATGATATTTACTACAAAATAATTAATCCAAAAGCTGAGACAGCAAAAAGACTAATTGTTGCAAGGGTATTACTTGTATTAATTGGTTTTGCAGGAGCAACAATAGCCGCATTAGAGATACAAGGTATCTTAGGTTCGGTGATTTGGGCTTTTGACTTTGCTATGTCAGGACTATTTTTCCCACTTGTACTTGGTGTATGGTGGAAGAGAGCTAATGCGCCAGGAGCTGTTGCGGGAATGCTACTAGGGCTTATATCTGGAACTGCTTACCTAATATGGGTAAGAAGTGGAGGATCTGGTTTCTTAGGTATAACTCAACTAACATTTGGAATAGTTGGATCAGCTGTGAGTTTAGTTTCTATGGTTGTTGTTAGTTTAATAACTGCAGCACCAGACGCAGCTACTCAGAAGATGGTTGATGATGTACGTATACCAAGTGGTAAAACGGTACTAGCACAGAAATAAATAATAAAACTTAGGGGGGGCGATTAAGTTCCCCCCTTTTTTTCTAAAATTATGTCTGCTAACTTTCATCCTTTAGTTTATATAATTGATTACATTTTAGGTGTCATTATGTGGACATTAATTGGAAGAGTGGCAATGAATATATTTCAGAAAGAAGATTCACAATTTTTCTTTATGAAAGTATTTGTGAAACTTACAAATCCACTTATAAAAATATTTAAACCAATTACTCCAAGCTTCATTATAGGACCTTTAGTACCACTTTATGTGGCGTGGTTCTTTTATATGGGTCGTTTCTATTTAATGCCTTATTTACTTGGCTATTCAGTTATGGGTATGCTTTCTTTTCCTCTTGAGAGTGAAATAGCTCGAGAAATATATAGAATTTTTAGCAAAAACTAATTCAAATAGAACAAAAAATTGATACTAATATTTTTAGTATCAAATGAAAAAAATTCAAATTTCTCCGTCTATATTATCTGCTGACTTCAGCCAGCTTGGTAGTGAAATTAGAAAGCTAGAAGAAGGTGGAGCTGACTTAATTCATGTCGATGTAATGGATGGTCACTTTGTTCCAAATTTAACGATAGGACCTCCAGTAATAAAGAACTTAAGAAAATACACCAAGCTTCCATTTGATGTACACTTAATGATTTCTCCAGTACATGAATACATTGAAAAATATGCAGATGCTGGTGCTGATATAATAACTATTCATCCTGAAGCAACTAAAAACTTAAAAGAAACTGTAAGTTTGATAAAAAAATTTGGTAAAAAAGTTGGCGTATCTTTAAACCCAAAGACTGAAATAAAAACTTTAATAGATGAAATAGAAAATATTGATTTAGTTTTAGTTATGAGTGTTAATCCTGGATTTGGTGGGCAAAAATTTATGCCTGAAGTATTAGATAAAATAAAAGAATTAAAAAAAATAAAGGATGAAAGTAAATATCACTTTGATATTGAAGTTGATGGAGGAATTAATTTTAGTAATTCAAAAATAATCTTAGAAGCTGGGGCAGATATTTTAGTATCTGGAACTACAGTTTTTAAAGAGAATGATGGTGATATTAAAGTTAATATTGAAACACTAAAATCAATGTGAAATGTTGTTTAAAAGTTCTTTTAATTATATCAATGAATTTTACTTTATTCTCAAAAACCAAATTAGAAATATTTATTTAAATTCATCAATTTATAATAAAAAAATTTCAAGAGTTGATGAAAATGTCTTAGTTTATCAACCAAGTCTTAATATACTTAGTTCATTAATAAAATACGAAAAACAAAAAAAGAAGATTGAAGATTTTAATATTCAATCAATATGGGAAAATAAAGATTTAAAATATAACGATTTTAGAAAACTTCATAGTTTTTATTGGTTGTTTTCAATTGATCTTAAATCTTCAAATGAAATTACTCAGTCAATTATTTCAAATTGGATTAAAAGAAATAAAAATTATGAAAAAAAGAGTTGGGAAATAGATATTCTTTCTAAAAGAGTAATAGCTTGGATTTCAAATTCAAAAATAACCTACGAAGAGTCTGGAAATAATTATAAAAATAGTTTTAATGAAATAATTAGTAAACAAGTAAATCATTTGATAAATGAAATTGATAGATCATTTAATTTAAATGATAAAATGGTCGGATGTACAGCAATAACACTTGCAGGAATAGCTTACAAAAACAGCAGATTTTTAGAGTATGGCTTAGATTTGCTTAAAAAAATTATTAATACTTCTTTTGATAATTACTACTTTCCAAAATCAAGGAATATAAGACAGATGATATTTTATTTAAAATATTTTATTTTAATAAGAGAGCTACTAAAAGACTCTCTTAATGATATTCCAGATTACTTAGATGAAATAATTCATTATCTTGGCAAATCCTATGATTTTATTTGGGGATCAATAAAGCAAAATTTATTATTTAACGGTAACAGTAGTTCTGATAGCAAAGACTTTGATAAATATCTTTCTCTCTTTAGATATAAGTTTAAAAATGATAAGTTTGATATTTCAGGATATACAATCTTAAAAAGTAAAAATGTAATCCTGGCAATGGATACGGGAAATAACCCATCAAAAAATTACTCCGAAAATTATCAAAGTGGACCATTATCATTTGAATTTTTTTTTAAAAATAGAAAACTAATTACAAACTCTGGTTATTTTCAAGATTATAATCATCAACTTAATTCGATTTCTAAATCAACTGCAGCTCACTCAACATTAATATTAGATAATTCTTCTGCTTGTAATTTTAAAAAAAATGATAAATGGCCAAGTACAGTTAATAAAGGATTTAAAACGTTTGATAATAAAGTAGCTTATGAAAAAAATTACTGGAGCATTAAATGTTCACATGATGGATATCTATCAAGATATGGGGTGATACATCAAAGAAATTTAGAATTTGATGTTGATAAAAATATTCTATTTGGAAAAGAAAAACTTATCAAAAAGAAAAATTTTAAGGTTACAAACTTTGAAATAAGATTTCATCTTCTTCCAAATATTAAAGTAACAAAACTTCAAGATAATAAATCTGTTTTAATAGAGTTAGAGAATTCTGGTTGGAGATTCTTTTCAAATGATGGATTAATAGGAGTTGAAACTGGACTATACTTTGGTAATAAAAATAAATATATTGAGAACCAGAATATTTTTATCTCGGGTGTAACCCAAAATAATGAACAATTAATTAAATGGCAGATTAATAAAATATGAGCGATAAAATTAAAAGAGCAATCATATCTCTCTCAGATAAGTCTAACATTAAGTTAATATTAAATACCCTTAAAAAATACGGAGTTGATGTCTTAAGCTCGGGAGGTACTTCTAAAGAAATTAAAAAATTAGGCTTCAATTGTACTGAAGTGTCAGAATACACTAATACCAAAGAGATTTTGGATGGTAGAGTTAAAACTCTTCACCCGATGTTATATGCCGGTATTTTAAGTAAGAGAAAAAACAAAAACCATAAGAAGGAGCTTAAAAAGAATAATTATGATGAAATAGATCTGGTTATAGTTAATTTTTATCCATTTGAAGAAACATTAAAAAGTACAAAAAATCATCTTAAACTTATTGAAAATATAGATATTGGTGGTCCAACTCTTGTCAGAGCGGCAGCCAAAAATTATAAACATATAACAGTACTAACTTCTCCACATCAGTACGAAGAATTTATTTTGGATTTAGAAAAAAATAGAGGTTCTACAAGTTTGGAATTTAGAAAAAAACTATCTCAAGAAGCATTTAATTTAACAGCATACTATGACTCCGTAATCTCAGAATATTTGAATATTGAGAATAAAAATAATTTTCCAAACAAGAAAACTATTCATGGAAATTTGATTGAAGTTTTACGGTATGGTGAAAACCCCCATCAACAATCAGCAATCTATAGCAAAAGTAATAGCCTAGATATTTTTCAGTTAAGCGGAAAAAAATTAAGTTATAATAATTACAGTGATATTTATGCAGCTTTGAATATATCTAAAACACTCCCAAACAACACTGGTACTGTAATAGTTAAACATGCTAACCCATGTGGTGTTTCAGTGAATAAAAATAAAATAGAAAGTTATAAAGAAGCTTTATCATGTGATCCAATAAGTGCATTTGGAGGAATTGTTTCATGTAATTTTAAAGTAAATAAAAAGATAGCCTTAGAATTAAACAAAATATTTTTAGAAGTAATTATTGGACTTGGTTTTGATAAAGATTCTCTAAAAATTTTAAAAAAAAAGAAAAATTTAAGATTAATTGATGCTTCTAAATTAAAGAGAGATAGTTTAAGCAATATAACAAGTAACTTTGACTCTTTACTAATACAAAATGTGGATAACAAGATTTTTAGTAAAGATAATTTTAAAGTTGTATCTAAGATTAAGCCATCAAAAAAAATTTTTAATGATCTACTTTTCGCATTCAATGTGTGTAGAAATGTAAAATCTAATGCAATTGTTTTAACAAAAAATAGTTCAACTATTGGAATTGGGTCAGGTCAACCCAGTAGGTTAGATAGTTGTAAAATAGCAATAGAAAAAATGAAAAAATTCCAAAAATTTAATGATAAAGACATAATCATAGGAGCGTCAGACGCATTTTTTCCTTTCATAGATGGTATAGAAACTTTGGTTCAAAATGGAGTAAGTGCAATTATTCAACCATCTGGCTCTATAAGAGATAAAGAAATAATAAAATTTGCAGATAAATTAGGAGTTATATTAGTTTTTTCAAAAACAAGGCATTTTAAACATTAAGATTTAGTCAATTCTGTCAATTTTTGCAGCAAGTACAAAATCACTTTCGTGAAGCCCGTTAATTGCATGAGTTTGTATTTTTATTTTTGCATATCCCCAACCAAACCATATGTCTGGATGATGACCTTCTTGTTCTGCAATTTCGCCAACTTTATTGACAAATGATTGACTTTCTAAAAAACTATTAAATTTAAAATTCTTAATAATATAATAATCTTTTTCATCTTCAGACTTCACATCCCATCCGTCAACTTTTTTAAGATATTTGTGAATTTCCTCTAAATTAAAACTAGGAATACCTCCTTCGCAAGGAATACACTTTTTATCAGCTAAATCATTCATTAATCTCATACCCTAATTCATTTAATTCATTTTGCAAAGTATTATTTAGTTTATTTAGAACATTATTTGGTAAAATTTTTTGCCATCTATTATTAAACCCTAAATTAAAAAATCTTTTTTTTTCTCCGGATTTAGAATATACACTTTCTTCAAAACCCTCATTTTCCTCTTTATTTTTTAAATTAGAAAAATTTGTAGAATTAATTGAATTAA
This sequence comes from uncultured Pelagibacteraceae bacterium, assembly GCA_902579465.1. Lineage (GTDB taxonomy): Bacteria > Pseudomonadota > Alphaproteobacteria > Pelagibacterales > Pelagibacteraceae > Pelagibacter. Next base: position 29,378 of record CACHGV010000006.1, read on the forward strand.
TAAATTTTTTTTCATCAATTGATTGATTATCATTTTTCAAAGTGTTTATAAAATTTACTATTTTTTTAAAAGTATCAAATTTATTATTCTCTAAATCCTCATATTTTATAAATAAAATTTTAAAACTATTTGTATTTTTCCAAGACTTATAATGGCTCGACCATGATCCTAAAAATGTAAAATTGCTATAATCACCATCTGCAGATTTTTCTAGAAGTGTTTGATTTTCATTTTTTATCTTAAAATATGCTTGGTCATAATTAATTGAGTAATGATGTTTCATTGATGTTATTAAATTTCTAGGATCTCTTACTATGTAAATTCCACCAAGTGATAAATTTTTTGTAGTAAAACTATTTCCCTTATATTCGTTAAGGTTACTGTGCGTTTTTATAAAATGTAATTTTTCTCCAGAAAAAAACTGCTGCTGATTATAAATCCAACTTTGACTCGCTTCTAGTTCTGAATTAATTTTTTTTTTTGAAAATTTTATTGATGGAAATTGAAGAATATTTAAAAGTAAATCAAAATCAAATTTTCCTTTTTTTGAAAAATAATATGAAGAAATAAAAGATCTTAAATATGTATTTCCGCTTTTAGGATAAGAGGCGATCCAAATAATCATAATTTTTGGAGCGGGCAATGGGACTCGAACCCACGACCTTCTCGTTGGCAACGAGACGCTCTACCACTGAGCTATGCCCGCTTGTTAAAAAATCATTATAGATAGCGGTTTTTAGAAATGCAAGTATTAGTTAAATTAGTAAAATTTATCACCAACTGTGTCGTGAGTGTGTCGAGATTTTTTTAAAACTTTACATGAAAGTTTATGTTGGGGGCTAACGCCCCCACAGGCTTAATTTAGTTATTAATCTAATCTATAAATTGTAACTGATTTTTCTTTGTCAACTTCATTAGCACTTATAAATAAGTTCCGTTGTGGAATAGCAACCAAACCTTCTGGTCCAATACCCGTTGGTAAAATAGCAACTAATTCTGGGTTTTTCAAATCGTTTGCTTTATAAACGCCGATAGCATTTGCTCTTTCAGCACCAACAAAGATATAACGTGTATCACCATATATTGCTACTTCAACTGACTCTGGTTCTACACCTTTTTTCTCTGCACGTTTTTCTGGCCAGTAACCTGCTGAAGCGAGTGCTCTTTCATATGACGAACCTGACTCGTATACCACCGAACCATTTTTATTGAAGATTGTCCATCCACGACTACCACCACGTTTCGCTTGACCTGGTGCTTCATGTTTATAGTCACCTTCATTTGCAGTTGCAAAATGATCATCGTCAATCCACTTAACTGCGTCTGGTTCTCTACGAACATTCTCAATGGTATCAACCATCTTTAGTTCACCATCTTTTTTGTTATCAATACCTACTAATGTTACTAGTCCTGCATCAAACTCTGAAATTACTTTTCCACTTCGATCAATAACCGCCATCCAGTTATTCTCTTGCATAGTAACAACTATTTCACCTAAATTATTGATATCAACAAACTCAGGCTCTGGATCGTTAGGAGCAATAGTTGAAAAACCAACTAAGTCCGCTTTAGTAACACTGTTATCTGCTAAATTAATAATTGCCACAAAACCCCCTGGAAGTTGTGGAATTTTTTCATCGTTGATATCTTCGTTACGTTCATTTTCAATAGCTACTGCCACAAAAGTTCCATCTGGACTAACTGCAACCGAGTCTGGCTGTCCACCTAGTTCTACTTTTGTAACTTCTTTTCCTGAGGCAAGATCAACAACTAATAAGTGACCACTTGGCTCTACATAGTTTGGAGAAGTATTGATACCTACAAATGCTTGTCCATTTTTGATTGCAACACTAGTTGGTTCACCACCTAAATTCATGTGGCCTAATGGTTTCGGATTTGCTGGATCAGTAATATCAATCATGCCTAATGCGTTTGCAGGGCTATCGCTATATACCAGTTTCATGCCATCTGCTGTTGCCGCAATTATTTCTGCTGATGTTTCTTCTGCACTAGGGTTATTTGCTGGTGTTCCAAATTTCCCAATTTCTTTAAAGTCTGCATTTACTGTGCTAACAAATGCGGTTGAGGCCAGAAGGCCTGCTAAGATAAATTTTATCATTATATATTCCTTTTTGTTTTTATGGAAAGATATCAAAACAAGATGAAAAGTTTGTAACAGTTTAATTACAATTATATTTTATTCCACTCACCATAGTTTTTCTTTTCTGTGTCGAAGTGTGTCGTGAGTGTGTCGAGATTAACTAGACGTTGAGAAAGACTAAGATTAGCAAGGATAAAAAACCAAGGACTACCTCGTTGGCAACGAGACGCTCTACCACTGAGCTATGCCCGCCTGTTCTATAAGTGTTGAAACTAGTAGTTTTTTTATGATTAAGCAATAGTCAAATATTTCACTTAAGCCATTTAATATTTTATTTTAGCACTATCTAGAGTTTCTTGCATTATTTTTAAATGATCTTGATATTTTTTCCACTCATCAGATGTATTTTTTTTTAATGTTCCTCGTACTTGTAAGAGAGAGGCGGTCTGGACGGGTCTGACATTTTTGCTATAATTTTTCAGATTCTCTTCCCACTTAATTCCAAGCTTTTTAACTAGACTGAATGTTTCATTTTCAAAGTCATTTACAAAACTTTCATATCGAATATGTATTATTTTTTCTTTAAGTTTGTCTGACCAAAATTTTATTAAATCGTCATATAATATATAATATTTTGCAGTATCCTTTTGACTAAGAGAGAAATCCATACCAGGATCAGGAAAATTAATTCTGTAATTTGACCAACAGATAGCCATTGGATTTCTTTGAATATGAATAATTTTAGCCTCTGGGAAAGCTTTGACTATGAAACCTATCCATCTAAAATTCATTGGTAATTTATCAATAATAAATTTTTTATTACTCAATAGAGATAACTTTTCATAATATTCTGATCTTATGGTTTTTATAAAATCTTCAAAATTTTGAAGTTTATCCAATTTGAACTTATCCATAATTTTAGGTAAATAATTAAGTTCACCAGCACCATGTATATTTGAATGAGATGAAAGAACTTGTTCTAAAAGAGTTGTTCCAGATCTTGGCATACCAAGAATAAAGATAGGTGTAATATTGAGTTTATCTTTATACTTAGCTTGTTCATTTAAATTTTGTTCAAAAATATTTTTAATTTTTTCAAAGAGTTTTTTTTCTGTTTGAAAACTAAAATTTGATTTTTTTTTTTTTATTTTATGTGATTCTTCCAGATATTTTAAAGCTAAATCAGATTGATTTAAATCAAAGTTACATTTACTTAAACTGGTATATGCGAATATTTTATCTTCATCAGAGGCTTTTGATAGATCAAGTTTTTCTAGTTTTTCTAAGAATTTATTATCTTTTTCTACTTTTGTAATTAAAAAATAATTTTTAAAAGCTCTTATATGCTTATCATCAATATTAATTACTTTTTCAAATAATTTTCTTCCTTCATCTACATTTCCAAGAATTAAATTTAAATAACCTAAATCATTTAAGGCTGTAGTATTATTTTCATCAAATTTTAAAACATCCAGAAGTACTTTTTTAAGATCATCAAAATTTTTTTCTTCACTATATGCATGTGCTAAGTTGAAATATGCTGGGAAATTCTTTTTATTAAATTTTATAGCTTTTTTATAATTTTTAACTGCCTCATCGATAAATCCTAACCTAAATTTAGTATTTCCTAGATTATTATAAGCTTCCGAATAGTCAAATTTGAGATTGATAGCTTTTAAAAAATACTCTGAAGCTTCATTATAATTTTTTAATTGTTTAAGAATATTGCCATAAATATAATAATTTTCTGCATTTGGCTTTAATGATATAATACTTCTAAAAAATTTTTCTGCTTCTATATAATCTTTTAAAGTTAAATTTGTTACCCCTAATGCATACAATACTTGAAAATCATTATTTTTCTTTAAAAATTTCTTTCCTAATTTAATTACTTTTTCAAATTTTCCTTTATTAAAATTATCTAAAATAATTTTTTTGTTATTTAAAATAATTTCAGTATTCATTAAAACAAATGAAATTAGTAATTTGAATATGTATTTTATGATGCAAAGTCAAACCAGCCAGTAATTATATATTTAGTTCCACTTTTCAGTACTGACCCTGTATGTGCATGTGTCCACTCTGCGGGCCAAATTAATGTTTTATTTTGTTGAGGCTTAATTTTTAATCCATAATGATCGAAGTCGGTTGTTCCCCCATCATTGACATCATTTAAGTATGTCATGAAAGCAAAAATTCTATGTAATGTTGATAGTCCTGTCCTTTCAGAATGTAAGGCTGCAAAATGATCTCCTGGTAAGTATTTTTGTAAATTAAAAGGTCCAATATTAACTTTTGTTAAAAATTGTTTTACAAAGGGCCATTGCTCTCTGTAATCCAAAAAACATTTTTGAAGTTCTGAGAAATAATCTTGAAAAACTTTATATTTTGGATCTGATAATTTATTTGGACTTATTGTAATATCTGTTGATTTTTTTCTGTTTTCTTCAACTCCTTTTGCTGTAGATCCTTTTTTTTGAAGAGATTTATTATTTTCAAAAAATTCAATTAAGTCATTGCTAATATTTTTACCTTCAAGATGCCAACAGCCAATAAAATTTGGTGATTTACTATTTTTTATATCAATTCTTTTCATTTAAGTAAGTTAACTCCATTTTCGTCAAGTTGCAAAAAACCTGCCCCTTTCCTAATGTAAGATAAACCCTCTTTATGAAAATTTAAAGCTAACAATGATTGTCCTAATAAATTATTTAAAGTTCTATTACTTGGGTATTTTGTGATTACTTTTGGAACAAAGTCTTGTATCTCATTTTTCTTACCTGTTTTAAATAAACATATTGTATATTTTTCACATATTTCTTCATGCCTTGCTTTTAAATTAATTATATTCTTATAGTAATCTAAAGCTTCAATATACTTTTCTAATAAAAAATACAGGCTTGCAAGATTGTAGCAAGCTTCAACATTATTTTTATTTAAATTTATAGATTTCTTATAATTTAGTATAGCCTCATCATATTTATTTAAAGCCTTTAGAGTACTTCCTAAATTATTAAATGCCTCAGAAAAATTTGAATTTAATTTTATAGCTTCTTCAAATGAGGTAACTGCTCGATTTAATTTTTTAAGCTTTTTTTGAATATTCCCTAAAGTATATAAATTCTCTGCTGTCTTTTTAAATAAAATTAATTTTTCAAAGTAATTTTCTGCACCAGCAAAGTTTTGAAGATTTATAGACGCTAGTCCTAGCATAAATAATAGTTGTGCATCATTTTGTCTCTCTTTTAATAGATTTTCTCCGTCAACTATTACTTCTTGAAAATTTTTTTTTTTAAAAGAATTAAGAACTTTATCTTTTTGTTTTTCTAAATTATTTGAATTCATTGTTAAGATGTTATAATTTAAATTTTATGAAAAAAGAAGATCTTCCAAAAATATTACCTGTTTTCCCTCTATCCAATTTTATTATATTTCCACGTACTACTGTTCCATTGAATATTTTTGAACCTCGCTATATTCAAATGATAGATAAAAGTATGAAAAGTGATCGTATGATAGGCATGATTCAACCAAAAAAAACTGGTGAATTAAAAAAACCTGATTTACATGATGTAGGTTGCGTTGGAAAAATAACTAGCTTTAATGAAACAGATGATGGGAGATATTTAATAATTTTGAATGGCATATGCAGGTTTAAAATCATGAAAGAAGTAAATAATGGTAACTTGTATAGAGAATGTGAAGTTAAATATGATGATTTTTCTAATGATTTAATCGAAAAATCAGATGAAATAAAATTTTCAGATTTAAAGTTAATATTTCTGAATCTAAAAAGTCTTTTTAAAAAGCAAGGATACGAAATTAATTGGAAAGAGATTGAAAAGCAAAGTTTAGATCAAACCATCAATACTTTGTCGATGGCATCCCCGTTTTCATTAGAGGAGAAGCAAGTTTTACTTGAAAGCAAAGACTTAAATTTAAGAAAAGAGAAGTTAGAAGAAATTTTAAATACTTATATTTTAGACAACTTTAACAATAAAACTTTACAATAATAAAAATTTAATTAGACAAAATTGTTGCATATTTATTCAAAAGCTTATTTCCTTTTAACAGTTTAAAAATAGGCTCTGATAAATTATTTTTTAACTTACTATCAAGTTTAAAAAAAGTATTTATTGTATCTATTCCTAATCCATAGATAAAATTTAAATGTTTATTTTTTTCTTGAAATTTTTGAGCAATTATTTCACCATCGTTGATACCTAATTTAATATTTTCATTTAAAATATTTGATAGAGATTTAATATCTCTAATCGTCATATTGAAACCTTGTCCTGCCAATGGGTGAACTTTATGTATCAAGTCTCCGAAGGATAGAATGTTTTTAAATATATAATCTCGAAGGACTAAAAACTTAATGCCAACAGACTCAACATCACTAATTTTATTTATCTTATATTGATGATTATATTTATTAATGATTTGAAGAAGACTTAATTTGTCTATTAGTTTTGTTGAATTATTTGAGAATACAATTGAAGTTTGATAATTGGATAAAGGAAGGAATGCTATAGGACCTTTTTTTGTAAAAATTTGAGTTGCAATTTTATTTTCGATTTTTTTATGATCAATTATTGCTGTATGAGCTAAAGATTTATATTTTTTTTCTATTTTTTTTTGAAAATATTTTTTTGTTATTGGATTATTTTGTTCTGAGTTAATAATTAAATCATAGTTCAGTTTCCTAATAATGCCTAAATTATAATTTTTAAGTTGAATAAATTTTAAAAATTTATTTTTTCTCATTAAATTATATAATGAACTATATTTTAATAAGTAGAAATTTCTTTGATTGTTATTTTTAAACTCAAATAACTCTGATGATTTTTTTTTATCAGAATAAATTTTAATTTTTTCTGTCGGCCATCCTAAGTTAGAAATTCCTTTTATATTTTCTTTTAAAAATTTATAATTTTCATTTGATATAGCAATTGTTCTAACTGTATTTGTTAATATTGATGGTTTAGCTTGAGAGACAATGTCAACATTGATCTTTTTCTTAAGTAATACATTTGCCAAAACTAAATTTGTTAAATTATTTCCTAATAGACAAATATTCATAATATTATTTAATTTTATCAACAAAAATTAAATGATACAAAGTGACAAATCATTAATAGCAAAATGAAAATTAAAAATTTATTAGATAATACCACCAGTTTTCTATTTAAAAGATTATCTGAACTAATAGGTTTGGCTTTATTTTGTTTATCTATATTACTCTTAGCATCATTATTAAGCTACTCACCAGAGGACCCTAACTTCATTTTTCCAGAGAATACAGAAATTAAGAATTTATTAGGTGCAAAAGGTAGCTATACCTCCGATATTTTATTTCAATCAGTTGGTTTAATATCATTATTAGTACCAATTTCTTTTTTTTTTATATCTCTCTCAGTAATAATTGACAAAAAAATTTTACATATTTTTGAAAGTTTATTTTTTATAATTCTATATTCAATTACTGGAGCATTATTCTTTACAGTCTTCCATACAGAATCATACTGGCTTACAATTAATGGAAATAATGGATTTTTAGGCAATTTATTTGAAGAGACTTTTTTTATAAACTTAATAAACTTAAATAATCAAGTAAGTTATATTATTTTAATAATTTTAATATTATTATTTTTTCTTCTAAGTATTAATTTTAAGTTTAGATATTTAAAATTTGTAATTACAATTTTCTCTAGATCTAAAAAATCACCTTCTAAAGGTGTTGTTGAAAATTATAGTGAGAATTTATTAGATGAAACTGAATATGTTAACACTGAAACTAGAATCCAAGAAAATTTTTCATTTGATAAAAATACTACAAGCTCAGATAAAAAAGTTATTAAATATAAATTACCTTCTTTAAATTTTTTGAATAGCCCTTCAAAAAAAGATAAAAATTTATCTGAAAATAAAATTGATGAAAAAACGTTAGAAAAAATTTTATTAGATTTTGGAGTAGAAGGAGAAGTTAAAAAGGTAAGTCAAGGTCCTGTTGTTACATTGTATGAGTTTGAACCTGCTCCAGGTGTTAAAGTATCAAAAATAATTAATCTGTCTGAGGATATTGCTAGAAATACAAGTTCAGAGTCTGCTAGAATTGCAACAATTCCTGGAAGCAATACTATAGGAATTGAATTACCTAAACCTCTTCGGGAAAATGTTTTCTTAAGTGAAATTATTTCTGACTCTAGTTATAAAAAGAAAGACATAAAGCTTCCAATTGCTCTTGGAAAAAGTATTTCTGGATTGCCAATAACTGGTGATTTAAGCAGTATGCCTCATTTGCTTATAGCTGGTACAACAGGTTCTGGTAAATCAGTTTGTATCAATACAATTATTTTATCCCTTTTATACAAACACTCCCCAGAAAAATGTAAATTTATATTAATCGATCCTAAAATGTTAGAATTATCAACATACGAAGGAATACCTCATTTACTTTGTCCAGTAATTACAGAGGCAAAACGAGCTGCTTCAGTTTTAGGTTGGGTTGTTAAAGAAATGGAAAATAGATATAAATTAATGACCAAAGTTGGTGTGAGAAATATTGATGGATATAACGAAAAACACAAGATTTCTATGCCTTATATCGTTGTAATTGTTGATGAAATGTCAGATTTAATGTTAGTAGCCGGAAAGGATATAGAAAATTATATTCAAAAGCTTTCTCAAATGGCAAGAGCAGCAGGTATACATATCATAATGGCTACACAAAGACCTAGTGTTGATGTAATCACAGGAACAATAAAAGCTAATTTTCCAACTAGAATATCATTTCAAGTTACATCTAAAATAGATAGTAGAACAATTCTTGGTGAACAAGGTGCTGAGCAGCTTCTTGGAAGAGGAGATATGCTTTACATGACGTCTGCAAATAGAATGACAAGAATTCATGCACCATTTGTATCAGAGGGTGAAATCGAGAAAATAAATAATTTTTTAAGAAATCAAGCCGAACCTGATTATGTTGATGAAATTCTTAATTTTGCAGATGAAAAAGAAAATAATGGTGACTCAAAAGATAATGAAAACCTTGATGAATTATATAATACTGCACTTGAAATTGTAAAATCTGAAAGAAAAGCATCAACATCTTTTTTACAAAGAAAACTTCAAATTGGTTATAATAGAGCAGCTAGAATAGTTGATCAAATGGAAGCAAACGGAGAAGTAAGTCAAGCAAATCATGTTGGCAAAAGGGAAGTTCTCAAATGAAAAAATATTTAATTTTTTTTTTTATTTTATTTTTTAATTTAAATGCACAAAGTTCTATAAATCAAGAAATTATAAGTCACTTAAAAAAAATAAACTCTTTAGAATTTAAATTTATACAAAAAATAGATAATAATAATATTGAACAAGGTGAATGTATTATTTTATATCCCAAAAAAATTCTTTGTAAGTATTATGATATTTATAATAAAATCCTAGTTTCGAATGGTAAATCTTTAGTTATTAATTCAGATAAAATCAAAAATTATTATAGATATCCTTTAGATAAAACACCTTTAAATTTTATTTTAGATAAAAAGTTTTTAATTTCAAAAATGAAAGAAGTAGAAAATGACAAAAATTATCCTTTTTATTATGTATTCAATTTTGAATTTGAAAATAATCTAATTAAAGTTTTCTTTGATAAGGGAAGTTTAGATTTAATAGGTTGGGAGACAAAAGACATATACCAAAATCTAATACAGACTTTTTTAAGTGATATTAATATTAATATTAATGTTGAAGAAAAAATATTTTCTTTGCAAAAATATATTAATTAACCTCAACATTTATTTTTTCAGATTTAAATACCTGCATTCCTCTGGCTAAATAATTTTTAATTGCATTTTCATGATCTAGTGAACAAGTGTGGAGCCAAACTCTTGTCATACCTTCCTCAAATAATTTATGAATAGCCTGAGTAAGAAGGTAGCCTCCACATTTCTTTCCAAAATATTCCTCCAAAATACCAAAATATGCGATTTCAGAATGTTTATGGTCAAGATCATGGATAGTTTCATAATATCCAGCTAAGTTGTTATTATCCTTTAAAATAAAGGTTTTTATTCTAGGATTTTCAACATACTCAATCCATTTTTTATCACTCCAGGCTAATCTATCTATCCATCTATGCTTTCTTCCAATTTGCTTATAGAAAAATTTGTTTAGATGAAAATCTGGTGGGTCTACTTCAGTAATTTTAAAGTTTGAGCCTGGGCTTTTTGAACGGTTTAGATCACTTATTGAATTTATTTCTAAAAAACTTCTGTCTACATTTATTTTCACGAGACCATTTTACCTATTTTCTCTCCACCAAACAAATGAAAATGCAGATGTGGAACTTCTTGTCCTCCATCTTCACTTATATTTGCTAGCGCTCTATATCCTTTGCCAGTATCAACAGATATATTTAATTTCCTTGCTACAATATTTATACCTTTTAATAATCCAACCATTTCATCAGGAGATGCGTTTTGACTAAAATCATCTAAGTCAACATATTTTCCTTTTGGAATTACCAAAGCATGAATTTTTTTTTGAGGATTTATATCATAAAAAGATAAAACAAATTCATCCTCGTAAATTTTATTACAAGGTATTTCATTCCTTAATATTTTTGCAAATATATTATTATTATCGTAACTCATGGTTACATTTTTTCTAAAACTGATTTAACTGTATCACCCATAACAGATGGATTTTTAGAAATCGTAATTCCACATTCTTTAAGAATTTCAACTTTTTCAATTGCACTTTCTCCATAAGCTGAAACTATTGCCCCTGCATGACCCATCACTCTTCCTTTTGGTGCAGTTAATCCTGCTATATAAGCAATAACTGGTTTCTTCATATTTTCTTTTGCAAATTCTCCTGCAGCCACTTCTTGTGGACCACCAATTTCACCAATCATTAATATTGCATCTGTCTCATCATCAGTTTCAAACTTTTCAATTATATCTCTAAATGAGCTACCATTAATTGGGTCACCTCCAATTCCTACACTTGTTGAAACACCTATATTTAAATTTTTAAGTTGTTGAGCGGCTTCATAACCTAATGTACCTGATCTACTTATAATTCCAATTCTACCTTCTTTATAAATATGACCTGGCATTATTCCTAGCATTGATTTTCCAGGACTAATAATTCCAGCACAGTTTGGTCCAACTAATGTCATTTTAGAACTTTTAGTGTATCTTCTCATGTACCTTTTTATTCTGATCATGTCGTGAGAAGGTATTCCATCAACTATAGCTACACATATTTTTATTCCGGCATCTGCTGCTTCCATTGCTGAGTCTGCTGCAAAAGCTGGGGGTACAAATAAAATTGAAGCGTCGGCACCTGTTTCGTTCACAGCATCTTTAACTGTATTAAATACAGGTAAATTTAAATGTTTTGAGCCTCCTTTTCCTGGAGTAACTCCACCAACTACATTTGAGCCATATTTTATCATCTCATCTGCATGAAAAGAGCCCATTTTCCCTGTAAAACCTTGAATAATTATCTTACTATTTTTATCAACTAATACAGTCATGATTTATTTGTTTAATGCTGCAACTGCTTTATTAGCTGCATCCTCTAGAGTATTTGCTTCTATATAATTTATTTTACTATCTTTTAAAATTTTATTTCCTTTTTCTACATTAGTACCTGCTAAACGTATGACTAATGGAACTTTAATCTCAATTTTTTTAAGGGCATCTACAATACCTTCTGCAACCCAATCACATCTATTTATACCAGCAAAAATGTTTACAAGAATTACTTTAACTTTTTCGTCCATTGTAACTAATTTGAATGCTTTAACTATTTTTTCTGGTGTTGCGCCACCCCCAACATCTAGAAAGTTTGCAGGGGTACCTCCAGCTAATTTAATCATGTCCATGGATGCCATCGCAAGACCTGCACCATTAATAATATTACCTATGTTCCCATCTAAACTGACATAGTTTAAACCTCTATCGGAGGCAAATATTTCTTTTGAATCTTCTTGTGTTTTATCTCTTAGTTCGGAAACTTGACTTCGTCTAAACATTGCATTGTTATCAAAACTCATTTTACAATCTAAAGCTAAAATTTGTTTTTGTTTAGAAATAACTAATGGATTAACTTCTACCATTGTTGCATCTAATTCACTGAAAGCTTTATAACATCCAATAATAGTATCAGATGCTCTTCTAATTAATTCCGGTTCTATACCAAGACCAAATGCCAATTCTCTAGCTTGGAAATTTTGCATCCCTACAGCTACTTCAATTTTTGATCTTATTATTGTTTCTGGTTTTTCCTTTGAAATTTCTTCAACACTCATTCCACCTTCTGTTGAGGCTACAACCATAATACTCTCTGAACTTCTATCAAAAACTAATCCTAAATATAATTCCTTTTCAATATCTGTAGCTTCTTCAATATAAATTCTGTTTACAATTTTTCCTTCAGGTCCTGTTTGATTTGTAACTAATTTTTTTCCTAATAATTTATCTGTTGCTTGAGCAACTTCTAATGGTGTATTGCAAACAATTATCCCTCCAGCTTTTCCCCTAGCACCAGAATGAATTTGTGCTTTCACAACCCACCTTGATCCACCAATTTCTCTAGCTTTATTCTCAGCATTTTCTGGACTGTAAACTATTCCACCTCTAGGAATTGTTACCCCAAAGTTTGAAAGTATTTTCTTTGCTTGGTATTCGTGAATGTCCATAATTTTATTTATTTATTATGGATTAAGTTATCTATATTTACAATGTTTTCAGCCATTCTAGCAGATGCAGCATCTATCATCCTGCCATCAAGTTGAGCAGCTCCTTTGCCTTCTTTAGCAGCCTTTTCTAGCTCTTCTAAGATCCTTTTAGCTTTAGTAACCTCTGCCTCTGGTGGAGAGAATACATTGTTTGCCAATTCAATTTGCGAAGGATGTATTGCCCATTTACCCTCAATACCAATTGCAGCACCTCTTTTAGCAGCTGCTGTATAGGCATCTGGATCATTAAAATCTCCAAACGGTCCATCAATAGCTCTTATTCCATATGCTCTACAAGTCATAACTAGTTCAGATAAACCATGATGCCACTGATCACCTGGATAATTTTCATTAAGTCCACCTATAACTGTAGTTCGTGCTCTCAAGCTTGCTGCATAATCTGCTACACCAAAATGTAATGCCTCTAATCTTTCACTTGAGGTTGCAATTTCTTTAATATTCGACATTCCTAAAGCAGTCTCAATTAAACATTCAATTCCAATTTTATTTTTTATTTTTTTATTTGTTTCAATTTGAGTTAATAAACAATCAACCATATAAATATCACTTGCAGTTCCAGCTTTTGGAACTAAAATTGTATCTACGTTTTCTCCAGCTTGTTCAACAATCTCGATTAAATCTGAATACATGTAATGAGTATCTAAACTATTTATTCTTACTGAAATAGTTTTGCCACTACCTCTCCAATCCATTTCATTTAAAGATTTAACAACATTTGCTCTAGCAGTAATTTTATCATTGGGAGAAACTGCATCTTCTAAATCTAAAAAAACATAATCTGCTGCAGAACTGAGAGCTTTATCAAACATTTTAGGTGATGAACCTGGAACTGCTAATTCACTTCTTTGTAATCTAGATCTTGCAGGTTTATAAAATTTATGGCTCATTTTTTTCTTTTATCTAATTCACTCATTACATCTTCAATTTTTATATTATTAGCCTCAAGGTACATAATTAAATGATAAAATACATCAGCTGCTTCATGGATTTTATTTGAATTTTCTTCAACTGCTTCGATAAGTTCATTTATTTCTTCAAGCACTTTCGCTTTACTCAAAGATTTATCACTCAAAAGTTTATTGGTATAAGAACCATCAACTGGAGTTGATTTTCTTTCTCGAGCAAGATTAAATAAACTTTCTAGGGTATTTAGCATCTCAAATCCTAACAGGTATTCCTTTTGAGTCCAAATATTCTTTAGCTTCCTTCACAGAATATTTTCCATAGTGAAATATAGATGCTGCTAAAACCGCACTAGCATTGCCCAATTTAATGCCATCGACTAGGTGATCAAGATCTCCAACCCCACCTGATGCTATTGTAGGTATGTTTACCATTGAAGAAATTTTAAACATTAAATCTATATCATATCCTACTTGGGTACCGTCTCTATCCATTGAGGTGATCAACAACTCACCTGCGCCACTCTCTTCCATCTTTCTTGCAAACTCTAAAGCATCAATTCCAGTATTATTTCGACCTCCATGGGTATAAACTTCCCATTTCTCACCATTTTTTTTAGCATCAATTGCAACGACGATACATTGAGAGCCAAATTTTTTTGAACTTTGGACTACTACATCTGCATTTTGAACTGCAGCTGTATTAATTGAAACTTTATCAGCTCCACAATTTAATAGTTTACTAATATCGTCCACACTTCTTACTCCACCACCTACTGTTAAAGGTACAAAACATTTTTTTGAAGTATCTTTCACAACTTCATAAATTGTATCTCTATTTTCATTTGAAGCAGTGATGTCTAAAAAACAAATTTCATCTGCACCACCATCACTATAGATTTTTGCTTGTTCAACGGGATCACCTGCATCTTGTAAATCAACAAAGTTTATACCTTTTACAACTCTTCCATTTTTAACATCTAAGCAAGGTATAATTCTATTTTTAAGCATCTATTTCTTTTGCAAGTTCATCTAATTTAATATCACCATCATATATAGCTTTACCAACTATAATACCTTCAATGTTTTTATTTCCTAAATCTTTAGCTTTTTTAATATCATTAATTGATGAAACACCTCCAGATATAATTACTGGACAGTTTGAATTATTAGCAACGTTTTCTGTTTCATCAAAATTTGGACTTAGTTTCATTCCATCACTATTTATATCTGTATAAATTAATCTACTAGCTCCATAATCATTTACATGTTTTAAAAAATCTAAAGTTTTTAAATTAGAATTTTCTTTCCATCCAGATACAGATAAATAACCATCTTTAGCATCTAGACCTAAAGCAATTTTATCAGGAAATTTTTCACATGCTTCTTTTAAAAAATTTTTATCTTTTATTGCAGCACTTCCTAAAATTACTTTCTCAACTCCAGCATCAGTATATTTTTGAATACTTTCAAAGCTTCTTACACCTCCACCTATTTCAATTTTAAGATCAAATTTGTTAACTATTTCCTCAATAATATCTATGTTTACAGTCTCTCCTCTCAACGCTCCATCTAAATCAACTATGTGCAGATTTTTGAAACCATGATCTTTGTATTTGCCTGCTTGTTCAAGTGGTGACATTTTGTATACAGTTTTGTTATTAAAATCTCCTTTTACTAACCTGACACATTTTTTGTCTTTTATGTCTATTGCTGGAAATATTTTCACTTTTAACTGTTTAATGTATTAATATTTGTATAAATATAATCTGATCTATATTTAGATTTAAAAATTTTTTTATATTGAATCATTTTTAAAAAATTATCAACTTTACCATAATTTGGATCAGGGATTTCAATTAATAGCAAACACTGATTATTCTTAAGATTTTTTATTAAGCCCTTTAAAGTATAGATCTCATGACCTTCTACATCAATTTTGATAGTAAGCATTTCATTTTTAAGACTAAAAATATCATCTCCAATCATAAAATTTGCGTCTTTAATTTCAAGATCTTTACAATTAAATTCACCATCTGAATATAATATTGCTGTGTTTGAGTGTACATATCCATCTTTAATCATAGCTCTTACTTGTTTTTTTTGATTCATGTCAGATAAACCAAAATTAAACACTTCAATATTTTGAAATGAATTTTTTTCTAATGTTTTTCTAAATCTATTGTATGGATCTATATTAGGTTCAAATGCTTTTACTTTTAAATTTTTAAATTTTTTTGCAAAGTAAAAAGAATAATATCCAGAATTAGACCCAATATCAAAAAAATATGTAAATGAGTTTTCTTTCATTTTATTCTCCAAAAAATTCACTTGGTCATTTTCATATTCTTGATGTAAAATTATATGCCTATCTATAGGATCTAAAAAATCTAAATAAAAATATATATTTTTTACTTTAAAAAAATTTCGATTTTTTTTAAAGATTTTGAAATATTTAACACTTAACGAAGGAATAAGTCTTTTAAAAAAAGGAAGTTTTAATAGAAACCTTATCATTTTAAAGTTAAAAAATATTCATAATTATAATTTTATGAAATTATCGATTACTTTAAGACCAATTTTATCACTCTTTTCAGGGTGAAATTGCGTACCAAATATATTTTCTTTCTCAACAGCACAAATGACAATAGATGAGTAATCAGTTGTAGCTAAAATTACAGATTTATCCTTAGGTACAAACTCATAGCTGTGCACAAAATACATGTGAGAATTATTTTCTATACCTTTAAAAATACTACTATTTTTTGTAATATTAATTTCATTCCACCCAATATGTGGAAGTTTGAATTTACCATTTTGATTATCCATTTTAGATACCTTTCCCGAGATCCAACCTAAACCTTTAGTTTCAGTTTCCTCATAGCCAATATCAGCAAACATTTGAAGCCCAACACAAATTCCAAGAAGTGGTTTTTTACTTTCTAATGCAAATTCATTAAGAGTATCTATCAATCCGCTAATGCTATTGAGCCCATCAATACAGCTTTTAAAAGAGCCTTGCCCAGGTAATACAACCTTATCGCTAATTTTTATTTTTGCAAGATCTGCTGTTACTTCAATGTTAACTTTGTCTTTTGCAACTTCTTTAAACGAATTAATTACAGAACTAATATTGCCTGAATTGTAGTCAACAATTGTGACATTCATTAAATTTATAAAGAACCTTTTGTAGAAGGTATTGTGGTTTTATTTCTTGGGTCCATTTCTAAAGCGTTCCGCAAAGATCTTGCCAAACCTTTAAAGCAAGATTCAATAATATGGTGACTATTGTCACCATAAATATTTTCAACGTGCAAAGTAATTCCTGCAGCTTGTGAAAACGCTTGGAACCATTCTTTAAATAATTCTGTATCCATCTCACCTAATTTTTCTACTTTCAATTTTACTTTCCAAATTAAATAAGGTCTATTTGAAACATCGATTGCAACTCTAGTTAATGTTTCATCCATTGGAATCATCGCATGTGCATATCTTTTTATGCCAACAAATTTTTTAGATGCTTTTTTCAAACATTCACCAATTGCAATTCCAGTATCTTCAGTTGTGTGATGAAGATCAATATGCGTGTCGCCTTTAGCTTTAATATTCATATCCATCGAAGAGTGTTTCGATAATTGCTCAAGCATGTGATCTAAAAATCCTATACCTGTGTCAACTTTGTACTTACCCTTACCATCAATATTTAAATCAACGCTGATGTTGGTCTCTTTTGTTTTTCTACTTATTTTGGCTTTACGTTTCATAATCTGAAAAAGGTATATATCTATTATTCAATTATGGCAATATTTCTAGGCTTGGTCTTGAACTATTGTATTTAGTATCCATCTATATCCCATGACAACAATAGTATTAGTAAGAAAAAACAATGAAGTAGTAGTTGCTGGTGATGGCCAAGTTAGTATGGGAAATACAGTAATTAAGAAAACTGCAAATAAAGTTCGTAAGATTGAGAAAAGAAATGTGATCGCAGGATTTGCTGGATCTACTGCAGATGCATTAACATTATTTGAAAGGTTAGAGTCTAAACTAGAAAAACATGCTGGAAATCTAGCAAGAGCAGCTGTTGAATTAGCTAAAGATTGGCGCACAGATAAATATTTAAGAAGATTAGAAGCCTTGATGGCTGTTGGTGATAAAGAAAATAGTTTCATTATTTCAGGAACTGGCGATGTTTTAGAGCCGGAAGGAGATGTTATTGGAATAGGATCAGGTGGAAATTATGCATTAGCATCTGCAAAAGTTTTAATGGATACAGATTTATCAGCAGAGGAAGTTGCAAAAAAAGCGATTAAAGTTGCATCTGAAATATGCGTTTTCACAAATGATAATTGCAATATAGAAAAAATTTAATATGGAAAAATCAAACGTCACAACTCTCCCAAACGCAAAAGTAAAAAAAGAAAATAGTAATATTCAAAACTCATTATCTCCAAGAGAAATAGTTTCTGAGTTAGATAGATTTGTTGTTGGACAAAATAATGCCAAAAGAGCTGTTGCAATAGCCTTAAGAAATAGATGGAGAAGACAAGCTTTAGATGGTGATATGAAAGATGAAGTGCTTCCAAAAAATATTTTAATGATGGGACCAACAGGTGTTGGTAAAACAGAAATATCTAGAAGATTATCAAAATTAGCTGAGGCACCCTTTGTAAAAGTTGAAGCAACGAGATTTACTGAAGTAGGTTATGTTGGAAGAGACGTAGAACAAATAATTAGAGATCTTTTAGAAATTGCTATTGCAATGGAAAAAGTTAAAAAAAGAAAAGAAGTTCACACTAAAGCACAAAAATTAGCAGAGGATAGAGTTCTTGACGCAATAGTTGGGAATAAAGCAAGTGTTGCAACACGAGAAAGTTTTAGAAAAAGATTAAGAGACGGTGATTTAGATGATAATGAAATTGAAATAGCTGTTACTGAAAGTGGCGGTGGAATGCCATCATTTGAAATTCCTGGTATGCCTGGTGCAAATGTTGGAATGATTAATATTTCAGACATGTTAGGAAAATCTATGGGCCAAAAAGCTAAGAAGAAAAAAATGTCAGTAAAAGAGTCTCATGAAATATTACTAAACGAAGAAGCTGATAAATTAATAGAACAAGATAAAATTATTAAATCAGCAAAAAATACGACTGAGAACAACGGAATCGTATTTTTAGATGAAATAGACAAAATCTCAGCAAGAACTGATAGAGTTGGAGGAGATGTTTCCAGAGAAGGTGTTCAAAGAGATTTACTTCCTTTAATTGAGGGGACAACTGTGAGCACTAAATATGGTCCAATTAAAACAGATCACATATTATTTATAGCATCAGGAGCTTTCCAACTAGCAAAGCCATCAGATCTTTTACCTGAGCTTCAGGGAAGACTTCCAATCAGAGTTGAGCTAGATGCATTGAATAGTGAGGATTTCAAGCGAATCTTAAAAGAGCCGGACAATAGTTTGATTAAACAATACAAAGCTTTACTTAAAACAGAAAATGTTGATTTAGAATTTACTGAAGATGGAATTGATACCATCGCAACAATTGCAAGCGAAGTAAATACAACAGTTGAAAATATTGGCGCAAGAAGACTGCATACTATAATCGAAAGAGTTTTAGATGAAATTAGTTTTACTGCAACAGACCGAGCTGGAGAAAAGATCAGTATAGACTCGGATTATATTAAAAAAAATATTGGCGAACTTGTAAAAGACGCTGATCTTTCAAAATTTATTTTATAATTCTTATTTTTTTTTTCTTAAAAAAATATCAAAATTTCCAACGGATGGATTTTCAACAGCCTCAAAATCAATACTTATAATTTTGTTCATTAAATGATCACTACCTTTAATAAAATTAGGTACTGAGTATTTTAATATGCTCAAATTACTAGATTGATATGGGTCATTTAAATTTTTTGATCTTAAGCCCTTTCCTGTAATGACATTAATTTTGTTAACTCCATTAATAAAACATTCTTCTATGTAGGAAGTCATCTTGTGATTTGCTTCCTCTAAAGTATATCCATGCAAATCAATAGATCTTTCAATATATCTATTAGGTGATGAAGAAATTTTTTGGTCTTTATTTTCTAATTTATCAGTACTATTTAAAAAATCTTGCCAGTCTTTTTTATCTTTGTCTGATATTTTTTTTATCAACTAAGCCTGAGTGTCTACTATTAGCCAGTTAGGATTTTTTGAAGTACTATCTTTTGTAAATTTCCAAGTATCTAAAACTTTTTTAACTTTTTGGGCGTCACCAGATACAATTTTATTATCTTTATCTTTAATGCAAGATATAATTTCACTTACAAATTCAACGCTAACTTCAAGCATATTTTTATTTTGATTGTGCTCTTTTATTTCTGCAGAATTAATACCGATAAAAGTGGTTTCAGAAGTTACATTTCTTGCCTTTTTGTCTTTGATGGCTTCATCAAATTGATCATATACATTTTTTGCTAGAAGATTTTTAATTGATTTAAGATCTCCTTTTGAGAAGCTCGTGATAATACTTTCATAAGCGATCTTTGCACCGTTTAGAAAATCTTTTTTTGCAGCATCATCAAAAGTTTCAGCATTAAGAACAGGAGAAACTTTAGTCTCTTTAACTTCCTCGTGGGGAAAACTTGAATTAATATTTTCCTCAAAACCAGTTTTTTTTCCCAAAATCCCTCTTAATCTAAGGAAAATAAAACCAGCAATCATGGCTAGTAATATTATATCGATGTACTCGAAGCTATAACTCATATATTGATAATATTTACTATGTTGATTAATTTCAACCTGCAATTTACATTATAGACAAATGAACACAGCAATAATTCTTATTTTAGGGATACCTCTCATTGAAATCTATTTATTTATAAAGGTTGGATCAGAAATAGGAGCTTTAAACACTATTTTATTAATTCTTACAACGGCGATTGTGGGTATTTGGTACGCAAGATACGAAGGATTTAACACTTTACGTTCAGGAATGTCTCAATTAGTCAAAAATGAGCTACCACTTTATGAAATAGTTTCGGGGGCGGCAATTGCTTTTGCTGCTCTCTTATTAATATTACCAGGATTTGCTACTGATATTATAGGTATTTTATTGGTTTTTCCTGTTACGAGAAAAATAATTCTTAGTAAGTATTCAAAAACATATGCATCTAAAAAAAAAGGTAATGATAAAAGAAAAACTTATATTGAAGGAGAATATGAAGATATAGAGGATAAAGATGGAAAATAAATTTAAAATGATTGTAAGTTATATTAAAGATTTATCAGTTGAAATTCCAAGCCCAGAAGCTTTGGTAACAATTAGAAATACTATTCCAGAATATAAGATGAAAGTTGATATTAATTCAAAACCTTTAAAAAGAAAAATGATAGAAGTTTTAACCACTTTAACATATGAGAATCCAAACCCAAAAAAAGAAAAGGGCTTTTTTCAAATCGCATATGCAAATGTCATTGAGATACTTGATTTAAAAATTAATAAGGCAGATCTAGAAAAAATAATATTAAGTGATCTTCAAATAATGATGTATCCGGAGTTAGAGAAAAAGTTTTTGACTATATTACGATCATCAGGTTTGCCAGATTTAAAATTTGGCAATAAAATTGATTTTGAAAAACTATATAAAGAAAGATTAAATTAAAAGAAATTTTTTTTTAAATTTTTTTTAAGAAATTCTTTATGGCTCAGTAGTTCTTGTTCAGTTGGTTTTATCACTTTTTTAAAATATTCTACTCCACCTTGAGACAAAGAAATATTATTTTCACTATTCTCAACTAGATTTAGAGTAGGTTCTTTTTGATCAATTAAATTTATGTAAACTTTTGCAAGTAAATCACAATCAATCAGGGCAGTATGTTTTTCTCTTCTTGAATTATCAATTCTAAACCTTTTGCATAGTGCATCTAAGCTTATTCCTGAGCCTGGAAATTTATTTCGCGCTAATTCTAGCGTATCAATCACATTTGCAGTACTTATCTTTGGCTTCCCAATTAAAGTTAATTCATTATTTAAATGACCAATATCAAATTCGGCGTTATGTATAATAATTTTTTTATCCTTAATAAAATTTATAAAATCATCAGCTATGTCAGCAAATTTTTGTTTGGTTGCTAAAAAGTCATCAGAATAACCATGAACTTCAAATGCTTTCTCTGATACTTTTCTTTCAGGGTTTAAATAAAAATGGAATATATTTTTTGTTGGTATTAAATTATCTAACTCTATACAACCAATTTCTACAATTCTATGACCATCTCTAACTGATAAGCCTGTTGTCTCAGTATCTAGAACTATTTCTTTCATTTAAAATTTTTTTTTTAATTAGTTTAACTTTTTTTTTCATCACATTTACTGAAAAATTATTATTAATGACATAGTCAGCTAATTTTTCTTTTTTAGATAAGATAACCTGATTTTCTTTAAGATTCTTTAGCAATTTTTCATTAAAGTTCGGCCTCTTTTTTAATCTGTTTAAAACTTTAGATTTTTTTGATTTTACAAAGATAATTATATCTTTTTTTTTATTGAGTTTGTTTTCTATTAATAAAGGGATATCAAAAATAATAACCTCACTCTTTTTATTCATTATTATGAATTTTTTCATTTTTTTTCTTACCAAAGGGTGAACAACAGAAGATATAATTTTAAGATTTTTCTTATTTGCGTTAATAGCCGATATAAGCTCCTTTTTTTTAATGGGAAATGTTTTTATAAATTTTGGTAATTTTTTTTTTAATTTATTAAAACACTCTTTATTATTTTTATAAATATATTTTACCTCATCATCTGCATTAAATACTGGATATCCAAAAAGCTTTGAAATAAAAGATTTCCCTGAACCTATGCCGCCAATTATTCCAGCTCTAATCATATTTAATTTTAAATCTCATAGTTTCATTTTTTTAGAAATTCAATTAATTCTTTATTAATTTCTGGTTCAACATTATGCCAAATATTAAAGGCTTGCTGGCCTTGAAATAAGAACATATTTAAACCATTTTCAATTACATTACCTTTTGCATTGCCTGCCTCAGAGAATTCTGTTTGAAATGGAGAGTATATAACATCATAAAAAAGCTTGTTATTACTAATCTGTGAAAAGTCTAAACCAAACTTATCATCTTTCTTCAAACCTAAAGTAGTTGCATTAATTATCATATCAAAATCAGGTAAATCACCCCAGTCTATAATATTAATCTCTTTGAAAAACTTTTTTAAATTATTAGCTTTTTCTTTGGTTCTATTACTCAAAAGTATTTTTGATGCTTTCATCCTTAACAGCGAAAAAATAATTGATGGTACAACACCACCAGCACCTAATATCAGAACTGTTTTGTCATTAACATCATAATTCAATTTTCTTATACTTAATTCAAACCCATTAATATCAGTGTTATCTCCAATTAAATGACCTTTATTTAACGATATAGTATTTACAGATTGTGTCCTTAATGCATTACTACTTAAAATATCTAGGTGAGGTATTATTGATTTTTTAAAAGGGACAGTAACATTTAAACCCTCCAAATCTCCATTTTTGATAGATTTACATAGTTCAGACAAATCATTGTCATAGGTTTCCAATTTTCCATAAATTGCATCTAAATTATTTTTTTTAATCCAATAATTATGTAACTTTGGAGATAAAGAATGTTCAATCGGATTCCCTATTACTAAAAATTTTTTCATTTTTGAAGTTCTAAATATTCCTTAATTTTTTTAATAGGTAAGCCCATTATTGTATCTTCATCTCCATCAATATTTGAGAATAAAGCTCTTCCTTCTCCTTCAATTTGATAGACATTATAAGCATACAAAGCCTCATCGCTTATTTTATTTAGATAAGTGACTAATTCATTTTTAGAAAGATCCTTCATGGTTAAATAAGCTTTGTCGGTATAGTTCCAAACCATGGATCCATTTTTAGATATACAAACCGAACTGATCAAGGAATGTTTTTTTCCATTAAGTTTCTTTAAAATATTTAAAGCCTCTCCCCTACTTTCTGGTTTTGATATTAATTCTCCAGTTAAATCGATGACGCTATCTGCTCCTAATACTAAAGTATTATTAAATTTTTGACTTACCTTGTTTGCTTTTAATTCTGCTAGATTTTTAGAAATAATTTCTGGTGAAGCTCCCTCTTTTAATAAACTTTCTTTTATTGGATCCTCATCCACATTTGATACCTCAACGTTGCAATCGATATTATGATTATCTAATATTTCTTTTCTGACTTTGCTTTTTGAAGCTAAAATAATCTTAATCATTTTTTTTATTTTTTATTTCATAAATTTTAATTACAGATGCTGCTGTTTCTTCAACTGATTTTCGTGTTACATCTATTGTGGGCCAATTATTCTCTTTAAATAATTTTCTAGAACTATTTAATTCATCCCGAATCTTGTCTATATTTACGTATTCACTATTTTGATCTTCTTTTAAAGAGTTCAATCTGTTTTTTCTTAAATCATATAGTCTCTCGGCTTCCGTCACTAAACCAACAACACATGGGGAAAAGTTTTTTTCAATAACTTTTGATGGAATTGAGTTTTTGTTAACTAACGGGATATTTGAAGTTTTAAAACCTCTATTTGCTAGATAAATTGCTGTTGGAGTTTTACTTGTTCTGCTTACCCCCAAAAGAATGATATCGGATTTCTCTATATCATCCATTTGATTTCCATCATCATGGTTCATGGTGAATTGAATGGCTTCAATTCTGTCATAGTATTCTTCATTTAGAATATGTTGCCCACTTGGTTGGTGAGAAGCTTTTTGATTTAAGACTTTTGAAAAGTTTAAAATCAGGTCTCCAAGAACTCCAAAACAAGGTATATTTCTTTCGTAGGCTTTTTCTGTAAGATATTTTGCTAATTTACTATTAACAATAGTATATAAAATAATAGAATTTTTATCTTTTTTTGCCTGTTTTAGTATAGCAAGAGTTTGACTTTCAGTACGAGTAAAGGAAAAATGATTTGTCTCGTATTCGAAATTAGGAAATTGTGCTTTTAAAGCTAAAAAAATTCTATCAAGTGTTTCGCCCGTAGAATCTGATATTAAGTATATTTGATATAAGTTTCTCATGTATAAAATGTTTATAATCTATAAGTAAAATAAGAAAAATTCAGATTTACCTCTATGGATAATAATAGTTAGTTTTTTTTCCATCAAATTAACTAAATTATAAAATGTTAACAAAGTTATACATAATATACATAAAATATGAGAAATCTTAATTAATCCTTATAAAATCAAAGTAAATAGAGATTTAAATTATTAATAAAAAGTTAACAAAGTGTGATAATTGACTAATTTACGTTATTCACAATACATAATACTAATAAAGTAAATAATATATATCTATTTATATGAGTCCCTTAACTAACTGTATAAAAAATAAAGACACTAAAACCAATCCTATATGGTTAATGAGACAAGCAGGAAGATATTTGCCTGAATTTCGAGAGATAAGAAAAAAAAATACAGATTTTATAAAACTTTGTTTAAACAGCGATTTAGCATCTGAAATAACTCTTCAGCCTATAAAGAGATTTGGGTTTGATGGTGCAGTAATATTTTCTGACATTTTGATGTTACCATATGGTCTTGGTCAAAAGGTAGAATTTGAAAAAAATTTTGGACCAAAGCTTGGAGAAATAGAATTAGAAAATATCAGGAATGTTGATGAAATTAACTTTACAGAAAAAGTTTATAAAGTTTACAAAGCAATTTCCAAAACTTCCCAGGATACTTTGATGAATAATAAAGACATGATAGGATTTGTTGGAGCTCCATGGACTATTCTTGTATATATGATTAATAGATCATCACCAAAAAAAGGTCTAACAGGTGAATTCTTCAAAGATGAATTTCTAATAAATAGACTATTAGGAATTATTGAAAAATTTTTAAAAGTTCATATAAAAAATCAAGTCGAGGCAGGAGCCAAAGTAATTCAAATTTTTGACAGTTGGGCAGGATTATTAGATGATAAAATTCCTGAATACATTTATATACCTACATTAAATATTGTAGAATATGTCAAACAATTAGGCATACCCGTAATTTGTTTTCCAAGAGGTATTAAAGATTATAAAAATTTCTGTGAAATAGTTAAACCGGATGCAGTAAATATAGATTATGATGTTGATCCAGAAAAAATAGTAAAAGAAATAAAAATTCCCATCCAAGGGGGACTTGACCCTAAAATATTATTGACTGATAAAGAAATTCTTAAAAAAGAAGTAGAAAAATATCTTCAAATTTTTAAGGATCATCCATACATATTTAATTTAGGTCATGGAATTCTACCAGAAACTAAAATTGAAATGGTTGAAGACTTGATTAAAATCGTACGAAACTTTAAATGAGATCAGACCACCCAAAAGTTAATTATGGTAAAACAGGGGTTTTAATTATAAACCTTGGCACACCCAATTCCACTAGTTGGCTGGATATAAGGAAATATTTAAAGGAATTTTTATCAGATAGGAGGGTTATCGAAGTAAATCCTCTTATTTGGCAAGTAATTCTTAACTTATTTATACTTACTTTTAGGCCATCAAAAACTGCTAAAGCCTACAAGGAAATATGGATGAAAGACAAGAACATGTCACCACTTAGATTTTTTACAGAGAGCCAAGCTCATAAATTATCCGAGAAAATTGGTAATGAAAAGTTGATTGTTGATTTTGCTATGAGGTACGGTAATCCAAGTATTAAAAGTAAAATAAATGAACTTCATAAAAAAGGTTGCGAAAATTTAATTGTGCTACCTCTTTATCCTCAATATGCTGCAGCAACGACTGCAACTGTATGTGATGAGGTTTATAGAACTCTTATGAAAATGAGGTGGCAACCAAATTTAAAAATAATTCCTCATTATGAGTCTGAACCTCTTTATATAGATGCTATTAAAAATAGTATTGTAAAAAAAATTAACGAAATTAATTGGAAACCAGACTTAATAGTAGCTTCGTATCATGGAATACCAAAAAAATACTTTGACAAGGGAGACCCTTATCATTGCTATTGTCATAAAACCACTAGACTTATCTCTGAAAAATATTCAGATATTAAAATTATGACAACATTTCAATCAAGATTTGGTCCTCAAGAATGGCTACAACCTTATACAGACAAAACTTTTGAAGCCTTGCCCAAAGAGGGGAAAAAAAATATTCTAGTCATATGTCCTGGTTTTTCATCTGATTGTGTAGAGACTTTAGAAGAAATATCCATCCAAGGGAAAGAAAGTTTTATCAAATCAGGTGGTGAAAACTTTGAAATGATACCTTGCTTAAATGATAATGAAGATCATATTTCTTTATTCAAACATCTTATTTCAAAAAATTTATAATCAATGAGTGGATATCTTTTATTTAAATCGCTTCATCTAATAGCGGTAATTTCTTGGATGGCAGGGTTATTATATTTACCAAGAATTTTTGTTTATCACGTCGAAAATTTTGAAAAGGATCAAGCTACTGAAATTTTTGAAACGATGGAAAGAAAGCTTTATAATTATATCATGCGACCAGCCATGATTTTGTCTTGGCTTTTTGGAATTATATTAATTTGGATAAATGGAATTGAAAGTTTCGCATATTTATGGTTACAGCTTAAAATTCTGTCAGTAGTAATTTTAACAATTTACCATGAGTATCTCGGCAAATGTATGCGTTCATTAAAATCTAAAGAAAACTCAAAATCATCCAGATTTTTTAGGATAATAAATGAAATACCCACAGTATTGCTTATTTTTATTGTTTTTATTGTGGTTTTTAAGCCTATCTAGGGTTGAAATTTTTACATCAGTATATATATTTAGAATATCACTAACAAAAACTTCCACACATGAATATTCAAGAATTAAAAGAAAAAAGCTCAGAAAAATTAATCACCGAAGCTGAAAAGCTAGGTATAGAAAACGCTAGCACATTACGAAGACAAGAAATTTATTTTGCAATTTTAAAAAAGCTTGCAGAAAAAGGTGAAGAGATTACCGGTGGAGGTGTTCTGCAATTATTGCAAGATGGCTTTGGCTTTCTTAGAGCAATGGAGTCTAATTATTTACCGGGTGCAGATGATATATACGTAAGCCCAAGTCAAATCAGAAGATTTGGTTTAAGAACTGGTGATAGTGTTGAAGGACCTATTAGATCTCCAAAAGAAGGAGAGAGATATTTTGCACTTCTTCAAGTCAGCAAAATAAATTTTGAAGAACCAGATAAATTTAAACACAAAATTGCTTTTGATAACCTAACACCTCTTTATCCAAACAAACAATTGGGAATGGAAGTTGAAACAAACAAAGTTGAAAAAAAACCTGATTTAACCCCAAGACTTATTGATCTTGTTAGTCCGATTGGAAAAGGCCAAAGATCTTTAATCATTTCACCTCCAAAAGCTGGTAAAACAATGATTTTACAAAGTATAGCTAACTCTATCACAGCTAATCATCCTGAATGTTATCTAATGGTTCTATTAATAGATGAAAGACCTGAAGAAGTTACAGATATGCAGAGAACAGTTAAAGGTGAAGTTATTAGTTCTACGTTTGATGAACCAGCACAACGTCACGTAGCTGTAGCAGAAATGGTGATCGAAAAAGCTAAAAGGCTAACTGAACATAAAAAAGATGTTGTTATTTTATTAGACTCTATAACTAGGCTAGGAAGAGCCTACAATGCAGTTGTTCCTAGTTCTGGTAAAGTTTTGACAGGTGGAGTAGATGCGAATGCTCTTCAACGACCAAAGAGATTTTTTGGAGCAGCTAGAAATATTGAAGAAGGTGGATCTCTAACCATTATTGCAACAGCTTTGATTGATACAGGTAGCAGAATGGATGAAGTGATTTTTGAGGAATTTAAAGGAACAGGAAATAGTGAAACTATTCTGGATAGAAAAATCTCAGAGAAAAGAATTTACCCTGCAATTGATATTACAAAATCAGGAACAAGACGAGAAGAACTGATATTTGATAAAAACGATCTTCAAAAAATGAATGTTTTAAGAAGAATTATTGCTCCAATGGGATCTATGGATGCTATTGATTTTATAAATTCGAAATTAAAAACAACAAAAAACAATGCTGAGTTTTTTAACTCAATGAATAAACCAGCATAAATCTTCCATAGAATATATTTTATTTTTTAGTAGACTAATGCCTGATGCTTAGTCCAGAAATTATTAAAGAAGTTGAAAAAGTTAAATCTTTTGAGAGATTAGGAGAATATGTAAAAGCATTTAAGGTAAGTCAGTCATTAGTAGAAAATAATGAAAATAATTTTTTTTTACAAAACTTAAATGGTTACATTTTATTTAAATTAAACAATTTTAAATCGAGTAAAAAACATTTATCTAAATCTATTGAACTAAACAATAATTTTGCAACTTCGTACTACTTGTTAGGTCTAGTTAATAGGCAACATAATGAGTTTGAAGATGCCCTAGAAAACTTTATAAAAGCTATTTCTTTGGATATAAATTTAAAGGACGCACATCACAATATCATAAAAATTTTATCTTCTTTTAAACCAAAAAAAAATTTAAATAATCCATATGTTTTGACTAACTCATTATTAGAAAAAATAAATTTTGATTACAGAGAAAATTTATACATCAATGATTCTGAAGTGGTTAGTTTTATTAAAAACTCAATAGAAGTTTTAAAAAAAAATTTAACATACACAGATTTTCCACATATGCAAATCTACAGACATAATTCAGTTAATTTGAATTGTGATAGGCATTTCAAAGTATTTAATAGTCAAGCCATTATTCCAGAGTTCTGCTTTGAATGTTTTAAGATAGTCATAGAGGTAAACAATATTTTAGACTTAATAAAATTGTATTTTGTATTTGATAACCTTTATGTTGGATTAAGAAATAATAGAAAAGTTATGGTTGAACAAAGACCTAATGTATCTGGACAATATAAAGGTTTTGTTTACTCACAAAATTTACAAGAATTAGACGAGATTGCTAATAATCTTCAAAAGATAATAAAAAAAAATATTGGAGACAATTTTACAATTACTAAGAAAAGAGGTTGCACAGAATTTAGTCAGAAATACCCAAACTATAAAGAAATCAAAAAAGATAAAATGATGAGTTTTAAAACTGAATGGAAAGATAAGGAAAAGTATATAGATGGAAAAATTTATAACAAAAACTCAGAAAAAGCCCTTATTAATAAGTATTTAAGTGGTAATAAATTAAATGACATTTTAATAATTAGAAATTGGCTTAAATTTGCAAAAGCGAATGGTGATAAATCTATAGATTTATAAATCAAATATATTTTAACTCTTTCATTTCTTTTTCAAATTTTTTCTCTATTTCGCTAGATATACTTTTATCTAAAATTTTCCTCCAATCATTCTTAGGCCCCAGGAAAAAAAATTTATTTCTATTACCATCTTTGTCGATAGTGCTCTCAGTAAATCCGTTCTCTTTTTCCATATTTTCTAACCTCTCAAATGAGCTTAAATTTATTGCATTTTCTATTTGCGCTTCAGTAAATTTAACTTTTAACAAACCTCCTATAAAACTTGAAATTTTAGTAAATTCACTTTTAGAATTTTCATACAGATCTTCATATCTTACTAAAATATAATTTTTCTTCATATTCTTCCAAGATAAATAATGAGTTTTCCATGAGCCAACATATTGTGTTAGTGGAAATTTTTTACTCTTTAAATACAAAGCTTTTTGTCTATCCGATAAGGCTAAAATTTGATCATCTTTAAATATAAATTTTTGTGCTTCATCATAACCTGATAATGAATAATGGTTCTTTACTGATGTAATGACATTTCTCGGGTCTCTAACAATATAAATAGTCCCTAATGTATTTTGAGCGTCTGTAAAAGGATATCCCTTGTACTTACCAAGCATATTATGAGTTTTAAAAAATCTTAGTTTTTTATCAGAATTTATTTTTTCCTGAGTAGTTATCCAATTTTTTGATATTTCATCTAGATTAAATAAGTTAGAAACAAGATCATCAAAATGTGTAGAATGTGGATAATTCATTATAGCCCTTAGGTGATTTAAATTCAAATCAGTCTGTTTACCCAAAAGCAATGATATTATAAAAAATCTTAACCACGTATTACCACTTTTAGGATATGAAGCTAACCAAATGATCATTTTTTAAATATATCCGAGTTCACGCATTTCAGTTTCAAACTCTCTTTCTATATCCTCTTTTAACTTTATATCTAATAATTTTTTCCAATCATTACCAGGTCCTAGATTAAAAAATCGTTTTATTTCTCCAGTTTCTTTATCGTTTATAGCTTCAACAAAACCATTCTCTTTCTCTAACTTTTTAAGGTTTTCAAAAGAATTTGACTTTACTGATAAATTTACTTTTGTTGCGTCAATTTTAAGATTTAAATGTTTAGATAAATATTCTGCAAGTTTATTAAATTCTTTATGAGGATTTTGAATTAAGTCTTCATATTTAATTAGTAAATAATTTTTTTTAAATTGTTTCCATGAATTGTAGTGATTCTTCCAAGATGATATTACTGTAAAAATATTTTTATTTGCATTTGGGTCATTTAAATCAAATTTTTTACCTAGTGCTTTATTTTCATCAAATAAAAATTCTTTAGCTTCAATATAATTCTTTTTTGAGAAATGATATAGTATTGATGATATTACATTTCTAGGGTCTCTTACAATATGAATTGTTCCAAGTGATACCTCTCCGTTTGTAAAAAAAGAGTTTTGATATTTACAAAGAGCGTGGTGTGTCTTAAGAATTTTAATTTTATTATCTTTATTTAAAATTTTTTGTGACTCAATCCAATTCGATGATAACTTTTCTAAATTATCAATCTCATTTACTAAATTTATAAAATGAGATCTTTTAGGATACTGATCTATTTTGCTTATTTCACTGAGATTCGCTTCACTATTTTTATTAAATAACAGTGAATTCAAAAATGATCTTACCCAGGTATTTCCACTTTTAGGATATGAAGCTAACCAAATAATCATTAAGATAAATATATAATTTAGATGAATATAAAACTATAATAATTAGTTATGACAATCTATGCTCTCTCCTCAGGACCTGGTATCTCAGGTATCGCAGTTATTAGAATATCAGGTGCTAAAGTTAAAGAGATTGTTAAATTAATTACAAACGGCCAACTTCCAAAACCAAGGCAAGCAACCTTAAAAAAATTCAGTAAAATCAACAATTCTGAGCTTATAGATGAAGGAATATTAATGTGGTTTCCAGGCCCTGAGAGCTATACAGGCGAGGATATGGCTGAAATACATGTGCACGGTAGCATTGCTGTTGTAAGGGCAATTTTAGATCAATTATCTAAAATTGAAAATTGTCGACTTGCTGAGCCTGGTGAATTTACAAAAATTGCTTTTCAAAATGAAAAAATAAATCTTCTTAAAGCTGAGAGCATATCCGATCTCATTTCTGCAGAAACAGAAATTCAAAGACAACAAGCTATTAAAATTATGAGTGGGAAAAGTTCAGATAAATTTAATTCAATAAGAGAAAAACTTTTAAAAATTCTATCAAACGTTGAAGCTAAAATTGATTTTCCTGAGGATGATCTCCCAGATGATGTAATTAAAAATATAAAAAGTGATACAAAAAAAATGAGATTAGAAATTGAAAAAATTTTGAACGATCAAAAAGTTGGTGAAAGAATTAGAGAAGGTTTTAAGATTGCGATTATTGGGCCAGCCAATGCAGGAAAATCCTCTTTGCTTAATTATCTTTCCAATCGTGATGTAGCTATTGTTTCAGAAATTGCAGGAACTACAAGAGATGTTATCGAAGCTCATTTAAATTTAGATGGCTATCCTGTTGTGATTTCTGATACTGCTGGGATTAGAGAGTCGCAAGATGAGATAGAAAAAAAAGGAATTAAATTAGCTCTCAAACGTGCTGAGGATGCTGATTTAAACATAATAGTAATTGAGCCAAAAAGTGTTAATTTTACTGGATTTTTGAACGATTTGGTTAGTGAAAAATCAATAATTGTAATCAATAAAATAGACCTTGGTTATAAAGATATTAATCAACAAATTGAAAAGTTTAATCCAATTTTTTTATCAATTAAAAATGAAACAAATTTAGATGAGTTAATAAATAGAATTAAAGATAAACTAAAAAATAAGTTTGTTAGTTCAAATGAAACTCTAATTACGAGAGAAAGACATAGACAAAGTTTAGAAGCTTGTGTTCAAAATTTAATCAACTTCGAGGAAAAAAACTCTCAAGAAGATTTTGATAAAGCTGCAGAAGATTTAAGATTGGCAACCAGACATTTAGGAATGATCGTTGGTAAAGTAGATGTTGAAGAAATATTAGGATCTATTTTTAATGATTTTTGTATAGGCAAATAAGTATTGAATTTACTTGGTTTTTTGACATTTTTAAGTGTTTTCTTGTAAAATTTAAGATCAATAATAAATTACAGCTATGAAAAATGAGTTGTCATTTGATGTAGTGGTGATTGGCGGTGGGCATGCAGGATGCGAAGCGGCTGCAGCATCTGCTAGATTGGGAGTAAATACAGCCTTATTTACGCATAAATTCGATACTATTGGTGAGATGTCATGTAATCCAGCTATAGGAGGATTAGGTAAAGGTCATCTTGTTCGTGAGATAGACGCACTAGACGGTGTAATGGGAGAAGTTGCGGATAAATCAGGAATACAATTTCGATTATTAAACAGAAGTAGAGGTCCTGCAGTGCGGGGACCACGTACGCAAAGTGATAGATCTTTATATAAGAAATATATGCAAGAAAAATTGGCAAACTATTGTAATTTAAGCATTTTTTCTGATCCTGTAATAAAGTTCATTTTTAAAAAAAACGACATAATTGGTTTTATTACACAAGAAGGTAAAAAAGTACTCTCATCAAAAGTAATTTTAACAACTGGAACTTTTCTAAATGGGTTAATCCACATTGGTAATGAACAAACGCCTGCAGGGAGATTTAATGAAAAACCCTCAACTGGTTTAAGTGAACAGTTAGAAAAATATAATTTTAAAATTGGAAGATTAAAAACAGGAACACCTCCAAGATTGGATGCAACGACAATTAACTTTGAAAAACTCGAGGAGCAGCATGCAGATGAAGATCCGTATTTTTTCTCCTTCCTTACAAAAAAAAATATTAATAAACAAATTTCTTGTAGGATGACTTATACCAACCAGACAGTGCATGATATAATTTCTAAAAATATTAAAAGTAGTGCTATGTACTCTGGAAGTATCCAGGGTGTTGGTCCTAGATACTGTCCTTCTATAGAAGATAAAATTGTAAAGTTTGCCGATAAACAAAAGCATCAAATATTTTTGGAGCCAGAGGGTTTAAATGATAAAACTATATACCCTAACGGAATTTCAACTTCTCTTCCTGCTGTTGTGCAGCAAGAAATATGTAATAATATCAATGGTTTAGAAAACGTAAAGATATTAAGACCTGGATATGCTATAGAATATGATTTTGTGGACCCAAGAGAGCTATTTTTAACATTAGAGACAAAAAAAATTAGAAATCTTTACCTAGCAGGACAAATAAATGGTACTACAGGTTATGAAGAAGCAGCCGCTCAGGGCTTGATTGCTGGAATTAATGCTTCTCTTTCTATATTAGGAAAAGAACCATTTATCCTTGATAGATCTGAGGCGTATATAGGTGTGATGATAGATGATTTGGTCACAAAAGGAGTTGCTGAGCCTTATAGAATGTTCACTTCAAGAGCAGAATATAGGTTATCTTTGAGATCTGATAATGCTGATCTAAGACTCACTCAAAAAGGAATTGATATTGGGCTTATACTTGATGAAAGAAAAATAATATATAAAGAAAAAGCATCTAAACTTGATAGAAGTCTAAAAAAAATGGAAAATTCATTTATTTCTCCATCTAAAGCTACAAAATTCGGAATAAATATTGCGAAAGATGGTGTTAAAAGAAATGCAATAGAAATATTGAGTCAAAAAACAGTAAAAATGAGTAAAATTAGGGAAATTTGGCCAGAAATCAAATATGTTTCACGTGAAATAGACGAGCAAATTGAGATAAAAGCACATTACAAAGGCTATTTGAAGAAACAAGATGCAGATATATTAGCATTTAAAAGAGATGAAAATCTTAAAATTCCTGAAAATTTAGATTATGATCAATTCTCAGGGTTATCAAATGAAGTTAAGTCAAAATTTAAGGAAATAAGACCAAAAACACTTGGTCAAGCACTTAGGATAGATGGGATTACGCCAGCAGCAGTATATATTTTGTTGTCTCATGTCAAAAGAAAGTCTATTAAGCATATAGCTTGATTGATTCGAAAATAATAAAAACAGACAATATCTACATTCCAAATGTTTCACGTGAAACATTAAAGGAGCTGGAGGAGTATTCACAGTCAATTTTAAATACAAACAAGAAAATTAATTTGATAAGTTCAAGTACAGAAAAGTCAATAAATACAAGACATATTTACGATAGTGCACAAACCATTGATTTTATTAATAAAAATGATATTCAAATATGCACTGATCTGGGTTCAGGTGCAGGTCTTCCTAGCATAGTTTTAGGTATTTTGATGAAATCCAAAAAGCAAGGTTTTAAGCTGATTTTTTATGAAAAGAGTTACCACAAAAGTAATTTTCTTAAACAGATGACAAAAAAATTTAATTTAGAAGCAAAAATTTATCAAAAAAATATATTTGAGGAGAAAAATTTAGAAACTGATGTAATAATTTGTCGAGCATTCAAGCCTTTACCAGTTATTTTTGAAATAGCGACAAAGAATTTTAAAAATTTTAAATACATAGTTATGTATTTAGGAAAGAGTGGCAAAAAAATTTTAAATGATGTTTCTAAAAAGTGGAAATTTGATGTAGAGGAAATGAAAAGTCTAACAAGTGATGTGTCGTCAGTAGTAAGAATTTCAAATTTAAAAAAAAAGTATGAATAAAAAAATTATTTCAGTCATAAATCAGAAAGGTGGAGTGGGCAAGACTACCACTGTTATCAATCTTGCTGCTGGTCTAACAATGAAAGGAAAAAAAATTCTTGTTGTTGATCTTGATCCACAAGGCAATGCCACAACAGGACTTGGTTTATCTAACACAACAAGTTCTGACCAAACAATTTACAATGTTTTGAACGGAAATAAAAAAATTTCAGAAGTAATCCAGTCTACGAGACTTGAAAATTTAGATTTGATATCATCAAATGTTGATTTGTCCGGATTGGAGGTAGAGACGGCAGATGATAGCCGGAGAGCCTTTAAATTAAAAGATGAATTAACATTGATTTTAAACAATTCTGAGCCGACTTATGACTATATCATAATTGACTGCCCACCATCCTTAAGCCTCCTTACCATCATGGCCTTGGTAGCTTCAAATGCTCTAGTGGTACCACTTCAGACAGAATTTTTTGCTTTGGAGGGACTTACACAACTTATGAAAACAATTGAGAGGATAAAATCGAATCTAAATCCATCCTTAGTGATAAGAGGAATACTCCTGACTATGTATGATAAGAGAAATAAATTATCTGGGGAGGTAGAAATAGAGGCAAGGAACTATTTTAAGGATA
Source organism: uncultured Pelagibacteraceae bacterium (assembly GCA_902579465.1). Classification (GTDB taxonomy): domain Bacteria; phylum Pseudomonadota; class Alphaproteobacteria; order Pelagibacterales; family Pelagibacteraceae; genus Pelagibacter. The sequence goes on from CACHGV010000006.1 coordinate 65,785, forward strand.
AAGTTTACAGTACAGCAGTACCTAGAAATGTTAGACTATCAGAAGCACCCTCACACGGTGTTCCAGTTCTGATTTATGACAAAACTTGTCCAGGTAGTAGAGCATATTTTAGTTTTACAGAAGAATTTTTAAATCAAGATAAGCCAGTGGAGAGTGCAGCATGATTAATCCGTTTAAATCAAAAAAGGGATTAGGAAGAGGACTATCTTCTTTAATAGGCGATAGTGAAAAAATTGATGATAAAAAAAATGTTTCAATAAGTTTACTTGTTAGAAATAAATATCAGCCTCGTAAAAAATTCGATGAAGTGAGTTTAGAAGAATTGACTAATTCTATAAGAGAAAGAGGTATTATCCAACCAATCATAGTTAGACCATCTTCTGAAGATGAAGATAAATTTGAAATAATTGCAGGAGAAAGAAGATGGCAAGCAGCCCAACATGCTGGACTCCATGAAGTGCCAGTAGTCGTAATTAATGTAGATAATCTAAAATCACTAGAATTCGCAATTGTTGAAAATGTTCAAAGAAAAGATTTAAATCCAATTGAAGAAGCTGAGGGTTATAAAAGATTGATTGAAGAATTTGGTTATGATCAGGATAAGGTATCAAAATTTATTGGTAAAAGTAGAGCACATGTATCTAATTGTTTGAGACTCCTATCTCTTTCACAAGAAATAATAGAATTAATAGTTGAAGAGAAATTATCCCAAGGACACGCAAAAATCTTAGTTGGGTTAGATAATGCAATTTTTTTAGCAAAGAAAATAATCTCAAAAAAATTGTCAGTTAGGCAAGCAGAAAATTTAGTTCGTATGTTAAAATTTAGTTCTAATAGTTCTAAAAAGAAAAAAGATCCAAACATCATAACTCTTGAAGAGGAGTTAACAGATAAAATTGGAATGAGAGTGTTTGTTAAGAATAAAAGAAATAACTCTGGTACAATTAGTTTAGAGTATAAGGGAGCCGACCAGCTTGATAGGCTTGTAGAGATTATAAAACAAAATTATTAGTGATTACTGATAAAATTTGAGACAAAAAGCATTGAATTTGCTGTGTTTTTCTTAACTAAAGCTTCCAAATCATTGATCTTAAATATTATATCTTTTACCTCACTAGTTGACCATGACTGAGCTTGTTTTTTTACAATTTCTTTTTCTTTCCAAAAAATAGGAGGTTTAATTGTAGATATTACCTGATCAATATTTTTATTATTATCAACCTCATTTCTTATTTTTAAAAGTCTTTTTGATTTATTTAATATTGTTCTAATTATTAAGATGCAATCATCTGATGAGTAATTATTTTCATTAAGAATATTAGACACTTTTTTTGAATTTTTTGCTAAATAATTATCTGATAATTCGAACACGCTGTAGTTTTCTGCAAGATTAGAAAGTTTTAATACATCCTCAATACTTAATTTTTTTTTAGTAATTGATAAATTTTTTAATTTAGATAGTTCATTTTTTAAATTTATTCTGTCACCATTCGATCTTTCAATAAGAATGTTTTTTATTTCTTGTGAAAGGCTTAATTTATGCTCTTTTAAAAAATTATTAATAATAAAATTTAATGATCGAGAATCGTCTTCATAAACTGGCGTACAAATTACGTTTTTTTCCTTTTCAAATAAATTTCTTAATTTGGATTTCTTTTCTAGGTTTGAAGATTTGATTATTATTTTTGCTCCAATTTCCTTTCTATCTAAAACTTCATTTATAACAGTAGTTAATTTATCTGTACCTCTTGAAATAATAATTAATTTTTTAGTCTCGAAAAGAGATTTGTTAATCAAACTTGATATAAACTCATCTTTGTTTGTTAATATATCCTGTTCATCATATTTTAAAATCTCACCTTTATAATTTTTTTTATAATAATTATTAATTATATCTTGTTTTATTCCCTCATTATTTCCATAAATCAAATGTATATTCTGATTTAAGGCAGTTATTTTTTCTATTTCAAAACTTTTAATTATCATCCAAATTAATAATTGATGAAATTATAGCATCCCCAATACTCTCCGAAAGATTTTGTAAGATTATATTTTCTGTTTGCTCTAATTTAAATGGATCAGAGTCATTGTTATAAATATTTTTCTTTTCAATTTTATTATTAAGCAAGGTATTATTGTCACTAATTATTTTATACTCAACTAAAATATTTATCTCAAATTTTACAGGGTCTCCTTTTGAATCTTTTGATACTATTTTTCTTTTTTTTGTTGACTTTATATTTATGTTATAATTTTTTTTATTATTTTGATCATTCTTAATAAACTTAAGTTTGTTTTGAATAGTTCTATTTATGTCTTTATCACCAGTTAAAGAAATTTCTCTAACTTGAAAATCATAATTTTTCTCTAGGAAAATTGGTTTATAAGAACAGGATGTAATTCCAAATAATAAAAAAAGAATTATAGTTTTGACTAAAATTTTATTCATTTATTAGTAAATTAATTAATCTATTCTTTACAAAAATTATTTTATTAATAGATTTACCTTTTAAATATTTATTCGACAATTTATTTAATTTAACTTTATCCATAAGGCTATCTTGTTCTATATCTCTACTTTCATTTAAAATAGCTCTTTTTTTACCATTTATCTGAATAACATAATCAATTTTATCATCCATTATAAGATTTTTGTCTGCTTTCGGCCATCTAATCTCTTCTTTTGTTTTTAAATCCTCCAAACACTCAGCAGCAAAGTGAGGTATGGCTGGTGAAAATAAAATTAAAATCTTTTTATAATTATTTTTAATAATTCTACCGTCTATTTTTTTTTCAATTATTTTATTAATAAAATTATATGTTTCATAAATATTAGCTATAATAACATTATAATTAAAACCTTCTAAATTATTAGTTATTTTATTTATCATTTGATTAGTAAATTTTTCTAAATTTTCACTTTCTTTGCTTTCACTAAATTGATTTCCAATTTTTTCTTTAATTTTATTATGTAGTATCCATAGTTTTTGTAAAAATTTATATGAAGCTATCATTCCTTGATCTGACCACTGTACATCTTTTTCTGGAGGGCTATCTGATAATATAAAAAGTCTCACTGCATCAGCTCCATAATTCTTAATTATATTTTCAGGATCGACAACATTTTTTTTTGATTTCGACATTGATTCTGAAGGTCCAACTTTTACTAAATGTTTTAAGTCACCTTTTTTAAAAAATTGATCTCCTACTAATTCTATTTCATCTGGACTTAACCAATTGTTATTCTGATCTTTATATGTCTCATGACAAACCATACCTTGAGTGAATAAACCTTCAAAAGGTTCGTTGAATTTAAAATTCTCATTTTTGTACCCTAAAGCTTTCATAAAAAACCTAGAATATAATAAGTGAAGAATAGCGTGCTCAACTCCTCCAATATATTGATCAACGGGCATCCAGTAATCGATTTCTTCTTGTTTGTATCCATATTCTGAGTTATCTGACGAGCAAAATCTAAGATAATACCAAGATGAACAAACAAAAGTATCTAATGTGTCAGTTTCTCTTGTATATTTCTTTCCATCAATAATAATACTCTTCCAATCTAATTTTGAGTCTAATGGGTTACCTTTTGAGTTTAAATTTACATTTTCTGGAAGTTTTACAGGTAAATTCTCTTTTGGAATTGTTCTTACATTTCCATGCTCATCATAAGCCATAGGTATAGGGCACCCCCAATATCTTTGTCTGGATACTCCCCAATCTTTTAATCTAAAATTAATTTGTTTTTGACCTATTTTTTTTTCTTCTAAAATATCAATTGTTTTAAGAACTGACTCTTCTGGAACTTTAAGCTTATTAAGAAATTCAGAATTTATTAAAACTCCAGGACCTGAATAAGCTTCATCTTTAACTTCAAAGTTTTCATTTTCTTCTTCTGGTCTAACTACAGTTTTAATATCTAGACCATATTTTTTTGCAAAGTCGAAATCTCTTTGATCATGAGCAGGACACCCAAAAACTGCACCAAAACCGTAATCCATTAAGACAAAATTAGCAAAGAAAACTGGCACTTTTTGGCTTGGATTTAGCGGATTTATTGCTTCAAGGTTTGTTTTAAAACCAATTTTTTCTCCAATTGCTATTGCTTCTTCAGTAGTTCCAGTTTTTGAACACTCTGACTTAAACTCTTGAAATTTTTTATCCTTTAAAAAATATTTAGAAATTTCGTGATCAACAGAAAGAGCCAAAAATGAAAATCCAAATAAAGTATCTGGTCTTGTCGTAAAACATTTTATTTCTTTTACTGGTAGATCCCCCTCTGTTTTAAAAGCAATTTCGCAACCAAAAGATTTTCCAATCCAATTCTTTTGCATCACTTTAACTTTGTTAGGCCATTTTTTTAGATCATCTAAACCATCAAGTAATTCTTGCGAGAATTTTGAAATATTAAAAAACCATTGATTTAACTTTTTACGTTCAACAACTGCCCCAGATCTCCATCCTTTACCATCAATAACTTGTTCGTTCGCAAGCACAGTTTGATCGACAGGATCCCAGTTAACATAGTTTTCTTTTCTATAAACTAATCCTTTTTCATAAAGCTCCAAAAAAAATATTTGTTGATGTTTGTAATATTCTTCAGAGCATGTTGAAATTTCCCTTTCCCAATCAATAGAAAGACCAAGTTTTTTTAATTGATCTTTCATGGTTGAAATATTTTTATTAGTCCATTCTTTAGGATCTAAATTATTTTCTCTTGCAGCATTTTCTGCTGGCATACCAAATGCATCCCATCCCATTGGATGCATTACATTAAAACCTTGCAAAGATTTATAACGTGATAAAACATCTCCTATTGTATAATTTCTAACATGACCCATGTGTATTTTTCCAGATGGATATGGAAACATTTCAAGACAGTAAAATTTTTCTTTGGAGTGATCTATTTTAGATCGAAAAACTCCTGATTTTAGCCACTTTTCTTGCCACTTTTCTTCGACAGTTTTAAAATTATATCTTTCCATTAAATTAAATTATAACTTATTTTTAGTTATTTTGTTGTGTCAACTGAACTACCTTTATAAGGCTTAAAGTTTTTATCTTTATTTTGTTTTTTATAAATTGTTGCTTTAGATAAAATTTGTTTTTTTAGTTCAGCTGATAACAAGCCTGTTTTTTGAGATATTTTGCAACTAGCTACTTGATTACATTTTTTATAAAAAACTTTTATATCCAACGCATCAGCTCGAACTTCATTAGTTAAGAAACGAATAGATATTTTGACAGACTCATCAAGATTGCTTCCATCCGAATACCAGTCAGTTATAATTATACCACCACTATAATTGACAGAGGATAAGGGCATAAAATCTAAAGTGTCTAGGGACGCTCTCCATAATTCATTAGCGCTCGCAAACATAAAATCACCACCTTTTCCTTCATTTCCTAAATTATCTAGTCTGAAACCTCTCCCTTCCTCAAGATTTTTTTTCACTCTTTCTTTTGGATCAGGTGAAATCTCTCTGGCGTCTCCTCCTGGTAAGTTTTCAATAGTTTTACAGGAAGTAAGTACAAATAAGATGATAAATAAAAAATTGCTGATTCGCAGATTTAAAAAATTTGGCATAAAAGTTCTAAAAATTTAGTATTAGATGAAAAAACATAATAATTAAAAGAATTTTTTTTAAAAGTGTGAAAATGGCATATAATTCAACATTTTTAGTGATGTAAAAATACAACACTATTATAAAAAAAACCAGCTAAAATAACAATATTTGAGAAATA
>CACHGV010000007.1 GCA_902579465.1 uncultured Pelagibacteraceae bacterium
ACTTTATTAACTTATAAAACTAATTTTGGACTTTTTTTAATTGCATCATTTGGATCCTCAATGGTTCTTTTATATGGTTACCCAGAAAGTCCATTTGCGAAACCTAAAAATATATTATTTGGTCATCTAGTAACTTCAACAATTGGAATTCTATTTTATAACTTTATCCCATTGCCAATTTATATATCAATACCTTTAGCTGTAGGTCTTGGTGTTGGATTTATGATTTTACTAGATGTAACCCACCCCCCAGCTGGAGGAAATCCTATTATAGTCATATTGGGCTCAGTATCGTTTGACTATTTGTTCTCTCCAATATTAACTGGATGTTTGATTATAATAGCCTTTGGAATTATTCTGAATAAATTCGTTGCTAAAAAGAAATACCCCTAATCAACTACTATTCGTTTGATTGATGTTCTCATTTTATGCTACACTTTCTTAAGAAAATATCTATAGAGAAATTTTAAAACATAAATATTAGGAGAAAAAATGAAAGTACTTTGCGTATTATATGATGATCCAAAAGGTGGGATGCCTAAAAGCTACCCATTGTCAGATCTTCCAAAACTAGAAAAATATCCAGATGGGATGACACTACCAAGTCCAAAAGGTAGAGATTTTACGCCTGGAGAACTGTTAGGATGTGTATCTGGTGAATTAGGATTAAGAAAATTTTTAGAGAGTAACGGTCATGAGTTAGTTGTAACAAATAGCAAAGATGGAGATGGATGTGAAGCTGACAAACATATCGTTGATGCTGATATAGTTATTTCTCAACCATTCTTTCCATATTATTTAACAAAAGAAAGAATTGAAAAGGCAAAAAATTTAAAAATTGCAATCACAGCAGGAATTGGTTCAGACCATGTGGATTTGCAGGCAGCAATGGATAATAAAATTGATGTTGTCGAAGTAACATTTTGTAATTCAAGATCAGTTGCTGAGCACATAGTAATGATGATTGTTTCAATGGTAAGAGATTATCACAACCAACACCGAATTGTTAATGAAGGTGGATGGAATATTGCTGATGCAGTTCAAAGGTCTTACGATGTTGAAGGAATGCACATTGGAACAGTTGCGGCTGGAAGAATTGGTTTAGATGCATTAAGAAAAATGAAACCATTTGATGTACATCTTCATTATTTTGATAGACATAGATTACCTGAATCAGTTGAAAAAGAGTTAAATCTTACTTTTCATGAAACTGTAGAATCTATGGTTAAAGTATGTGATGTTGTTACAATTAACTGTCCTCTTCATCCTGAAACAGAAAATTTATTTGATGATGAAATGATATCTAAAATGAAAAAAGGTGCATATATTGTAAATACAGCAAGAGGTAAAATTTGTAATAGAGATGCAATTGCTAAAGCTTTAGAAAGTGGTCAACTAAGTGGGTATGCAGGAGACGTGTGGTTTCCTCAGCCAGCTCCAAACGATCATGTATGGAGAACAATGCCAAACCATGGAATGACACCACATACTTCTGGAACTTCACTATCTGCTCAAGCTAGATATGCAGACGGTGTTAGAGAAATACTTGAGTGCTTTTTTGATGGTACTGAAATGAGAGATCAATATTTAATTGTCAAAGATGGTCAGTTAGCAGGAATGGGTGCTCACTCATATAGTAAAGGAAGCGCTACAGGCGGTTCTGAAGAAGCGGCAAAATATCAAAAAAAATAGAGTTTTAAATATAAAACATTAAAGGTAAGCTATCATTAATCTAGATAGCTACCTTTAATGAAAAAACTTTTATCAATAATTTTCTTTCTAATTTCTTCAATCAGCTTTGCAAATTCACCAAATTTTGAAAAAGCTTATTTTGCTGGAGGATGCTTTTGGTGTATGGAGGAATCTTTTGAAAATATTCTTGGTGTTTCAAAAGTTATCTCTGGCTACTCAGGTGGCACTACAGAAAATCCAACATATAAAGAAGTTACATATGGAAACACAGGCCATTTTGAAGTTATTGAAGTCATATATATTCCAGAAGTAGTTAGCTATGAAAAACTCTTAGAAGAATTCTGGATAAACATTGATCCCTTTGATGCTGTAGGACAATTTTGTGACAAGGGATATAGTTATAGATCAGTAGCATTTTATCAAAATGATAAGCAAAAAAACTTAATAGAAAATAGTATTAAGGAAATAGAGAAAAAATTTAATAAAAAAGTAGTAACTTATGTAAGAAAATTTGATAAATTTTATATTGCAGAGGCTGTTCATCAAGATTATTACCAAATAAATTTTCTTAATTACTTAAGATATAAAAAAGGATGTAGACGCGAAGCAATATTAAATAGTATTTGGGGGTCCTAAAATGTCTGTGGTGAGTAAATACGTATCTTTAAAAAATTATATTCCAACCGGCTTACCAAAAGAGACAGATTTTGAAATAAAATCAAAAGAAATTTCAATTAATGATGAAAAAAATATTTTAGTGTCAAATTCATGGATATCAGTTGATCCATACATGCGTGCAAGAATGACTGAGAGAAAAAATTATAAACCACCATTTAAAATTGGTGAAGAAATGGAAGGTTATGCAATTGGTAAAGTAGAACTCTCAAATGATAAAGATTTTAATGTTGGAGATTTAGTATTTAGCAGTCTTGGTATGAGAGATAAATTTGTTTGTAGTTCTGATAAACTAAAGAAACTAAAACCAATTGATATGCCTATACAGTCGTACTTGGGACCACTTGGAATGACAGGTCACACAGCTTACATTGGACTTTTCAAACATGGAGAATTGAAATCTGGCCAAACTATATTAGTCTCTTCTGCTGGAGGTAGTGTTGGATCTACAGTTTGCCAAATTGCAAAAAATCTTGGTTGTAAAGTTATTGCAAGCACAGGGTCTGATGAAAAAGTTAGTTGGTTAAAAAATGAATTAAAAGTTGATCATGCTTTTAATTATAAGAAAGTAGAAAACCTTGTATCGCATTTCAAGGAAATTTGTCCTGAAGGTTTTGATCTTTATTTTGATAATGTTGGTGGAGACTTTTTAGAGTCCGTTATTTTCCAAATGAAAACATATGGTCGTATTGTGATTTGTGGAAGAATTTCACAGATGAATGCAACAAATCCTGGATCTGGTTTGAAAAATATGGCTTATGTTTTAGTAAAAAGACTTACAATTAAAGGATTTCTTATTTTTGATCACGATAATGAAAGAGAGCCATTTGAAACTGAAATGTCAAAATGGTTGGCGGATGGTAAAATTAAATTTAAAGAAACTATCTACGAAGGAATAGAGAATGCTCCAAAGTCATTTATTGATTTATTAAACGGTAAAAATATTGGCAAAATGCTTGTCAAAATTTAGTTTAGAAATTTTGTGACTTAAAATCCTCAATAAATGATTAAAACATTTCCTTTACTATTTATATTGCTATGGTCATCTGCATTCATCTCAGGTGATATTATAGTTCAGAATGCTTCACCTTTTGCAGCACTTGCCTTTAGGTTTGGAATTGTAACTATAGGTTTCTTCTTATTCGCATTACTTAAAAAAGAGATAATTTTTACAAAATTTAGATATATATTAGAAAGTATAACTACTGGTGTATTGTTTCATGGATTATATCTTGGTGGTTGCTGGTATGCTTTTCATGTAGGAGTCCCTGCAAGTGTTGTAGCATTAATAGTTACTCTTCAGCCAATATTAACTAACTTGTTATCAGGACCAATTTATAAGGAAGTAATAGGGTGGAGACAGTGGGTTGGTATTATATTTGGTTTTATTGGCTCTTTACTAGTGCTTGGGGTAGATTTTGGAGATGAGTTCCCTAAAGATGGATTATTAACTTGTTTTATTGCTCTTGCTGCAATCACTACAGGAACTTTGTGGCAAAAAAAACTAAGCGGCAATGTCCCCTTATCAGTTAATAATGGATTTCAAGCTTTTGGTGGCTGTGCTTTTAATTTAATTTTAATATCAATATTTGAAACTCCTTATATAAATTTTACAACAGGATTTTTATTAGGAATGACACATCAGATTATTTTAGTGTCATTTGGAGCCTTTACAATTTTAATGTTTTTAATAAAAGCAGGCTCAGTGAGCAAAACTTCAACATTATTTTTTCTTGTCCCACCTACAACAGCTGTGATGGCCTATTTATTTTTAGGAGAAAAGTTATCTAATATTGATATAGCAGGATTTATACTTGCAACAATTGGTGTTTATATTGCAACTAGAAAGTAAGTGAGAATTTTAAATTTTATAAAAAAATTTTATCGACCTTTTATTTTAACTTATCTTTTTTTTTCAATTGGTATAAGTTTTTACCCATCCTTTGAATTTTACTCGTTTAAAGGACAATTATTGATATTAGCTGTATCTATATTTAATGGAATATTAGGAGTTTATATTAAGAAATTATAAAACGTAAGGTTCTGGTCTAGCATTACTTTTCAAAACTCTTTCTACATCAAAAACACTTATATCTATTGATTGATAGCTACCTGTTGTAATTAATTCAGTTAGAGCCCTTCCAATACCTGGTGCCTGCATCAAACCTCTTCCAGTGAAACCAGAGGCTAAATAAACATTGTCATATTTTGGATGTTTACCAACAACTGCGTTGTTATCAAGTTTATTACAATCATAAAATCCTGCCCATCCACCAGTTAATTTTAGTTCTTCAAAGGCTGGAACTCTTTTTGCCAGAGCAGGCCAAACTAATTCTTCAAAATCATTCCATGCTGGCTCTAAATCTTTCGCATCAAATACAGATATAGGTGAACCTGCTAAGAACTCTTTACCCTCTGGTCTCCAATATACACCTGTTGTTAAATCTCCAGTTAGTGGCATATCAGGAAAATGTTTTGGACATTTTACTCTGAATACTGTGTGCTTTTGTGGCTCTACTGGAATATCTGATAACAATTCTTTAGTCCAGCAACCTGCTGCTGAAATAATAGTTTTAGCATTTATCTCAGACAAATTTTTAATGTCACCTTTTAAAAATTCTGCACCTAGCTCAATTGCTTTATTTTTTAAAGCACTATGAAACATAAAAGGATCAATCCAACCTTCACTTTTGTTGTCAGTATATGTTGCTGTTTCTATACCTTCGTTATTAATGTATGGAAATATTTTATTTAATTCTGAACCTTTAATATTTTTTGTGCCTGCATCGCATTCTCTATGATTTTCTAATGCTCGGTATTGTTCTTCTGCATGTTCTGGTCCAAACATTAAAAGGTATCCATTAGGAACCATGCTTGCTGTTGGATTTGGATTTTTTTTTGTTTTTAATAATTCTGGTAATTTAAATATGAATTCTCTAGCAAATTTACCTAAAAGAATGTTCTCTTTTTGAAAAAATTGTCTTCTAAATCCACCTAAAGATAAAGGAAATGAGGCAGTCTTATATGTAGGGTCTCTCTCTATTACTTTAACTTTTCTACCTTCCATTGATAAAAAATAGGCAGTTGCAGCACCTATTATACCTCCACCAACTATGACAACATCATCCATAAACTTTAATATATACTATTTTCTTTGCATTAACCATAAAGCATCTTGACTTAAAAAATAAATTTTTCCATTCGTCGGATGAACCTGAATATCTCTTATTCTTCCAATTTTATTTTTAAAAATAACCTCTTCTTTTACATTTGATAAGTCATCAAATATTAATTTTCTTAAGGATTTGTCTTTTAGCGAAGTGATCAACGCATGACTATTCCACTCATAAAATTCTTTACCTTTATAAATAGTTATTGCGCTAGTTGCTATTGAGGGCGCCCAATATTGAATAGCTTTTGTAAATCCAGGTTTCCATTTTGGGCCAATTGGAATTCCAGAATAATTGGTTCCTCCCCATCCTAAAATTTTCCATCCATAATTTTCACCTTTTTTAACTTCTCCAAACCAATCTCCACCTTTTGCACCATGGTTACTCATGTAAACTTTTCCATCAAATTCAGAAAGTGCCATCCCTTGAGGATTTCTAATTCCAATTTGATAAATCTCTGGCAACCAATCTACCATTCCCTCAAATTTTGGATTATCTTTTGGTATACTTCCATCTAAATGAATTCTTATAATACTACCTGGATGCTTTGAAGCATCTTGCGCAATCATACCTTGTCCTCTCTCACCGGCAGAAGCAAATATAAAATTATCTTTGATAACTAATCTTGATCCAAAATGATAACCAGAGTCTATTGGGGGATTTGCTTGAAAAATATTTTTAAAGTTTAATTTTTTTTTATTAAATTTTGCTCTTGCAATAGAAGTACTAGTTTTATATCCACCTCTATCTTCTGTATATGAAATCCAAATATAATTATCTTTATGAATAATATCTAATAAGCCACCTTGGCCATGGACAACAAAATTAAGTTGATGACTAATTTCTTTAATTTCCTTTGATAAAATATTTACAATTTTTATTTTTCCACTTTTTTCTGTAACAATAATTTCTCTATCATTAATAAAAGAAGACCCCCAAGGTGCGTCTAGTTTAACTAATTTTTCTAATTTGAAGTTTTGTGAATACGATTTTGAGCCAAATACTAAAAGAAGAATTAAAACATATATTATTTTTTTCACTTTATGAAAGTCTTGATCTTCCACCATCAACTGCAATTATTTGACCCGTTACCCAAGAACTTTCCTCTGTAAGTAAAAATTTTGCTAAAGCTGCTCCGTCTTTACCCTCACCTAGTCTTTTAAGCGGGTGGGCTTTAGCTATTCCTTGAGCGATTGCTGTATTTTTTAACATTGGTTGAGCTATCTTAGAATTAGTTAAACTTAGAGCAACACTGTTAACTCTTATGTTTGGAGCAAATTCAGCTGCTAATGACACTGTTAGTCCCTCAATGGCCGCTTTGGTTGATGCTATTATTGAGTGATTTGTAAACCCTCTTTGAGCTGCAACTGTTGAAAATAAAACAATTGAACCATTATTTTGTTTTAGGTTGTCTTGATATCCTTTGATTAAGTCTACTGCAGAATAAAAATTAAGTTTCATACATTTATTAAAATCATTCTCAGTTGCCGTCTTCAAAGGTTTTAAGTCAATTGATCCAACACAGTAAGCTAAACCTTTAATGTCTGAAATGTCTGATTTTATCTTATCTACAAATCCATCATCTAATACATCGGTAACGGTATATTGAGAATTTAACTTTTCAGATAATTTTTCTAGTTGGCTCTCATCTCTCCCAACCAAATGAACTTTGTTGCCAGAAAAGTTCAATTGCTCTGCTAAATTAGATCCGATAGAACCTGTCGCACCGACAATTAGATATTTTTCTGACATATAATAATTAATGAAATTATTTTTTATACTTGGAAATCAGTTATTTCCATTAAAAAACCTCGACCGCTTCAAAAAAGACCACCTATTTTTTATGTCAGAAGATTACCAATTATGTACATATGAAAGACATCATAAATTAAAAATTCTACTATTTTTATCTTCAATGAGATCTTATGCGGATAAATTGAAGGAAAATAAATTTAAGCTTAATTACTCAAAAATTGATTCTACCGATTTTAAAAAGGACTATACGAAGAAATTAGAAAAATTGTTAAAGATAAATAAGATAAAAGAAGTAACTAGTTTTGAAATAGAGGATAAATTTTTTGAAACAAAAATAAATAATTTTTTAAAAAAACAAAATATTCGGTGGAATATAATTCGATCACCAATGTTTTTAGATAGTCGTGAAGATTTTAAAAAATATTTATCAAAAACAAAAAAACCCTTTATGGCAAAGTTTTATAAAGAAAAGCGAGAAAGATTAAATATTTTGTTAAATAAAGATGGTACACCAGAGGGAGGAAAATGGAGTTTTGATGAGGATAATAGAAAAAAACTACCAAAAAATATCTTAATACCAAAATTTCCAGAAATTAAAGAAACTAAACATACAAAAAGTTTAAAACCAATTATTGAAAAATTATTTAGTAAACATCCAGGTGATACCAATAAATTTTGGTTTGCAACTGAATATAAAGATATCTCAAAATTATTAGATTTTTTTATTAAAGATAAGTTAAACTTATTTGGTGATTACGAAGATGCTGTTGATCAAAAAAATAATATTTTATTTCACAGTGCTCTTAGTCCGTATTTAAATCTAGGTTTAATAACTCCAGACATTATAATTCAAAAAATAATGACTTATCACCATAGTAAGGGTGTGAGACTAAATTCTTTAGAAGGTTATATAAGACAAATAATTGGTTGGAGAGAGTTTATGAGAGGTATATATCAAAATTATAGTAAAGAAATGGAAAGTGGAAATTTCTTTAAACATAATAGAAAAATGAAAGATACATTCTACGATGGCAGCACTGGTTTGGATCCTTTAGATCATGCAATAAAAAATGCTGACAAATTTGGTTGGTCGCACCACATTGAAAGATTAATGATATTATCAAATATTATGAATTTATGCGAAGTTGAACCAAAATCAGTTTATAAATGGTTCATGGAAATGTTTGTGGACTCATCTGATTGGGTTATGGTTCCAAATGTTTATGGAATGGGTTTGTTTAGTGATGGTGGAATTTTCGCAACTAAGCCTTACATCTGTGGATCAAGTTATTTTATGAAAATGATGGATTTTAAAAGGGGCAATTGGTGTAATGTTATGGATGGTCTTTATTGGCGTTTCATAGATAGAAATAGAAAATTCTTTTTAAAAAATCCAAGGTTGTCTATGATGGTAAGAATTTTTGATAAAATGAAAGAAGATAGAAAAAAATTAATATTATCAGAAGCAAACAAATTCATTAAAGATAATACTTATGGGAATTAAAGTTTATTTTAACGATTCTTGCAATATTTGTAGAATGGAAATAAATCATTATAAAAAAAATGCAAATAGTGATTTGGAGTGGATAGATATTACAAATAATGATGAGGCTATAAAAATAACATCTAAATCACAAAAAGAGTTGCTCAGAAGGTTGCATGTAATAAATGATGGTGAAGTTATTGGAGGTGCTAAAGCATTTATTATAATTTGGTCAAAAATACCAAAATATAAAATCCTATCTAAAATTTTTTCAATAAAACCCTTATTTATTATTTTTCATTATATATACGAAATTGCAGCATTTTTCTTATTTTTAAAAAACAAAAAACAATTAAATGAAAAAACAAAACCTACCAACTAAGGTATGCAAAGTTTGTAATAAGCCTTTTTCTTGGAGAAAAAAATGGAAACTTAATTGGGAAAAAGTTAAGTATTGCTCTAAGAGATGCGCCTCAAGTAATTAATTATTGTGTATTGCTTTTTCTAGGATCTTTAAGTGTTTTTAAAATTTTTGATAGTCCCGTAATTTTTAAACTATAATAAATCACATAAATTAAAGTTAGTCCTAAAGCCATGGTAGATAGAAACACAAAAATGGCTGTCAAAATTTTTTCTTGAAACCAGTTCTCTACTCCAGAGTTAGAATAATAAAGAATATTCCAAAACGCGACGAAAATTAACTCATATATGATTATAATTTTGAACATATGGTTGATATAGTTCTCAATATAATTAATACTATTCAATTCTTGTCGCATGTCGATAAAAATTTATGAGATAAAACAAAGAAAATAGATGAAAAAAGTAATTTGGATAACTGGCGGTAGCAGTGGAATAGGAAAAGCAGTTGCATTAAAGTTTGCAAATAAAGGATGGCAGGTAATTATATCATCAAGACGTGAGGAAGTCTTAAAAGATATTTCAGATAAAAATGAAAATATTGATTATTTGAAATTAGATATTGTTGATTATGAAGCATGTAATTCAGTTTTTAAAACAATCGTGGAGAAATACAATAAGGTTGATATATGTTTTTTTTCTACTGCAATTTATGAGCCTGAAAAAGAGAAGGATTTTGATCTTCAGAATATAATTGATGTTACAAATGTGAATTATATTGGAACCATAAATTGTATTAAAGCTGTTGAAAAATATTACAAAGAAAAAAGGCAAGGAGTTATATCTATTGTATCTTCTACTGCAGGATACAGAGGATTACCAAATTCAACTGCCTATGGGCCTGCAAAAGCAGCTCTAATTAATTTAGCAGAAAGTTTATATCTTGATTTTCAAAGATATGATGTTCGCGTATGTCTAGTCAGTCCTGGATTTATCAAAACAAGACTTACGGATAAAAACACATTTAAAATGCCATTTTTAAAAACAACACAATATGCGGCTGAACAGATTTATGAAGGTTTAATAAATAAAAATTCATTTGAAATAGCTTTTCCTAGAAGTTTATTTTTAATATTAAAATTTTTCAAGATTTTGCCAAATGGGATCTACTTATATTTGATAAGAAAAATGACGAAGCTTCAAAAAAAATAAATTTAATCTTTTACAAACATCACAGTTAATTCTGCAACTTTAATACCAAACTTTGTCATTTTTGCTCTATTAATTGCTACTCTTTCATCTTGCATAAAGATCCAATCATCAAAAGTTATTTTCATTTCTCTTCCTTTGACAGGAACTAACAGTACATATTCAAATTTAAATGCAGGACCATAAGAAAAACCTTTTGCAGTACCAACTACATCTCCAGCAGTGCCTTCATAGTTATGTTCATCGATTTTATTGATTGTCCATTGCCTATTTTGAATTTCTCCATCGTTCCAAACAAATTTTTCGTCAAGTATTAATTGTTTTCCATCCCACTTTCCATCTAGGTCTGCAGAAAATTGTCTTGTTACTTTACCTGATCTATTTTGTAAAATTCCCCATGCTTTTATATTTCCAGATAAATAATCCTCTATTATTAATCTAGGTTTTTGGTTTTTGAAATCTTCTGGTTTCATTGCTTGGTTTGATGAACAACTTGTAATCAATACTGAGATTATTATCAATAATAAATATTTAATTTTCATAGTATTATTTATTTTTGAAGAGCAAATTGAATTAAGTCTATATTTTTTGATTTAAAACCGGCTTCACAATAAGATAAATAAAAATTCCACATTCTTTTAAAAGTATTGTCAAAACCTTGGGATGAAATTTGTTCCCATTTTTCTAGGAACTCTTCTCTCCAAATATTAAGTGTATTTGAGTAATGATCACCATAAGAATTGCAATTTTCAAACTTAAGTCCAGATTGGTTTGCTAGATTTACTAACTCATTTTTACTAGGTAAAAAACCACCAGGAAAAATGTATTTTTGGATAAAATCAGTTTTACTTTTGTATCTATCATAGATGGAGTCATCTATAGTAATTGATTGTATAGCTGCTGTTCCTCCATCAACTAAGTTTTCTTTAATAATATTAAAATAATTTTTTAAATAACTCTGCCCTACCGCTTCTATCATTTCTATAGAAGCTATTGAATTATAATTATTTTTAACATCTCTAAAATCTAACATTTGTATATTTATTTTTTCATTCAAACCTTCTTTGTGAATTCTTTCTTTTGAATATTCGTATTGTTTTTTGGAGATTGTTATACAATCTAACTTTACGTCATAATTTTTTCCAATATATTCTGCAAATCCTCCCCACCCACAACCAATCTCAAGCATCTTATCACCTGATTTAGGCTTAACAAGATTCGAGAGTTTTTTATATTTATTTAACTGAGCTTTTTCCAAATCATTACTATCGTCAAAAATTGCGCTTGAATAAGTTAGGGTTTTATCAAGCCATAATGAGAAAAATTCATTCCCTAAATCATAATGTTTTCTAATGTTTTCTTTACTCCTAAATTTATTATTTTTAATAAACAAACCTTTGATTTTATTAAATATTGAAAGATCGAAAGAGCCAGAAAATTTATGAACTATTTTTATATTTTTTGCCGCTAACTCTATAAGATTAGTTAAATTATTTGTCTCAAAATAATTATCCATATATGCTTCTGCCAGACCTACACTTCCATTTTTGATTATTTTAAAAGTTAACCCTGGTTTATTTATTTTTAGATCAGCTTTTAATCTTTCATTACTATTTCCGAAAGCATATTCTTTTCCATCATGGTTTATTATTTTTAAATTTCCATGTTTAATAAATTTGAGTGAGTTGAAGACAATTTTGTCTGATAATTTATTCAAATTCACTTTTTTCTACCGAACTATTATTTTTTATATTTATTTTTTTTTTAATAAACTTTATTCCTTTTAACCATAGTTTAAATGCCTCATAGTGGATTGCGACAATAACCTTAAATGTCATCAAGGGGTGAAAAATATAGGAAACGAATAGATTTTTATTACTAAATTCTTTTGCAGTACCGTCCTGGGATGCGAATAAAAGTTTACCATCATTATCAGATTGGTCAATTATAACTGATATTTTATCTGAGGGCTTATTTACTCTAAATTTATAGTTACACTCCATATCTATGAAGGGCGATACATGAAATTTTTTTACACAACTATTTCTTAAAGTTTCATTATCCTCAGCTTTGAAAATGTATGTGTGTTGTTCACCAAAAGTATTTTTAACCTCATAAAATATAGAGATTATTTTATCGTACTTATTATATATAAAAAAAATACTTAGAGGATTAAATACGTAACCTAGAATTCTTGGATAACAGAATAATTTGATTTTAATCTCTTTATTATCGACACCAATATTTTCTAGTTTTTTTTTTACCCAGTTTTTTAAAGATGTGCCGTCTCTATCCCCATGGTCTTTGTCAAAAAAACTAATGATATTGAATTTATTGTATGAAAATAACTTAATTTTATTATCAATTTCATTTAGATCATCTAAGTCTATCAACAATGAAAAAACTCTATATTTAAAATAATGATTTTTAGGTTTAAATCGTCTGTGTATTACTTTTCCTACGTATATCTTAGAGCTTTTAAGCATTTATATACTTAATCATATCTATTGATGATTTTATACCATCTTCATGGAATCCATATCCAAAATAACTACCACAAAATAAAATATTATTTTTATTTTGAATTAGATGAAGATCTTTCTGGCTATTGATTGCATTTTGATCAAAGTAAGGGTGTGTAAATATAACTTTTCGGATTATTTTTTCTTCGGGGATCTCTAAATAAGGATTTAATGTTAAAAAAATATTTTTACTTATATTCAAATTTTGTAATAGGTTTAACCAATAAGTAATTGAATTTTTTTCACTGTTCTCAGACTTGATCGAGGAATTCCATGAACACCAAGCACTTTTATTTTTTGGCATATAACTCATATCCTCGTGGACTATGGCCTCATTTGTTTTATATTTAAAATTACTTAAGATCTTATTTTCTATTTCTTCAGGATTTTCAATTAAAGAAAGAGCTTGATTAGCATGAGTAGCCAATACGACTTTATCGTAAGTAAAATACTCATTTTTATCTCCATAATAAACCTGAACTCCTGATCCAATTCTTTTAATTTTATTGATATTGTAATTTTTATAATATTCACCGCTGATTTTGCTTAGAATTTTATCTACATATGTTCTACTTCTTTTGGAAACTGTGAACCATTGCGGTCGATCTTTTAATTTGAATAACCCATGATTTTGAAAAAATTTAAAAAAAAATTTCAATGGCATTTGTTTTGCCTCGTAAGGGGGCATTGACCATATAGCTGATACCATAGGAATAATATGGAATTTGATAAAATACTCTGACAATTTTAAATTGTCTAAATAGCTGCCTAAAGTAATATTTTCGTTAATTGAATCTTGGTTTTCACTTTGTTTATAAAAACTAATTATAGTAAAAAACATCTTCAAAAATTTTATATTTAACAAGTTTAATTTATTGCTAAAAATTCCAGAAAGACCTTTTCCACAATATTCTATATTTGAGTCTCTAACAGATACTGAGAATGACATATTGCTTTCTTCTATAGCAATATCATTTTCTTGAAAAAAATTTATTAAATTTGGATAGGTTTTTTTATTAAATACAATAAAGCCTATATCAACAGGGACTATATTATCTCCAACATTAATATCAATAGTATGAGAATGACCTCCAAAATGGTCTTCTTTCTCAAATAGATCTACTTTATATTTTTTAGATAAACTATACGCTGCACTTAGACCTGATATACCAGAGCCTATAATAGCTAATTTCATTATTGAGGATTATATTTATTTTCTTTTGTAAAGGATGAGACAAATTGTAGAAAAACTGCAAAAATTATAATACTTCCTCCTATTAATACGTAGAATGAAGGGTTTTCATTTACAAATAGCCAAGCCCAAAGAGGACCAAGTATTGCCTCTGTAAGCATTATTATGCCGACCATAGCTGATAGAGTTTTTCTCGCACCAATTGTTATTAAGATAAAGCCAAGTCCTATCTGAAATGTCCCAGACAAAAATGCCAAAAACATGTCATTTAAAGATATAGAAATTTTTGTTGAAGCTAAAAAACCTATTATCATTGCAACTATTCCTGCAACTAATTGTAAGGGTACCATATCTACATGAGGATATCTTCTCACAATTAAAATTAGAGTTGCGAAGGTAATTGGCATTACAAAGGCAACAATATTTCCAGAAATTTGTCCACTTGATAGAGTATTTCCTAGCATTAAAATTAATCCAGAAATTGCTAAAATAATAGAAGCTAAAGTAATTTTTGAAATTTTTTCTTTCAAAAAAAAATATCCAAATATCGCTAGGAAAATTGTTTGTGTTTGTATTATGAAATTTGTA
Source organism: uncultured Pelagibacteraceae bacterium (assembly GCA_902579465.1). GTDB lineage: Bacteria > Pseudomonadota > Alphaproteobacteria > Pelagibacterales > Pelagibacteraceae > Pelagibacter. Next base: position 14,647 of record CACHGV010000007.1, read on the forward strand.
TTTGCAACGGTAGTATTGTACATAGCAAAAACATAACTGCTAAATCCAATACCCAATATAATTCCACCAATTAAGCCAGGAATTCCCGATACATAAATTTTTTTAAATACCTCTCTTTTGTAAGTTACAATTAAAAAAATAGTTACAACAATTATAAAAAAAACCTGTCTCCAAAATAAGATTTGCCATAAAGTTGATCCTTCAAATGATTTTACAATCAACCCACCAAAACTTAGACAAAATGCGCCAAAAAAGATTAATAATGGACCTGGTATCTTTGATATAAAATTCATTTAAAATTGGAAATCAAATTTTGAGTTTCCATCTCATACAACTTAAATATAGTTTCTGCATCTTTTAAATTAATTTCTTTAAATTTAATTTTTGATCCTGGAGGTATTTGTACTAGTTTGTCATAATCAGCACTTATTACAACTCCAATCTTAGGGTAACCCCCTATAGTTCCATGATCAGATAGCATAATTATTGGATCCCCATCTGCAGTGATTTGTATAACACCCTTCACTAATCCTTCTGACTTTATATTTGTATTTTTAATATTACTAATCTTAGGTCCTTTAAGTCTTATTCCCATACGGTCACTTAATTTGGTTACATTAAATTCATCACTTAAAAATGAATCTATTGCATCCTTTGAAAAATAATCAAAATGGGGTCCTTTTATTATTCTAATATTTTCAATTTTAGAATTTAGGTATTCTATTTTATTTTTTGGCAGGATTTTTTTTATATTTTTTAAATGAATTATTTGTCCTTTCTCAAGTTTTTTCCCACTATTCGCGCCAATTTTCGCCTTAGTATTTGTAGAACAACTATTTAAATAATAATCTACCTCAAATGTGCCTCCAATAGATAAATAACCATATACTGATCGATTGGTAGAAAGTATATCTAAGCAATCATTGTTCTCTAAAATAATATTTTCGTAACAACTAAATTCTAAATTTTTGTTTTTTCTTATAATTTTAAAATTAACATCCCCAGTAACATTGATGGAGATATTTTCTCCTATATATTTCAATTTTGGACCTTGATATGCAAATTCTAGGACCGGATTATTTATTTCATTGTTTGAAATGGTATTTGCTAATATAAAATTCCTATTATCCATTGCTCCACTAAAAGGTATGCCTATATGATAAAAATTATTTCTACCATTGTCTTGAAATGTAGAATTGATACCTGGTCGTAATACCTCAAAATAGTTTTTATTCATATTTTTTTTCATACTCTAGTTTAGAAATCGGATAAAATGATATTGTATCACCTGGGTTGATTAGATTAGGTTCAGTATTTTTTTTATTATCAAAAATATCAACTGGTGTTTTGCCAATTATATTCCAACCACCTGGGCTTTCAAAAGTATAAATATTACAAAATTGCTCTGTTATACCTATGGAATTTTTTGGGACCTTAACTCTTGGTGTTTCTAAACGCTTTGCAAAAAGAGATTTATCCATATCTCCTAAGAATGGCATTCCCGCAATAAAACCTGTCATATAACAATAATAATTTTTTGAAAAGAATGTTTCATAAATTTTTGCTTCATTTATCTTTAATAATTTTTGTAAACGTTTTATATCTAGTGCAAATTCTTCTGCACAACAAACTGGGATTTTAATAAGATTATTTTTTGAATTATTTTTTTTTTTTAACTCTAGATTTTCAACTTGTTTTTTTAATTTAGCAAAACTCGTAAGTTTTAAATCGAAACTAATTACTAGTTTATTATAACTAGGTGTAATATTTGTAATACCTAAAAAATTACTATCTCTTAAATTATTAAAATAATTTATAACATTTCTGTTAATTTCTTTATTTACCTCAGTACCAAAGTCACAGTACAATGCTGCGTCACCAAGATTTGATATATTTTTAATCATGTCATGTTATACTTTAAGCTTTATAGTATGGAAATTAATTTAAATTGTGATTTAGGTGAAAAATCAATGCATCATTCAAATGAGAATGATCCCGATTTACTCAAAATAGTAAACTCTGCAAATGTGGCTTGTGGGTACCACGCTGGAGATGAGGAAACTATGAGAGAAGTTGTAGAGATTTCAAAGCAAAATAATGTAAGTATTGGTGCACATCCATCATTCAATGATCCAGAGAACTTCGGAAGAAAACGGATTAATCTTGGTGCTGATGAGATTTCTAAGCTTGTAATAGATCAATATGAAATTTTGCAAAATATTGCCAATAAATTAGATGAAAAGGTTTCTCATATTAAACCACATGGAGCCTTGAATAATATGGCTTGTGAGGACCTTGAACTGGCAACAATTTTGGCAAAAACTATTTATAGTATTGATAAAGATATAATTTATTTAGTACCAACAGGTTCAAAAATGGAAATTGCAGCTAAAAAATTAAATATGAAAATTGCATGTGAAATTTTTGCAGATAGAAATTATGAAGACGATGGAACGCTTGTATCAAGAAGTAAGGATCATGCCCTAATAACCGACCCTGAGCGAGCTAAAGAACATGTATTCAGCATGGTAAAAAACCAAATTCTTAATTGTCACAGTGGAAAACAAATACCTTGTGAAATCGATTCAATTTGCATACATGGAGATAATGCAAGCTCTCTTTCTACTGCAAAACAAGTAAGAGAAAACTTGATAAAAAATAATTTAGAATTAAAGCCTCTAAATAAAATGAAAAAATTTATATAATTATGATTAAAAAAATATTTACTCTTTTCATATTCTTTTTTTTAACTGTTGAAACTTTTGCTGCTGGAACAAGTTCATCAGATAAAAAACCGAGCTATAAAAATGCTGTAAAAATAATTGAAGCAGCTAAGAAATATGAATCCAAAAATAAAATGGATAAAGCATTAAAAAGATACGAAAAAGCTCAAAAAATATTATTAAAACTCGACAAAGAAAAGCCCTTACAAGCTGATACACTAAACTACCTGGGTTTTACAACTAGAAAACTCGGGGACTTTGAAGCAGGAGAGAAATATTACTTACTAGGTTTACAAGTTGAACCAAATCATGTTGGAATAAATGAATACTTAGGTGAATTATATGTCGTTACAAACAGAATAGATTTGGCAAAAGAAAGACTAGAAGTTTTAAAAGGTTGTAATTGTGAAGAGTATCAAGAATTAAAAGAAATAATAGACGGATCAAAAAAATCAAAATATTAGTTTATATTTTGAATCATTTGCTCAGGCATCCATAAGGCTATTTGAGGAAACAAAACAATTAAGATTACCGCAAATATCATCAACAAGAATAACGGAAATGCACTCTTGGCGATGTAGCCCATATCTTTGTTAGCCATACCTTGCAAAACAAATAAATTAAAACCAACTGGAGGGGTAATTTGAGCCATTTCAACAACTATAACTAAAAATATACCAAACCAAATCATATCAAAACCAGCCTGCCTTATCATAGGTTCGATAATAGCCATTGTAAGTACAACTGCTGATATTCCATCAAGAAACATCCCTAAAATTATATAAAAAATCATTAATACAAAAATTAAAACATATGGTGATAATTCCATATTTTGTATCCAAATTGCTAGATTTCTAGGAAGACCAGTAAATCCCATAGCGAGTGATAAAAATGTTGCTCCAGCTAATATGAATGCAATCATGCACGAGGTTTTTGTTGCACCAAGTAAAGATTCTTTAAAAGTTTTTAAGTTCAGACTTTTTTGAAAATAAGAAAGTATTAAAGCACCCACAACACCCAGAGATGCTGCTTCAGTTGCTGTTGCAATTCCAGTATAAATAGAGCCAATTACACCAAGGATTAATAAAATAACAGGTATTAACTGTTTTGATTTACTTAATTTATTTAAAAATGAGTAATTTTCTTCAGTTAACGGCATTTTATTTTTATTTAACAAAGACCAAATGATTACATAGCCCATAAAAATCAGAGCAATCATTATTCCAGGAATTATTCCAGCTATAAATAGTTTAGCAATAGACTCTTGAACAGTTACTCCATAAATAATTAAAATAATTGAAGGAGGGATTAGTAATCCTAAAGTTCCAGAGCCCGCAAGACTTCCAAGTAAAATTTTTTCAGGATATTTTCTTTTTCTTAATTCTGGAATTGACATTTTTCCAACCGTAGCGACTGTTGCAGCTGAGGATCCAGATATAGCTGCAAACAATGCACATCCAACAACATTGACATGTATTAAACCTCCAGGAAGTTTCTGTAACCAAGGAGCCAGCCCCTCAAATAAATTTTCAGATAATTTAGTCCTAAATAAAATTTCTCCCATCCATACAAAAAGAGGTAAAGCAGTCAGAGTCCATGATGATGATGCACCCCAAATTGTTGTGGCCATTGCATCTCCAACTGGTCGAGAAGTAAATAAAATCATTCCAATAGAAGAAACACCAATCATGCTTATTGCTACCCATATTCCAGAGCCTAAAAAAAGTAGTAAAACTGTAATAAAAAAAATAGCTAATAAAATTTCAATCATTATTATAAATTTTTAAGATTAGTAGATGAGAGGAACATATAAAAAAAAGTGTTGCTCCAATAGCTACGCTACATTGAGGTATCCATATTAAAATTTCATCAGCACCTTCACTTCTTTCCTCAAACTCGTATGAGATTTTTAACATTTTAATAAAATAATATGACATATAACCTGCAAATATTGTTGTGACGACTAAGCTCCAAACTTCTAAAAATTTTTTTTTAAAACCTGTAGACTTTTCTAAAAATAATGTGATTCTTATATGACCCCCATTTACGAATGTATATGAAAGAGCAAAAAAAGATGAGGCAGCCATACAATACCCTGAGTATTCAGCTAACCCCCTTATGTAAAAACCGAAAATTCTAGATGCAATTCCGGTTAATATAAAAACTGCAATAAGAATTAAAAAAACTGCAGCTATATATCCTGAATAATTATAAATATTATTTAATGATTTATTTAATTTCTGTAACATAAAAAAGGCTGTTTTTTTAAACAGCCTTTTTTATTATATTTTTTTTATTTGTATGCGGCAAGTACGCTAGCACCTGTTTTGCCAGCTTTTTTCTTCCATTCTTTTGCCATTTTTTTTCCAACTTTTTGGAAATGTTTTTCTAAATCAGCATTTACTTTGCCTACTACCATTCCTGCAGCGGCTAGAGCTTTTTTATCTTCTATATTTCCAACTCTAGAAAGCATCCAACCATTTTCTTCTGCAGCAGCAGCTTCTCTTTTAATTAACATTTGAGTATCAGCATCTAGTTTATTCCAAGATCCTCTATGTGCAACAACCATATTTTTTGGGAACCAAGCAGCGATGTCATAGAAATATTTAACACCGTTCTCCCATATTTTACTATTTTTACCAGTTGTTGGTGATGTAATCATACTTTCAACTGCTCCAGTTGAAAATGCTTGACTGATTTCAGCCGCCTCAATTTTAGTTGGAGCCATACCTGTAAGCTCTGCAATTCTAATTGTTGCAGAATTATAAGCTCTAAATTTTAAACCTTCTAGATCTGAAACACTATTGATTTCATTTTTGCTATATAGTCCTTGTGCAGGCCATGGCACAGCATATAAAAATACTAATCCTTTTTGGTTTAAACTTTCAATGATCGCTGGCTTCGAAGCTTGATAAAGTTTCATAGCATCGTCATATGAAGTTGCTAAAAAAGGTTGTGAGTCAATTTCAAGAATAGGGTCAACTTTTCCCAATGCTGACATAAATCTTTCACCCATCTGTGCTTGACCAGTTCTTACCGCTCTAAAGATTTCTCCACCTTTAAATAATGATCCACCAGGATGTGTAACTATTGTAAGCTTTCCCCCACTTTTCTCTGAAACATTTTTAGCAAATTCTGCTGCATTTGCTGAGTGAAAGTTGCTCGCACCATAAGCTAAAGCCATATCCCACTTTTCAGAAGCATTTACATTTGCTATTAACAAGACAGAAAATAAAATAGAAAACAAAGTTTTTAAAATTTTCATTAATCCTCCTTAATTTTTAAAAAATACATCTCATTATGTATTATTTATTAAATCAATAAAAATTTTCCCATGTTTTATTGAAAAATTTGAAATTGTTACTATTATATTGTTATCTTGATCGAAGAAGCCCTTATTTTACTGCAAATTATCTTTATAGATATTATATTGGCAGCTGATAACGCCATAATAATTGGTCTAATTGCGGCTAATTTTGTACCAAAGAATAGAAAAAAAATCATATTTTGGGGAGTGGTCGGAGCTTTAATTTTTAAAGTTTTATTCGCAGTATTTGCGACCTATTTATTCAAATTTTACTTCATAAAAATTCTTGGAGGTTTGCTTCTAATTTGGATAGTAAATGATCTTAGAAAAGATCTTTTACAAGCTCAGAGACAAATTAAATCACCAACAAAAAAATCCTTAGAACCTTCATTTGCAAAGGGTATGTATAAAGTGCTTTTCGCAGATATAACAATTAGTTTTGATAATGTTATAGGTGTTGTTGGTGCTTCTAAGGGTAACTTTGGGTTTATGATTTTTGGTTTAATTTTATCTGTAGTCCTCACAGGTGCTATGGCCACTTATTTAGCAAATTATATTCAAAAACATTTATGGGTCGTCTATATTGGAATAGCAGTTATTCTTATACTTGCAATACAGCTTATTATTGGTGGACTTGTTGACTTAGAAATTCTAAAAATTAATGAGGAATTTAAAAAGTATTTTTAGTAAGAATGCTTTAATGATGGATATGAACCTCTTTTCACATCTGACCCAAATTTTTTAACTGCATTTCTAATATTACTTTTAAAATTAGCATATTTCTTAACGAATTTTATTTTACTATTAGTCAAACCTAACAAATCGTCTAAAACTAAAATCTGACCATCACAAAACTTTGATGATCCAATTCCTATTGTTGGAATATCAATCGTCTCAGTAATTTTTTTTGAAAGTTTTTTCTCAATACATTCTAGTACAATAGCAAAAACACCTGCTTCTTCTAGGATTTTCGAATCTTTTAATAAATTTTTTTTTTCTTTTTCAGTCTTACCTTTATATCTAAATCTACCTCTTTGAGATTGTGGAGTTATACCTATGTGACCCATTACTGGAATTTTATTATTTACTAAATGTTTAATTATATCTTTGATCTTACTACCTCCTTCTAATTTGATACCATCACATTTTGTTTCTTTAATTATTTTTTTACAATTTTTTAGCGCCTGCAATTTATTATTATATGTATTAAATGGCATATCTACAATCATTAAACTTTTTTTTACTCCTTTTCTTACACTTTTAGAATGTTCAATCATCATAGATAGATTTACTTTTCTTGTTGTGTCAAAATTATACAAAACAGAACCCAAGGAATCTCCAACGAGTACAAGGTCTGTGTATTTATCAACTTCTTCAGCAATATTTTTCGAGTAGGCTGTTAAGCAGACTATTTTTGATTTATTTTTTTTTTTAAGTGTGAGCTTACTTGTTTTTGCAAGCATATATACCAGCTTACCAAGTACCTGTATTTTCCATAGATTTCCATGGTTCTAAAGGTTCTAAATAACCATCTTGAAGAATTTCAACTGAAATCTTATCTGGAGACTTAACAAAAGCCATATGACCATCTCTAGGTGGTCTGTTTATGGTATAACCCATATCTTTTAATCTCTGACAGGTATCGTATATATTTTCAACTCTATAAGCTAAATGTCCAAAATTTCTAGATCCATCACCTAAATTGTCTCCATCCCAATTATAAGTTAATTCTATTTCAGCGCCTTTATCATTCGGAGCCGCTAAGAATACCAATGTATATCTTCCTTTCTCACTTTCTTTTCTTCTTGTTTCTTTTAAACCTAATCCATCACAAAAAAATCTTAGTGAATCATCTATGTTTGAAATTCTGATCATTGTATGTAAATATTTCATTAATTTAGTTATATAGTCTTATTATTCCAATTCAATAGTATTTATGTAAGTAAAGTGAACGCAATTTTCTGTATACACTTTTTTTTCAAAGTTCAACTTTTAATTAAATTTCATAAATTACTACTTCAACTTTGATGGTTATCTTAATAATCACTTTTCTAGATTAGCTATAAATTTGTAGTCCATCTCGTAAATTTTTTTAAGAAAATCACTGTCACTTTGCGAAAGATCTGATCTTATCCATTCTTTAGACTGTGATACATTTTCTTTTTTTAGTTCTAAATTGCTAAAGCCAATATGATTTTTAAGGCTTTGGAACATTGTTTCAATCTCATTTATCTTTATGACTTTATCAATGAGAATTTTTTCCATTTTTTCATCATACAAAAAATTCACTTGCGGTTCTAAATGACGAACTATATCACTATTAATTCCAAATTTTTGACGAGATCTTACAATATATTCTTCCACAGGATTTTCCCCAAAAAAAGTTTTGGAAACTTTTCGAAAGTTAAGCTCTGACAAAATTCTATCAATTGGATCTCGGACAATGCTAAACTTATAAAACTTTTTAAATTTAATTTCATCAATATAACCAAACTTCACATATTCATAGGCATATAAGTGAGCAAGTCTTTCTGGGCCACTCTCATTATTTTTCTTGGGTCTCAAAAGTAACGGGTACCTTTCTTTCCAATCTAACCCTAGATCTCTTAAAAATGCTTTAGCAACACTTTGTCCTGCACATTTTGGAATATGAACAAATAGAACTTTGTGATGAAAAGATATCATTATTCTTGATTACTTTTTTAAGGTATTAATTTTTTAGTTATAAATTTTACTCTCTGATTAGCATATGTTTTAGAAGTCACATATCTGTGCAACATTACTAATAATTTTATGAAAAAAGATTAAGAAAATCAACGGCTGAATTGATTTTGAAAACAAGCAAGTAATTAACAGTTAAAAATCAAATTGATAATTTAATATAATATATCTACTCTAATTCAATAGTACTTGGTGGCTTAGATGTAATATCATAAACTACTCTATTAATTCCTCTTATATTATTCACAATTTCATTGGAAATTGACTGCATAAAAGATTTTTTAAAATGATAGAAATCAGCTGTCATTCCATCTTCCGAAGTAATTGCTCTTAGCAAACAAAGATATTCGTAAGTTCTATTATCTCCCATTACACCTACTGTCTTAACAGGTAAAAGGGCAGCATAAGCCTGCCAAATTTTGTCGTACAGATTATTTTTTTTTAAAGATTTAATAAAATAATTGTCAGCCTCTTTTAGAATTTTTATTTTTTCTTTAGTTATTACACCAGGCATTCTTATTGCAAGACCTGGTCCTGGAAATGGATGCCTAGATATTATTTCGTTACTTAGTCCAAGTTCTAATCCTAGTTTTCTAACTTCATCTTTAAAAAGATATTTAAGTGGTTCCACTAATTTAAGTTTCATTTTCTCTGGCAAACCACCTACATTATGATGTGATTTAATTTTTGATGTTTGACTCCCTGTAACAGATTTACTTTCAATTAAATCAGGGTATAAAGTTCCCTGAGCTAAGAATTTTACATTTTTAATTTTATTTGAGTATTTTTCGAAAATTTTAATAAATAGATTTCCTATGATTTTTCTTTTTTTTTCTGGATCAGAAACATTTTTTAATTTTGACAAAAATAACTTTTCAGCATTTACATAGATCAAATTTATTTTAAATCTCTTTTTAAATGTATTTACAACTTGCTTTTCTTCATTTTTTCTAAGGAGTCCGGTATTGACAAAAATGCATGTTAATTTTTTTCCTATTGCATTTGATAGTAATTTAGCAACTACACTACTATCAACACCTCCAGATAATGCACAAATAACCTTTGAATTTCCTACACTGTTTCTTACTTCATTAATTAATTTTTTTTTCTGATCCTTTGAGGACCAATTTTTAGTTAATTTACATATAGAAAATATAAAATTTTTTAATATTACCTTTCCTTTTATTGTATGACTTACCTCTGGATGAAATTGGATACCAAACATTTTTTTTTCTACGTTTTCGATAATACACATCTTAGAATTGATACTTTGTGCAATTATTTTGAAGTTTTTTGGTAATTTTGTTACTTGGTCTGCATGGCTCATCCATACATTAATTTTTCCTTTAGAAAAAAAATTTTTTGTTAATTTACTTGTTTTTATTTCTTTTACTTCAGCTAGTCCAAATTCTCTATGCTTAGAGCTACTTACACTTCCACCCATAGCTTTTGAGATGATTTGATGGCCAAAACATATACCTAGTACGGGTATACCAAGCTTTAGAATTTTATTATTAAATTTTACTTTTTTACTTTCATAAACATTCAAAGGTCCTCCAGATAAAACAATACCTTTAATATTGTTTTCAAAACTTTTGAACTTTTCTATTTTTTTGTGACTTACAATTTCGCAATAAATGCCTAATTCTCTAATTTTTCGAGCAATTAATTGTGTAAATTGAGAACCGAAATCTACAATAAGTATTTTGTTGAGAGTATTCTCAAGACGCATCTTTTCTTTCAAAATCTTTTAAACGACTTTCAATTGAAGCAATTTTTTCACACATCTCAACACAAATTTTCTTAAAATCTTTACTTAATTCATCCGCTTTTGAAAAGTTTGATCTTTCTAATTCTATATCAATTAAAAGGAGCATTGCCTCCTCATTTTTGGGGTCTAAAAGTAGGGTAGTTTTAATATTCTTTTCTTCTTGTCTTATATCTTCTTCTATTTTAAAAATTTTAGCTAGATACAGGTAAGATTCTGAGTCTTTTGGATTATAAACTATATTTCTATGAAATAAAAATTTTGAGTCCTCATATTTTTCTTTTTCAAACAAATCTTTAGCCTCATTAAAAAAATTATTTTCATTTGCCTTAGCAATAAAAGTAAACAAAAATAAAGTAATTATTAAAATCAAATATCTCATAGTTATTTTTTTACCATATCTATATTATGTACCATACTTTCATAAAAACCTGCTTTAGTAATTTTTACAAACTTTGGCTTATTTCTTAAATCGATTACTTTCTTAGCTCCCAAATAGCCCATTGAAGATTTCAAACCTCCAACTAGGTTATAGATTATTTTATCAACTCCACCTTTGTATTTAATGTATCCTTCTACACCTTCTGCTACGTATTTTGATGTATCCTTTTGTTTTGATTGAAAATATCTATCTGCTGAACCTTTGTTCATTGCACCTATTGATCCCATACCTCTAAAATATTTGTAAAGTTTACCCTTTTTCTTTATTTTTTTTCCGGGAGCTTCATCCGTTCCAGCAAATAATGACCCTATCATAACTGCGTCTGCCCCAGCTGCTAATGCTTTTGCGATATCACCAGAAAATTTTATTCCCCCATCAGCAATTAATCTTGTTTTATTCTTTCCGATTCCCTTTTTAACATTTAATATTGCGCTTAACTGTGGAACTCCTATTCCCGCTACTAGTCTTGTTGTGCAAATAGATCCTGGGCCTATCCCAACTTTTATAATATCTACTCCTAATCTTACTAAAAATTTTGCAGCCTCTGCAGTAGCTATATTTCCAGCACAAATTGCAGTTTTTTTAGGGCGTAATTTCTTAATTTTTTTAATAATATATGCTACTTTTTTGGTATGACCATGTGCGGTATCAATTACAATTATATCTAAATTCTCTTTTAATATTTTTTCAGCTCTCTTTAATTCTTTTTCACTTGCTCCAACTGCCGCCCCTACTAATATTTTTTTTGACTTAACTTTTCTAATTTCTTTAATTTGTTCATGTATATTTAGATTTCTATGAATTATTCCTAATCCTCCAGCTTTTGCCATAGCGATGCCCATGGATGATTCCGTAACAGTATCCATTGCGGAGGATAAAAGGGGTATTTCTAGCTTAAGAATCTCTGTTAAATTAACTGAAGTATTTACTTCACTAGGTAGAATTTCTGAGTAATTTGGAGCTAAAGTAACATCATCAAATGTTAAAGCTTCATTAATAGTTTCCATGTCCTTATATAAATGATTCGTGAAAAAATAAAAGGATAACTATCTTAAATTTCTACAAATTATAAAATTTTCCTTAGAGTCTTTCCTGCTTGAAGGAGGCTTAAAGATATCAACATCTAAGAATGATTTTTTACCTAATGCGACAATCTCGTTAAAAGATGCTCCCATAAAAAGTTTTGAGATAAAACTTCCTTTTTTGTTTAGTAATTCAACCGCAAAATTCATTGCATCTATACATAATTCACCTGTAACTAGTGAGTCTACACTTTTATTGCCTGTAGTATTAACAGCCATGTCTGAGATTATAAGATCAACTTTTTTTCCAAAATAATTTTTAATATTTTTTTTATGTTTTTCATCAGTGAAATCTCCTTTTATATGAAATAAATTCTTAATTGGTTCAATATCTTTCAAGTCAATCGAAATTATTTTTGAGTTATTGAAATTTCTTGAAATGAACTGGGACCAGCTACCTGGAGCTGCACCAAGATCTATGACTAGGGTATTATTTTTAATTAGCTTAAATTTATTATTTATTTCTTCTAATTTATATACTGCTCTTGATCTATAGCCCTCTAATTTTGATTTTTTAACGTAAATATCTCTTTTTTGCTTAATTATCCAATTCTTAGAAAACTTGTTCTTTTTCAACTAATTCTCAAATCTTAAGGATTTTTCAATTATATCACCATCCAATGTTTCAATCTTGGAAATATGATTTTTATTGTTTCTTATATTGTCATTATTTTTTCCTGCGAGATGGACAATTCCAATTTCATGATTCGGCAAATATGGTTCAACGAGGGTGCCATTCTTTTTATCAAATTTCATTGAATCTATATGTGTCCAATTACAATACGCAGGTAATATTTCTACATCTAAGTTATCAGAGTAAATTGTAATGTTCATTGCTATCTGCTCGGAGCCCCATATTTTACCTGAAGATAATGCTTTTCTTAAATTTTTTTGCCATACTGCCCAATGTGGAGCATTTTCTTCTAAAGAAAATAATCCTATATTTAAGTGAGGTTCAAGAGCCACATCTCTTGCAACTTTTTCAGAAAATCCTGATGATTTAGCATGTTTGTAATTCTGTGATTTTATTCTAGCCAAACTTCCAAATATCCATTCTGCTCTCAGAACTCTTCCATATGACCTATCAGCCGAGGTTGCTATAGCTAATTTTTTATTTTCACATCCCTTAAAGTATAGATCTATCGAGTTCCAAGAATTTACCCAAGCATCTGCGTCTATCCATAAATATTTTTTATAACCTGGAAAATAATTTGGTATAAAAGCTCTTGAAACTTGACTCTTCAACCATTCTCTTCCTTTAACCTTTGAATTTGGTACTTCTATGTCCCACTCTGCTTTTTTAATTTGAAATACTTTTTTTTGTAAAATCTTAATTTGATCAGCTGTTAATCCAGCATCCATTATGCAAATATCTATTTCATTACTTTGTTCAAATCTATTAATCGAGTCTACTAATTCGTTTAAAAGATTGAAATAATTTGAGTCTGCTAGTGAAATTATTGTTTTTGCATTCATTTATAGTACATCTTCATGATGATCAGTATGCTCTGTGATATTTTTCTCATTTTTTTTAATCATAAGATAATGCATTGAGCTTATAGGGACCATTAATAAATAAATCACTCCTGAAATAATTATTGCATTAAATGTGTAAACAAGAATTAAACCAAAATATAAAATTATTCCAAACAGTAAAAATATTGATGCACTTCTTGGAACTGCTATCCTTTTAAAAGAATAAGTAGGTATTTTGCTTATTAATAATATTGAAACTGTTATAAACATAATTGGTACAACAATTTGATAATTTAAGTTTAAAAACTGAAATTCACTTATGCTTAATATTAAAGGCATCAAAACCAAAACTCCACCTGCTGGTGAGGGGATACCTTCAAAAAAATTATCTTTCCAAGAACTTTCCTCATTTGAAGAAACATTAAATCTTGCTAATCTAAGAGCTACACAAACAACGTAAATTAAAGAAATTAACCAGCCTATTCTCCCTGTTTCGGACAAAGCCCAAAAATACATTATAAATGCTGGAGCAACACCAAAACTTATTACATCTGTAAGTGAATCTAATTCTTTGCCAACTTTAGAGGTTCCTTTAATCAATCTAGCAATTCTACCATCTAATCCATCAATAATTGCAGCAACTATTACAGCAATAATCGATAGTTCAAATTTACCATCAAACGCGAACTTAATTGAAGTTAAACCTATGCAAACACCAATGAGTGTTAAAATATTTGGAAGAATAACACGCGTCTTTTTATTTGAAACTAATTTTATATTTTTATTTTGTAACTCCACGGAACTATTTTTTTGCGATTAAAGTTTCACCAGCAATTGTTTTTTGATCTACTTTAACTAAAGGTGTATAATTCTCAAAATACATATCAGCTCTACTTCCAAATCTAATCATTCCTATCCTCGAACCTTGTTCTAAAAGTTCATCTTTAGAAACTTCTGTCACAATTCTTCTAGCAACAAGTCCTGCTATTTGAACAACAACTATTTCTTCTCCATCAGAATTTTTTATTTTAAAATAATTTCTTTCATTATCTTCACTTGCCTTATCTAATGAAGCATTAAAAAACTTCCCTGGTTTATAAAGTATTTCTGATATCGCTCCTGAGCAGGGCGATCTATTTACATGACAATCGAATACATCCATGAAAATACTTATCTTTTTCATTTGTTTATTTTCTAAACCTAGTTCTTTTGGACCATTAGTATTCATTACTTGTAATACAACTCCATCGGCAGGACTTGTAAGAAAATTATCATCTCCAATGGATATTCTTTCAGGATCTCTAAAAAAATAGTAACACCAAATAGTTAATGCTAATCCTATAAAACCAAGAAAACCATTAATGAAGTAAAGAATTATAGTTGCGATTGCAAAAATAATAATAAATTTGTACCCTTCATTGTGAATTTTTGGAAATATTTTACTCATAACAATCCTATATTTGATAAATTTGGATTAATATGTATACAAAAAGAATAAATTCAACTATTAAGATATATCGAAAAAATGAGTAAAATAAAGGTTAAAAACCCCATTGTCGAACTTGATGGTGATGAAATGACCAGAGTTATATGGGACTTCATAAAAAATAAGCTTATTTTAACTTACTTAGATTTAAAAATTGAGTATTACGATTTGGGGATGGTGAGTAGAGATAAAACTGAAGATAAAATCACCATTGAATGTGCTAATGCAATTAAAAAGAATGGTGTTGGAATTAAATGTGCAACTATTACTCCTGATGAGGCCAGAGTAAGAGAATTTAATTTAAAAAAAATGTGGAGATCTCCAAATGGCACTATTAGAAATATTATTGGAGGTACTGTTTTTAGAGAACCAATAATTTGTAAAAATATTCCAAAACTTGTTCCTTCTTGGACTGATCCTTTAATCATAGGTAGACATGCCTTTGGGGATCAATATAGAGCAACTGATTTTACTGTTCCTGGTAAAGGTAAATTAGAAATTAAATGGACTGCCGAAGATGGATCTGACGAGAGAAAATATGAAGTATTTAATTTTCCTGGGCCTGGAATTGCTTTATCAATGTATAATTTGGATAAATCAATAGAAGACTTTGCAAGGTCTTGCTTTAATTATGGATTAATTAAAAAATGGCCAGTTTATCTTTCTACCAAAAATACAATTTTAAAAAGATACGATGGAAGATTCAAAGATATTTTTCAAGAAGTTTTCGAAAAAGAATTTAAAGACAAATTTGAGCAAAATAAAATTACCTATGAACATAGATTAATTGATGACATGGTAGCATGTGCAATGAAATGGCATGGTAAATATATCTGGGCATGTAAGAATTACGATGGAGATGTTCAATCAGATACTGTAGCTCAAGGATATGGATCATTAGGTTTAATGACAAGTGTTTTACTTGCTCCAGATGGTAAAACGATGGAAGCTGAAGCTGCACATGGAACAGTAACTAGACACTTTAGAATGCATCAACAAGGTAAAGAAACATCAACAAATCCAATTGCATCTATTTTTGCATGGACAAGAGGCTTGGCACATAGAGGAAAATTAGATGGAAATGAGGAATTAATAAAGTTTGCAGAAACACTTGAAAAAGTATGTGTTGATTGTGTTGAAGAAGGTTCAATGACTAAGGATTTGGCTATATTGATAGGACCTTCGACAAAATATCTAACAACTAATCAATTTTTAGATACTTTAGATGGTAAGTTGAGACAAAAGCTAAATTAAAGTCTTAATTTTTTCAAAAGCCTCATCAATTTTATCTTTAAATTGACCTCCAGCTTGTGCAAAATCTTTTCTACCACCACCACCTTTTCCTCCAATTATTTCAGATCCTGTTTTAGCAAATGTGACTGCATCATACTTATTAATAAGCTCATCTGTTATCCCAACTGCAAGACCTACTTTGTCATCTAAACTAGCAAAAACTATCACAATTCCTGTTTTTAGCTCTTTTTTTCCAGCATCAACTAGTTTTCTAAGTTCTTTAGGTGGAAGATCTTCAACTTTTTGAAATCTCACGCTTACATTATTTATCTTAGAATCTTGAATTATATTTTTTGAATTATTTTCCAAAATTGAGCTAAATTTTAATTGCTCTAGTTGTTTTGATAATTCTTTAATTAAAATTTTATTATCTTCATTTTCAAGATTTGGTTTACCTCCTAATTTAATTATCTGTTTTGATAAATCATTAATCATTTCTTCATCTTTTTGTGCTGATAAGTCAGATAATTTCTCTTTATTTTGTAAAAAATTATTTAGTTGATTTTCTCTAAGAGCTTCTACTCTTCTAACACCAGCTGCAATTGAAGATTGGCTAATAATTTTGAATTTTCCAATATCACCTGTATTTCTTACGTGTGTACCACCACATAATTCTGTAGAAAAATACTTTTCTTTCTCATCTCCCATGGATAATACTCTTACCTCTTCCCCATATTTTTCTCCAAAGAGTGCAAGTGCTCCATTTTCAACTGCTTCTTTAGGTGTCATGATCCTTGTTTTAACTTCTGATTTTTTTTGAACCATAGAATTTACATGACTTTCTATTTTTTCAATTTCCTGATCTGAAATAGGCTTCATATGACTAAAATCAAATCTTAGTCTGTCAGGTGCAACTAATGAACCTTTTTGTGTTACATGAGTTCCCAATACTCTTCTTAAAGACTCATGTAAAAGATGGGTTGCTGAATGATATGCTCTAATATTATTACGTCTATCAATATCGATTTTCATCTCAACATTGTCTTTGATTTTTATACTTCCTGATTTAACTTTGCCGTAATGTACAAATAAATCGCCTAATTTTTTTTGGACATCTGTGATCTTAAACTTAAAGTCTCCAGATATTATTTCACCGGTGTCTCCTACTTGTCCACCTGACTCACCATAAAAAGGAGTTTGGTTTAAAATAATCATTCCTTCATCATTTTCATTTAATTCATTTACTTCTTTATTATCTTTTAATAAGGATAAAATAATACCTTCAGCTTGGTCTGTCTCATATCCCAGAAATTCTGAGGGACCTAATTTATCTTTTATTGAAAACCAAATATCATCTACTGCACTATCACCTGAGCCTTTCCAGTTTTTCTTTGCAAGTTCTTTACTTTCTTTCATTAAACTTTCAAATTTATCAATATCAATTGTTAAAGATTTATTTTTCAAAATATCTTGCGTAAGATCCAATGGAAAACCGTAGGTATCATAAAGTTTAAAAGCTACTTCTCCAGGTAATATCTTGTCTATTTTAGATATTTCCTCATTTAATATTTTAATACCTCTGTCTAAAAGAATTAAAAATTTTTCTTCTTCCATTCTTAATGTTTCTTTTATTAAAGATTCAGCTCTTTCTATTTCTGAATAATTGCCTTTCATCTCATCTTTTAGAGTTTTAAAAATATTATAAAAAATAGGCTCTTTAGAACCAAGCAAATGAGAATGCCTCATTCCTCTTCTCATTATTCTTCTTAAGACATAACCTCTGCCTTCGTTTGATGGTAAAACTCCTTCAGCAATTAAAAATGAACTAGCTCTCAAGTGATCTGCTATTACTCTAAAACTTGCTAAATTCTCAATATTCGGTTTAATTTTTAAAATTTCCGCAGCAGCATTTATTATTTTTTTAAAATGATCTGTTTCGTAGTTATCATGGGTTCCTTGAAGTAATGCAGCAATTCTTTCTAATCCCATTCCAGTATCAACTGATGGTTTCGGCAGATTAATTCTTTTATCTTTTGAAATTTGTTCATACTGCATAAAAACTAAATTCCAAATTTCTATAAACCTATCCCCATCCTCATTTTTTGTTCCAGGCAATCCACCATCAAGATGGTCTCCATGATCATAAAATATTTCTGAACAAGGACCGCAAGGTCCTGTTTCGCCCATGGACCAAAAATTATCAGATGTTGCTATCCTAATGATTTTATCTTCATTTAACCCAGCAATTTTTTTCCAGTAATTAAAGGCTTCATCATCGTCATGATAGACAGTTACATAAAGCCTGTTCTTATCTAAACCAAATTCCTTTGTTATTAAATTCCATGCAAGTTCAATAGCTCTTTCTTTGAAATAATCGCCAAAGGAAAAGTTTCCCAGCATTTCAAAAAATGTATGGTGTCTTGGTGTATAACCAACATTTTCAAGATCGTTATGCTTACCACCTGCTCTTACACATTTTTGGGATGTTGTAGCTCTTTGATAATCTCTCTTTTCAAGTCCAGTAAACACATTTTTAAATTGGACCATTCCAGAATTGGCAAACATCAATGTTGGGTCATTATTCGGAACTAAATTGCTAGACTCAACTATTTTATGATCATTTTTTTCAAAATAATCTAGGAAAGCTGACCTTATTTCATTTAATGTTTTAGCCATATTTAACCAAAATACAGCATTTTTATATGATGTCTACACTTCTTAAGGGAAAAAAGGCGCCCTATAGAGCGCCTTTTTTAATAACTAAAAGTTATCTGCTAATTCTTTTTAGTAGGAACTTCTTCTTCTTTTTTCTGCGCTTCAAGCTTTTCTTCACTTAATGGGTTGCCTTCAATCTTCTTTGAAATAACACCAGCTTTTTCTCTAATTGCCATTTCAATTTCAGCTGCAGCTTTTGGATTTTGTTCAAGGTAAAGTTTAGCGTTCTCTCTACCTTGACCAATTTTTTCACCTTTATAAGCATACCAAGCTCCAGATTTTTCAACAATCTCAGCTTTGGCACCAAGGTCAATTAGTTCCCCTACTTTACTAATTCCTTTTCCATACATTAAGTCAAACTCAACAACTTTAAATGGTGGTGCAACTTTGTTTTTAACAACTTTTACTCTTGTTGTATTTCCAACAATCTGTTCTTTATCTTTTATTGCTCCAATTCTTCTAATATCCATTCTTACTGAAGAATAAAATTTCAAAGAATTTCCTCCAGAAGTTGTTTCTGGACTTCCAAACATTACACCAATTTTCATTCTAATTTGGTTAATAAATATAACCATTGTATTAGTTCTGGAAATTGATCCTGTTAATTTTCTTAGAGCTTGAGACATTAGTCTTGCTTGAAGACCAACATGGTGATCCCCCATGTCTCCTTCAATTTCTGCTCTTGGAGTTAATGCAGCAACTGAGTCGACTACTAAAACTGACATTGATCCAGACTTAATTAAAGTATCTGTTATTTCCAATGCTTGTTCACCAGTATCTGGCTGCGAAATAAGTAATTCTTCAGTATTAACACCTAATTTCTTAGCGTAGACTGGGTCCAATGCATGTTCTGCATCTACAAATCCACAAATTCCACCTGCTTTTTGTGCTTCAGCAACAACTTGTAAAGCTAATGTGGTTTTACCAGATGACTCTGGTCCATAAATTTCAACAATTCTACCTTTTGGCAATCCGCCTATTCCAAGTGCTAAATCCAAACTTAAAGATCCAGTAGAAACGGACTCTATATCCATTGCTTTTTGTTCTCCAAGCTTCATGACAGAGCCTTTTCCAAAACTATCTGTTATCTGGCTGATTGCAGCATCTAGTGCTTTATTTTTTTCTTTATCTTCCAATTCTTTATCTTTTGCGGTTTTCACCACTTTTAGGTTATTTTTAGTCATTTTTTGCCTCGTTTTTTTCATTTATTAACATTCGAATCATGAAAATAAATGTACACATTTTGTTCTCATTGGCAATATTTTTTTAAAATTAGGTCTAGAAGTCCTTATTTATCTGAGTTTTAGGTATTCGCTATTTAATAAACCTGCGGACTTCAACAGTCTATATTGCGCTAATAAGTAATTTCTTTCAGCTTCAGCAAGATTTATTTTAGCATTTATTAGATTTGATCTTGATTGAAGAACGTCAAATGTAGATCTATTCAATCCACTTTCATATTCAAAGGTAATTCCCTCATTTGCAATTTCTGCAGCCTTAACTTGCGATTGCACAGCCCTTAAAAGACTTTTTGAAGACTCTAAAGTAGACCAAGCTGCGGTAACTCCTTGCGTATTATTTCTAAAAGCATTCTCAAGTAATAATTTTTTCATTCCTTTTACTTGAAGATTTTTATTTATATTAGATTTATTCTTTCCTCCAAATTGAAATGGCCAACTTACTGTTGCTTGTAGTATATCTTTTTCCCTTTCATCATAAGTTGCGCTTAGATCGTCAGTATATGATCTTTCAAGTGAAAGTTTTGCTGTCGGAGATAAATCTGATCTTGCAATTTTAACATCCAATTCAGACTGACCATATTCTATTTCAGCAATTATAAGATCAGGGCTTTTTTGTTCAGATATCTTTTTTGCATCAACTAAACTTGAGGGTAGTGGAACTTCAGAGTTATAAATTTTTTTTAATTTTTCATTGCTGTTGATTGGTCCAATTATATTTTCATAAGCTAATTTACTCGTGATAATACTATTTTGCGCACCAATATAACCCGCTTGTGCTCCTGATAAAGAAGATTGTGACTGCGCTAGGTCAGTTGCAGTTATTTGAGCTCTAGATAGTCTTGCATTATCTATCTCGAATTGTCTTTGAAGAAGGTTAACATTTTCTTCATTAATATTTAGTTTTTCATAAGCAAGAATTAAACCTGTATAAGCCTCAATTGCTTTCATAAAAACATCTTGTTCTTTTTTAATAAGTTGTGCTTCAGATAAATTTAATCCTAACTTACTTTTTTCATATTTTGTGCCACGTTCACTACCATCCAAAAGTGTTTGTTCTAACTTTATAGAAGATGTCATTGGATTTGTATTAGTTATTGAAGCATCAGTACCATCTTGATTTGTAAGTTTATTTGTATCTTCGAAACTTTTAGTACCTGAAAGAGTTAAAGTTGGAAAAAAATCACTTTTTGAAATATTTAGGACTTCTTTTTGAACTTCTAAGTTTTTTCTCTCAGCTTGAAGTTCTAGATTATTTTGAAAAGTAGTTTTTAACGCATCACTTAAAGTTGCTGCTGCTACAGATGTTGCAGAAAGCAACAAAAACGAGGTGATAAGAAAAAAATTTTTCATTTATTATATTTTATGGATTTAATTTGATGATTTCTATTTAAATTTAATACTATTGACGAATATTTTGGAGCAAATTTGAACATATTTTGTGTAACTCGTTGGTAGGTCTGCATAAATGTTAATACCTCGTTTTTGCTCATAACCTTTGTATTTACTTTGTTTTTTGTGTTTAATTTAAGTAACGCCTCCTGTTTAAGCCTCCAACTTTGTAATAATTTGAAATTACCTGCTTTTAAAAATATCAAACAGTCTAATTTAGAAAATAATTTTTTATATTTTGTTTGTAGTTGACCATTTACATATTTTCTCCATCTTAAATTTTTATCTGCTGTTCTTTCAAGAGAATTAATCGATTTTTTTAAGGTCATATTTTTTTCTGCTCTAGCCCCTACACACCATCCTTCAAAGATTATAACATCTGGTACCTTTTTAACTATATACCAAGACTTTCTTTTTAATCTATCATCTATTGCCTTATTAAATTTAGGAAGTCTCTGTTGATTGAATTGCTTTCCCTTTATTTTTTTTAGAAGATCAAATATAAAATTTATGTCGTGAGTACCTGGAACACCTCTGGTCATTAATAAGGGATGAATTTTTTTAGACAGTTTTATTCTATCTTTTCGGGTTTTGTATAAATCATCAATCGATATTTTAAAAACATTTAGCTTAAAATATTTTGTTAGAATAATTTTTAAAATAGAGCTAATCGTTGTTTTGCCAGTTCCCTGACCTCCTGCTAAGCCTATTAAATAGGGTTTAGATTTTTTTGCTCTATTTGAAATCCAGAAACTAATTGGAATTAGAAAAGATTTAATCATCTTTTCTTTATTTTTAAATTTTTCTTTAGATGTTTCTTGAGATCTTATAAATTTAAAACAATCTTTACTAAGTTTTCTATAACATTCATCAATTGATTGCATAAAAATTTATTATTTTTGATCTAATGGATGGTTTTTACCATCATTCACTGGTACATCTTCAATTTCGAATGGCTCTACACCTTCTATACAAGCAATATTCACACCATATATTTTTGGATTACTTCTAGGTCTGTTATGAGTATGAATTCCACAGATAGAGCAAAAATAATGCTTAGCTGTATTGGTGTAAAACTGATAAAGTGATAACTTATCCTCTCCTTTTTTAAGTTTAAAATCATCAGGTCCAAGCACTCCTATAATGTAACCTTTTTTTTTTACAGATTGAACAATTGCAGCGCATAATTTTTTCAATACCACCCAAGGGCATCTTAACCTCGGCTTCTATTGCACCACAATGACAGGATAGTTTTTTCATACTTTAATCTCCTAATAAAATTATTTATTAATAACTTTTAAATATTCTCCGTATCTTTTTAAGCTTTCCTCTGGCCATATTTTCTTTGGATCATACATCTTTTCAAAACAAATTACATCCTCTGTAAGATTTAGCCATGGATCTTTATCTTTTGTAAAAATATGTACTTGTGGTGGGAAACTTTCTGAGTTATCTAAAGTTTTAGTTCTTACTGTTAATCTACCAACAGCTGAAGCATAATCAGTATAAATATAAGTTCCACATTTGGTACAAAAATATGCTTTAGAAGTAGCGCCGCTTCCTGCTTTAAGTTCGGTTGATGCAACTTCTCCTTCTATAATTAAAGTATTGTCTAAGACGCTTGTATTAATTACGTAAGAAGACCCGGTTATAATTTTGCAATCTTTACAATGACAAGCTTGCGTGAATAGAGGTTTCTCAGTAATTCTATATTTAACCTGACCACAAATACATCTTCCTGTTAAGCTTTCGTTTTTTTTCATTTTTTATATTTGAACTATTTATGGTTAAAGTTATCCACAAGTATACTAAATATAGTTTTGATGTTCACGTTTTGATTCACTTTTGATTCAGTTACAGACTCAAAATACAACCTGATTGACACTATTGAATAACTTGGATATTAATTAGAACAAAATAAGAACATTTATGAAGCTAACTATACCTTACTATTTACATAAAGCTGGCGCGGGTTTTCCGTCCCCTGCTACTGACTATATTGAGGAAGATATCGATTTAAATGTTCATTTAATCAAAAATGTTCCAGCAACCTTCATCATAAGAGTTCAAGGAAAATCAATGGTGGATGTTGGAATTAATGATGGTGATCTATTAGTTGTTGATAAAAGTTTAACGCCAAAAAACTTCTCAACAGTTATTGCAAATGTTCATGATGAACTAGTTGTCAAAAGTTTAGTTCAAGAAAGAGATAAAAAATTTTTAACATCAGGTTCTAAAGAATTTACAGATCGAATTTTAATTAATGAAGATGAAGATATATTTATTTGGGGAGTTGTAACTTATGTCATCCATTCAGTATACTAAAAAAATAGCACTTATTGATTGTAACTCTTTTTATGTTTCTTGTGAAAGATTATTCAATCCTAAAATAAGAAAAAAACCTGTTGTAGTTTTATCTAACAATGATGGTTGTATAATTTCAAGATCAACTGAAGCAAAAGCTTTAGGTATAAAAATGGGAGAGCCTTACTTTAAAGCAAAAGATATTATTGTTAAAAATAAAGTTGAAGTTTTTTCATCTAATTATTCTTTATATGGAGATTTATCCAGAAGAGTGATGAGAACATTAAAAAGATTTAACTCTGCTATCGAAGTATATTCTATCGATGAAGCGTTTCTAGATTTATCAAATTTTTCAGATAATGAAGTCGAAAGCGTTGGAAGAGAAATTA
This sequence comes from uncultured Pelagibacteraceae bacterium, assembly GCA_902579465.1. Classification (GTDB taxonomy): domain Bacteria; phylum Pseudomonadota; class Alphaproteobacteria; order Pelagibacterales; family Pelagibacteraceae; genus Pelagibacter. The sequence goes on from CACHGV010000007.1 coordinate 38,923, forward strand.
GAGAAACAGTTTTAAAGTGGACAGGTATTCCAACTAGTATTGGTATCGCTAAAACAAAAACTTTAAGTAAGGTTGCAAATCATATTGCAAAGAAAAAAAAATCAGGTTTAACAAGTTTGATAGGAATTGAAAATATTGATCCAATATTAGAAAAAGTTGAAATTAACGATGTATGGGGTGTTGGAAGACAGTTAACAAAATTTTATCATAAAAATGGAATTTATAACGCGAAGCAACTTAAAAATAAATCTAATACATGGATAAAGAAAAACTCCAATGTTTTAGGCTCAAGAACTGCAATGGAACTAAGAGGAATTCCTTGTATCGATTTAGAAACAACACAAACAAAAAGAAAAAGCTGTGTTGTATCTCGTTCTTTTGGCCAAAGAATTGAAAAATATCAAGAATTAAAAGAAGCAGTTGCAAATTATTGTTTGAATGCGTCTGAAAAAATAAGATCTGAGTCTTTAATTGCAAAATCAATTACAGTTTTTGTTAGAACAAGTCCTTTTCAAAGTAGATTTGGATATTATTCAAACTCAAAAACGATAGATTTTGCAATTTCTACGAACAATAGTATTGAAATAGTTAAAACTGCTTTAGTTGCTTTAGACTCTATCTTTAAAAATGGTTACCGTTATCAAAAAGCAGGTGTGATGCTTACTGGTTTATCTAATGAAGATGGTAGTAAGAACCTATTTTCTTCTGAAAAAGATGAGAAAATAAAGGGTTTAATGAAGTCTATTGATAATACGAACTATCGGTATGGAAGATCCACGTTAAGTCTTGCTAGTGCTGGTGTTCAAAAGAGATGGAACATGAGAAGAGAGCATTCTTCTAAAATAGATACGGCTGATTTTTACTTATTACCTACAATTAGTACTAATTAAGATTTAAAAAGTTTATCAGATAAATTAATTAACTCATCACCCCAAAAAACTTCTTTTTGTATTCTTTTAAAATCTATATCAAAAACAGTGGACATGGCTGAAGCGTATACAGATCTAGCATCAATTGTGGAATTTAAATCTCTTCCCTCAAATAATTCTTTTCTCTTAAGTCCTGGCCAGTCTGTATAGACTTGAGATTTCTTTAATAAACCACCTGCCATAAATATTGCTGAACCATAGCCATGTTCCGTACCTCGTCCTCCATTTTGTTTAATAGTTCTTCCAAATTCCGTTAAGGTTAAAACTAATGTATTTTCTATCTCTGATCCGAGACCTTTCTCTAAACTTTTAAAAATTGAGTCCATTTCAATCAAGCTATCTGAATGTGAACCATTCACTCCGCCTTGTGCAGCATGTGTATCAAAACCATCAACTTCAAATACTGCAACCCTTGGACCATTTATTTTTTTTAGTTCTAAACCTGCTTTAAAGGCTAAAGATGAATTTTTTCTGGACATAGAGGTGCCTCCATTATTCATCATAGATCTGTTAGCAATTATCTCCATCATATTTGCTAAGTCATGTTCGGATTTATCTGCATATACTGATTTTAAAAGTTGCAAAAGTTCTGTTCTTGGAAGTCTTTTTTTTGAGGGATAAAAATTATCATTACTTGGAATACCCCTCAAAAGTAAAGGCATTGGTAATGCTAATGCAAGACCATCACCTTTTAATTCTGCTAACTTCATTCCTCTTCCTAACCAACCAGTTTTAATGGAATAAGGTATATGGCCTCCTGTCTCCATTAAGTTTTGTCCATCAAAATGGGATCTCTTAGTATATGGAATATTTGTTGCATGAACTATTGCTCCCAGATTATTTTGCCACAAATTATAAAAATTCATTAGTTTGGGATGAAGTGCGAAATCAGAGTTTAACTTTATTGTTTCATCTAAAATTAAGTCTTTTCTTTTTTTCTCAAAATTCTTATCTCCAATTATTGGAACAGCGCATAAACCATCCATTCCACCTCTTAACATTATAACAACAAGATTTTTTTTCTTATCCGTATTTGCCAAAACTGGAAAATTAAAACCAGCTAAAAATAATGTGGTGGCTGAACCTTTTAAAAAATTTCTTCTTGATATCTTCATGATTTAAGTGTCTCCGGTAAATTGAATAAAATAACATGTTTATGAACAAGCTCTCTATGCTGATCTATAATTTTTAAAATTTCACCTGAATTATCATAATTTTTTTCAATCATTTCTTCATAAAATTCAGGTGTCTGCGACTTGCCTGACTTTTTATAATAAGCTTCTCTTGCATAAACCAGCCTTCTAATTAGTAATTCTGGTGACATCCAATCCTCAGAAATATCTGACCATCCATTTGGTTGTTTAGCTAAATACGGATGTTGGCCAAGCTCATCCATTAAATATTCTAAAGCTCTTTGATCCCTTATCGGTTTATTTCCAAGTTTATAAAGATCCATAAATGAAGGAGATGGGATTAAATCAACATCAGCCATTTTGCTCATTTGTAATAGCCAGTTCTCTGGATTCTGAAATTTATTATATTTATCAGAATAATTGAAAGCAACTTCTATTGCAGCTTTATGAACCTCTGGCAAAAAACCATCTGACTTTTCCCAAGCTTTTATGATTGGTTCCATCATTTCTTCAGTTGGGTTGTCTGTGATTAAATATCTACAGAGTTTCATTGCAATAAATTTTCTGCAGGAAGGATGACTAACAAGATCTGTAATTGCAACTGATAAACTTTTTCTTCCACTTTTATATTTTTTTCCCAAAACAATTTTATTACCAGGCTCATGAGCATCAGGATTGAAATGAACATCACCTGTCTCTAGTCTTTTCTTTCCCCACTTGGGTCTCCACCCACTCATTATATATGCCATTTGAATTACATCTTCTTGTGTATATCCACAATCTGGGGAAACAGTGTGAAGTTCTAGAAGCTCCCTTGCATGATTTTCATTTACACCTTTTGTCTTTCCTTTCTCTCTTGCCCATCTTGCTTCTTGACTTTTTGGTCCAATGTTCTGCTCATTATCTAAGTGATGTATCATTGACCAACCAATAGTTGCCTCTTGGGCCATTTTTTCGAAATTTTGATTCATGTTAGCTCTAATTACCTCTCTTTGGTAAGCACCAGTTGTATATTGTGCTAAGAAATCTTTTTCACTGATTGCGAAATGATTGCCCCAAAAGTACCAAAGTTTTGCTAAAACTGGCGTTTCACTTTTTAATGCTTCTGAATACCTTATGCAAAGTTCAAGGTTCCACCAAAATTTTTGTCCAGTTGCATGCCTTAACTTATTTTTTTCTCTTTTATAGCCATCTTTATCATTTTTAAATTTTTTTCTTAAAACTTTTCTATCTCCATAAACATAATCTCTATAATATTTTCTAAGTTCTTTTTCTGGTAAAATTTTTCCCTTCCAAGAAAATTCAGGAATGTCGTTCAATTGATTTGTTGCCCATTTTAATGGGTCAGAGGGAGTTTTATCGTCTGGTCCAAGTCCAAATGCTACTTTACGATAAAAATTTTTCATAAATTATTTTAAAATATACTATTTTAAAATGTCAATATCTGAAATATTTGTTAAACAATTATTTAATTCTGTCATATTTTCTCGTCCTGAGATTTTTAAAATAACTAGACCAAAAATAATGATTAAAGCTAAAGGTATTGCTGTAATTACACTTATATAATCAGCAATTATTATTAAATATATTGCATAAAATGCTATTGATCTAAAGATCACTGAAGATTTAAATACTGCAATAATTGCTAGGGAATGTTTTATTAAGTTTAAAAAACTCATCTTTGAGGGACCAAAATATCTTGTACCTCTTATTGATTGAGATTTAATAAAATTATTTTCAATTTTTGTTAGTGATCCAGAAAAACTACTCCAAGTTGCTTTCTCTTCAATTAATTTCTTAACAGTTTCCTTTGTAAGACAAGTGAAATTTCCAAATTTTATAAATTTTCCTGTAAATGTAAAAGTAATTATTTTGTGTAAAAAATAACAGATTTTAAAAATTAAACCTTCTGATCTTTTTATTCTTTCTCCAACAATACTTTTATTTGGATTATCTTTAATCTTGTCTACAAAGTTTCTTATCTCCTCAGGTCTGTCTTCTCCGTCACCATCCATTGGAATTACGTAGTCAAAATCTTCATTTTCTGAAATATGTTTAAGCCCTGTTGCAATACAACGTGCATGTCCTTTATTATTTCTCATATTTATTAATTTTAGTGATTTAATATTAATTAAATTTTTGGTTTCTAAAATTATTTCTTCTGTTGAAGCATCATTCACTACTATTATTGAAAATGTTGCTTTAAGCTCAGAAATATTAATATCGATTTCTTCAATTAATTTTGATGCAGATTTAAAGTCATTAAAGACTGGAATTAGTATTACTATTTTCATTAACTTACTGAACCTATAAGTCTAAATAGAGAAGCAAAAAAACCATATCCTGAGAGTTCAATTAAAACAACAATTCCGATAATGAATAAAAGTCTCTTATTTTTTTGGTTTAATTGAAATTTCATTTATATGTTAAACATTTCATATCTTTGTTGCACAATTGGACTTCAGTTGAACTATAAATCCATTTTGGTCTTTCTGGAAGATGGTAAGATATATTTCCTGCAATCCATTCATTGCCCTTAATATATTCCATTTTTCCAAGACCCTTAGCCTCAGTTTCATAAAAAAGTTTGGCCTGTTGAGCTAACTTTTTGCCACCAAAATCAGTTCTTTTATCAGTTTGAGTAATTGAAATATAAGAATACAAAATTGGAGATAATAGGAATAATGCTATAAAGACAGAGGCAAAAGCTTTCATTTTTTCAAAATTAATTTGTGATTTCAAAACATAAACAAATAACAAGCCAAAGCTTACGTAAAATGGCGTCATCCACATAGTTCTTATTTTTACGCCCATAGTAAATGATGTTAGAAAAATAAATAAAATTGGAATTAAATTAATTGATACCAAAAACAAAAGCCTTTCATTATTAAAATTAATATTTATTTTAAATTTTTTAATCAAAACAAAAACCATTATTAAAAATGGTAATAATAATCCAATTTGCTTACCTAAAAATATCGTAGGATGTTTTATGTGGTTTAAAATGCTAGCTTCTTCTGAACCAGTTCTTAGAAGTCCATAAGTAATAGTTATATAATCATTCTCGGTTAACCAAATAATGTGTGGTAATATAATTATTATAAAAGGGATAAAAGAAACTAGACACTTTAAATTTAGTCTTTTGGTATAAATCATGTAAATTAAAAGTACATCTATAGCTAAACCTAAATAAACAAATAAATATTTAGATAGAAACCCAAATCCAGCAAATAGACCGAGTAGTAACCAATCTAATATTTTATTATTCTTAATTCCTCTCCACAAATAATAAACCGAAAGAGACCAAAAAGGAATTAAACAAACATTTACATTAAATTCAGGTGTTGTGAAGTTATAGTAGTATATTCCTTCCAACAATAAGACAGATAGTAAACAATAAATTTTGTTATCAAAAAAATCTTCAGCTAACTTAAAAACTGTAAGGAATGAGACTCCGATACAGATTTGACTTAACAAATAATAAGCCCAGTCTTGAGGTCCAAAGATTTGGTAAAATATTTCAGGTAAAAATGCACTCATTGGTGGATGCTTATTAAATCCCCAGTCTAAATTACTACCCCATGCTAAGGCCTCTATAGTATCGAGTGGTAAATTGTTATTTGTTAAACTTGGAACCAATGTCCAGATTAATAAGTGAGCTGAAACAAAAATATAAAATAAATTGCTTATATTTTTTTTATAAATAGCCATTTTTATTAATTTATACAATTAATCCAATCTTGACACTTAATAAATGATGAATATATTCTCCAAATTCATAAATTTAGACATGGTAAAGATCTCTAAAAAATATATCCCAAAAGAAACTGAAAAATATATGTGTGCAAAACATCTTGCGTATTTCAAACAAAAATTAATGGAGTGGAAAAAAGATCTTAAGAGAACAAATAATGAAGCAATATTTAATGCTTCAATGGATGACAATAGTGCATCAGCGGATATTGTAGATCAAGCAAGCTCATACACTGAAAAAAATGTAGAAATGAGAGCAATAAATAGACAAATAAAATTAATTACTAAAATTGATGGTGCCTTAAAAAAAATTCAAGATGGAACCTATGGTTTCTGTGAGGAAACAGCAGAACCAATTGGTCTTAAAAGATTAATGGCAAGACCTGTTGCAACTTTATGCATAGCAGCACAAGAGAAACACGAAAAAGAAGAAAAAGTTTACGCTGATATTTAAGGGTAATCTATTTCAGCATCTTTATTTAATACTTTAAATCCTTTAATCACCGCAGGACGTTTAGCTATATCAACATACCACCTTGATAAACCTTTAAAGTTTTCTAATCCTATGTCATGTCTTTTATGTCTTGCTATCCAAGACCACGTTGCGATATCTGCAATTGAATACTCCTTACCTGCTAAATAATTACTTGCAGAAAGCCTCGCTTCTAAATCTTCATAAAGTTTTCGTGTAATCTTAAAATACCTTTCTTCTCCCCACTCACTTTTGCCTTGATGATAAAAGTGAAATTGATGATGCTGTCCAATCATTGGGCCGATTAAACCCATTTGAGCCATCAACCATTGATTTATCTCTAACCTATTCTCCTCAGGATAAAACATGTTACTTTTTTCACCCAAATACATCAAAATTGCTCCTGACTCGAAGACAGATTTATTATTATCGTGATCTGTAATCACAGGAATTTTATTAAAAGGACTAATTTTTTTGAATTCTGGTTTATGTTGTTCACCTTCGCTTAGGTTGACTTTTGATATTTTATAATCAAAATTTATCTCCTCGAGCATTATACTAATTTTCCAGCCATTTGGTGTATCAGCAGTAAATAATTCTATCACTACTTTACACCCAATCTATCTTTGATGGTGTTTGATGCTGTTGTAAATTCAAATCTATATTTTTCGTTTGGTCTTGCGTATTTAAAACAGCCTCTCGCTGCTAAAGCGCCTTCATGAAACCCTGAAAGTATTAATTTAAGTTTTCCTGGATAGGTGCAGATGTCTCCAATTGCAAATATGCCTTTCTTATTAGTTTCAAAGTTTTCTGTATTTACTGGAATTGTTTTTTTATCTAAATTAAGACCCCAATCAGCTATTGGACCAAGTTGCATTATTAAACCAAAAAAACCCAAGACATAATCAGCTTTAATTGTTTTGCTTTTACCTTCTTCACTTTTAATCTCAATTTCCTCTAAAGTTCCATTTCCTTTAACATCTTTAATTGAGTACTTTGTAAATAGGTTAATAATACTTTTTTCACTAAGCTCTTTTATTTTTTTAACACTTGCAGGGGCTCCTCTAAATTCATCTCTTCTATGAATTAGTGAAACTTTAGAACTGTTAGATAATTCTATCGCCCAATCAAGAGCACTATCTCCACCACCAAATATAGCTACAGATTTATCTTTAAAAATTGTTTTGTCTTTGATTGAATACAAAACTGAAGTTCCATCAAACTTTTCTGCACTTTTTGTTGGAAACTTTCTTGGCTCAAATGATCCAACACCTCCAGCAATTACAACATTTGGTGTTTTGAATTTTTTTCCACTAGTTGTTTTAACAATCCAATTATCGTCTATGTTTGTAAGCTCTTGAACTCTATCATTTAAATGAAAATTAAACTTAAAAGGTTTAATTTGCTTTATTAAATTGTTTGTAAGTTCTTCTCCAGTACACTCTGGAACTGCAGGAATATCATAAATTGGTTTATCTGGGTAGAGTTCAATACATTGACCACCAATTTTATCTAAGTTATCAACTATTTCACACTTCAATCCAATAATACCAAGTTGATGCGCACAAAATAATCCTGTTGGACCTGCACCGATAATAACAACATCAGTTTTAATCATTAAACTTGTTTCTCCGGTATATAAACACTTAGTCCATCTAAATCATCTGAAACCATAATTTGACAACTTAATCTGCTTTTTGAAGTAGGTTCATAAGCTTGGTCTAACATATCGTCTTCTCCCATTTCTTTTTTTGGTAACTTATCGTACCAATCTTCTTTGACATAAACATGACACGTGGCGCAAGACATGCTTCCTCCACAATCTGCATCAATACCAGGTATATCATTTTGAACAGCGCCTTCCATGACAGTAAGCCCATTTTGGACCTCAGCCACATGCTCTTTTCCAGTATGTTCAATATATTTGATTTTGGCCATTGCTTTTATATAAGCACAAAAAAAAATAGGGCAAGTAATCAAACCCGCCCTATTTTATATATCGTAACTAATTGTTACTACGCTCTTCTTGTAGAGTTAGATACTGCACAAGACCAGATAATTAAACCAAATGCGATTTTATTAACAAAGTCTGCTAAGTTATAGATAACGTTTAACGCGTTACCATCTATTCCACCTGTTAGGTAACCAAAAATGTAACCTAATGGGTAAATAGCCCAACCTACAGTAACAATCATTCTTAAAGCTCCAAATGCAGTTACTAAAGATTTATTTCCAGATTTAGCAGCAACTTTTCCTGCCTCTCCTGAAAAGATTTCATAAAGAATGTAAATCCATCCAGCCATACCGATTATGAAACCTAGTGTAGCGTTGATGAATCCAGCTTCTCCAAGATATCCACCTATTAACATAACTAGTGAACCAATTAAGATTCTCCAGAATATGTTCGTGTCAACTTTTCGTACTGCTGAAAGAATTAAGTAAAATTCTACTAGCTGCAGTGGCACAGTAATTAACCAATCAATGTATCTGTAAACAGTTGGAGTATCACCTGTTTCGATCCATACTGCTCTCATATACATGTAGTGAATAAATGCTATACCTGTTACTAATCCAGCTACGTTTACTGATTTTCTCCATTGTGAACTGACGTTAGCCTGTTCCATAAAGAAAAACGCTGTAGCTGCTAACATACCCATTGATATTAACCAAAACGAAATACCTACAAAATCGTCTGTGGCTAAAAAGGCAGTTGCTGCGTTAGCTGCCGTAGTTGCTCCGAAAAGCACTGCCGCTAATGCTAACATTTTCATTGTCTTCATAAAAAACTCCCTCATAGTTAGTTTTTTTTTAGTTTAAATTTAAACTACAGACCAATCTAATGAATGATCTAAAGTTAGGGGTTAAATAACAAATAAAATAAGTTTGTTGAAGAGTTATTTTGAAGCAATAAGTATTGATTTTATTAACTTTATGAAATTAAATACAACCTATTATATAAAATCATTAAAAAAGTGAGTCAAATAACAAATCACTATGAAAAATAGTTTTGACAAAATTTATCAAGAATCTATTCAAAATCCGGAGGAATTTTGGAAAAATGTATCTGATGATGTCTTTTGGTTTAAAAAACCTAATAGGATTTTAAATAAATCTAACCCTCCATTTTATAAATGGTTTGAAGATGGCGTTACAAACACCTGTTACAATGCAATTGATGTTCATATTGATAATGGCAACGGTGATAAGACTGCTTTAATCTATGATAGCCCTGTAACTAACAGTAAAGCAAAATTTACATATAGTGAATTAAAAGAAAAAATATCAAAATTTGCTGGAGCGCTAGATAATCAAGGCATTAAAAAAGGTGACAGAGTAATTATATATATGCCGATGATACCTGAGGCGGTAATAGCAATGCTTGCTTGTGGAAGAATTGGTGCAATACACTCAGTTGTCTTCGGTGGATTTGCTTCAAATGAACTAGCAAGTAGAATTGATGATAGTGAAGCAAAAATTCTAATCACTGCCTCTTGTGGGTTTGAACCTGGAAGAACTGTTGAATATAGACCTTTAGTTGATGTAGCATTAAGGCTTGCCAAGCATAAAGTTGAAAAAGTAATTTTGTTTCAAAGAAAAGATCACGAAGTAAAACTTAACTCTCCACTTGAAATAAGTTGGCAAGAAGCTCTTAGTAATGCAAAACATAAAGATTGTGTTGAGATTGGGTCAAATGAATTTGCCTACATTTTATACACATCCGGAACAACAGGTATACCAAAAGGAATAGTTAGAGATGTGGGAGGTCATATTGTTGCTCTCAAATGGACAATGAAAAACATTTACAATATCAATGAGGGTGATGTTTGGTGGTCAGCCAGTGATATAGGTTGGATTGTGGGACACTCATATATTATTTATGCTCCGTTATTCAAAGGATGTACCACAGTTTTATTTGAAGGAAAGCCTGTTGGTACACCTGATGCAGGAGTATTTTGGAGGATAATTTCAGAGTATAAAATTAAATCTTTGTTTACTGCTCCAACAGCATTTAGAGCGATTAAAAAAGAAGACCCTAATGGAAAGTTTTTCTCAAAATATGATTTGAGTTCTTTTGAGTCTTTGTTTTTAGCAGGAGAAAGAGCTGATCCTGATACAATTAAATGGGCTGAAAATCTTTTAAACGTTCCCGTTATAGATCATTGGTGGCAAACAGAAACTAGTTGGGCAATAAGTTCAAATTGTACTGGAATAGAAATGCAAAAAACTAAGTATGGTTCGGCATGTAAAGCAGTTCCGGGTTATGATGTAAAAATAATTAAACCAGATCATTCTATCGCAGAAACAAATGAGATGGGCGATATAGTTGTTAAATTACCTTTGCCACCAGGTACTTTTCCTACACTTTGGAATGCTGATAAAAGATATGAAGAAAATTATATGACTAATTATAAGGGTTACTATCAAACTTATGATGCAGGTCATATAGATGAGGATGGATACATATGGATTATGTCACGGACTGATGACATTATTAATGTTGCTGGTCATAGATTATCAACGGGTGCAATTGAAGAAGTATTATCTGAACATCAATCAGTTGCTGAGTGTGCTGTTCTTGGAATTGCGGATAAGTTAAAAGGACAGTTACCTATTGGTTTAGTTGTTTTAAAATCTGGAGTAGAAAAAGACAACAAAACTATTTCAAAAGAATGTATTCAAATGGTCAGGGATAAAATTGGACCAGTTGCTGCATTTAAAGTTGTTGTAGTTATAAAAAGATTACCTAAAACAAGATCAGGAAAAATATTAAGAGGAACTATACGTAAAATTGCTGATAAGGAAGATTACAAAATGCCAGCAACAATCGATGATCCAGCTATTCTCGATGAGATTACCCAAAGTTTAATAGAAAATAAAATTATTACCAAATAAATTAGGCTAATTATCAAACTTCAAGGGCTTACCTGATGCTTCGCCAAGGATTTCTCCATCTTTCATTTTAATCTCTCCATTTATGATTGTATAAACTGGAGTTCCCTTAAACTTGTGCCCATCGAAAGGTGACCATCCGCACTTACTCTCAATTTTTTCATTTTTGATTTCTATAATTTTATTCATGTCCACAATCGTAAAGTCTGCATCATAGTCTTCCTTGATATATCCCTTACCTACAATACCAAAAATTTTCGCTGGATTTTCGCAGACGAGATTCATCAATTGGACTAAAGTT
>CACHGV010000008.1 GCA_902579465.1 uncultured Pelagibacteraceae bacterium
ATGTTGAATTTAACTTACTTTATGATAGAGGTACAAAGTTTGGTTTACAAACGAATGGTAATGTTGAAGCTATTTTAATGTCATTACCACCTGTTGCAAAATGGAAATAAATTATGGAAAAAGAACCAATCACAGTTAGAGGTTTGGAAAAATTAAAAGAAGAATTAATTTTCTTAAAAGAGAAAAAAAGACCAGAGATAGTTGCAGCTATAGCCGAAGCAAGATCACATGGGGACCTTAAAGAAAATGCCGAATATCATGCTGCAAAAGAACAACAATCTCATAATGAGGGAAGAATTCAAGAAGTTGAAGATATAATTGCTAGAGCAAATGTTATTGATGTTTCTAAATTAGATAACGATGGAAAAGTTATATTTGGTTCAACAATAATGCTACAAAATTTAGATACCGATGAAAATGTGAAATATAAGATTGTTGGAAAAGATGAGGCAGATTTAAAAGAAAAACTAATATATTTTAAATCGCCAATTGGTATGGGTCTGATTGGTAAAAATAAGGGTGATTTAGTTGAAATTAAAACTCCTGCAGGTGTAAAAAATTTTGAAATAAAAGACGTTAAATATATTTAATTTCTAAATACGTTATCAATTTCCTTATTACTTATTTTAAAGCTATTATTTAACCACATCTCCTCGAGTAATTTAATTTTTTGTCCAAATTCTTTGCCTTCTTTTAATTTGTATTTTTCAAGTAAATCCTGGGCTTTTAATGGAAAAATAGGTTTCTCAAACTGTTCAAAATATTTTTTTAATTCAATTAGTTTTTTTGGTGGTGTCTTAGAGTTAAAAATTTTTAAATCTAATAAATCAATAACATATGATTTGTTATAAAAATAAAAAATCCTTTGAAGATTTTTCTTATTAAAGTAATCTTTTTCAGAGAATAATTCATAATTTTCAATAAGAAACTTTACTCTTTTTTTGTCTTCATTTGATAAATTATACTTAAATAAGAAATAATTGGCATTATCGGTTTCATCTATAATTAAATATGAAATTAAAAAAATAAATGTTTTTTTGTTAAATATATTTTTTGAGTATTCATTTATTTTTTTTAAATTATTAAGATTTATGAGCTGAGGAAAAATTGTTGTTAAAATTTCTAATGAAAAAGAATCTTTTGGTAATTGCAAAAAATTTTTTGATAAAATAATTTTTTTTAATTCACTCATTAATCTTTCTTTTGAAAGATTAGCTACACCAGCAATGTTTTGTTTAATTGATTTTTTAACTAATGAATTATGTGTGTGATTGCTATAACTTATAAAGAATCTAATATATCTCAAAATTCTTAAATAATCTTCCTGAATTCTTTTATTTGCATTACCTATAAAAATTACCCTACCCTCTTCTAAATGTTTGACGCCTCCATTGGGATCAAACAAATTGCCATCTTTATCCGCATAAATAGAATTTATAGTGAAATCTCTTCTTGATGAGTCTTTTAACCAGTCTGTTGTATATTTAACATTTGCATGCCTTCCGTCGGTATCCACATCCTCTCTTAGTGATGTAATCTCAAAATTTTTTTGCCCTATATTTGCAGTGATAGTCCCATGTTTTATGCCAGTTTCAAAGAATTTAATGCTGTTTGATTGCAAACACTGCTTAATTTGATTTGGATTTAGATTTACAGCTAAATCAATATCATCAACATCTTCCTGATTTAAAATTTTTCTAACACATCCACCTACATATCTAAGTTCACTTGTATTATTAAAATTTGATATCGCTTCAAAAAGTTTTGAAACTTCTGTGTTATTATATATGCTTAAAAAAGAACTATCTTTTGGTGTAAGTTTTTTGTTTGTTTTAAAAATTTTTCTTAAAAAATTATACATAAATGGCTGGGGTGCTAGGATTCGAACCTAGGATGGCGGTACCAAAAACCGCTGCCTTACCACTTGGCTACACCCCAAAATTAATTTCATATATCACAAAAAAAAAGCTTTATATAGTTTTTGATAAATTACACCAATAGTTTTTATAATTTTTTCTTAATAATTTCTTTGCATTTTGTGCGGCTTTTTTGGACTTAAAATACCCAACGATTGTTGAACCAGATCCTGTCATTCTTACATATGAATTTTTATCAATATTTAAAAAATAATCTCTAAGTTTCTGAAGTCTAGGATATTTTTTAGTAGATATGATCTCTAAATCATTTTTTAACTTTGACATTAAATTAAAGTCAATATTTTTTGACCTTATTTTTGATAATTGTGGTTTTGAGTAATGTCTAACTCTGTTAAAAATACTTTTTGTCGAACAGCCAAAGTTTGGTTTAACCATTAAAGTAAACATTTTTAATTTTTTTTTAATTTTTGTAGTTTTATTTTTATAAGAAATAATTAAATTTTTTTGATCAATGCCTAAGATTACGTCCGACCCTATTTTTGAACATAAATCATATCTTTCTTTTAACGTTAAATTAATTTTATTTTTTTTTTCAAAGTAATTAATTAAAGAGGCCGCGTTCATTGAGCCTCCACCAAGTCCAGCTTCTTGGGGAATATTTTTTTTTATTAAAATTGAATATTTATTATTTTTTAATTTTTTTTTTTTATCGAGAATTTTTAGCAAATTACTAACGGTATTTATTTTTGGCACTTTATTAGAGAAATCTCCTGAAAATTTTACTATGTGATTTTTATTATTTGTTCTTTTTATTAAAATTTGATCATGTAAGTCGACAAAAGCAACAAGAGTTTCTAAATTATGAAGTTTTGATTTTCGTTTTCCTAGCACGTTGAGAGATAAATTAACTTTTGCGTGTGACTTAATCTTTTCAAATCTCATTAATTATGATTTTTTTAAACCCTCTAATAACTTAGATTTTATTTTTGATTTCATTTTATCTTCTGTTTCCTCAAACTCTAAAACAGCCCGCCAATAATAATTTGCTTGTAGTTTTTTATTTAGTTTCCAAAGAACATCACCATAATGATCGTTAACAATTGGATCGTCTGGCATAAGTTGCAAGGCTCTTTTTAAATATTTTTCAGCATTAATATAATCACCAATCAAATAATATCCCCAACCAACAGAATCTGTTATATATGGGTCGTCCTTTTTTTGTTTGTAAGCAATCTGTATCATTTCTATTGCTTCATCTATTTTGTAGTTTCTTTCTAGCCAACTATAAGCAAGATAGTTCATTGTGTATGGTTCATTTGGATATATCTTTAAACTCTCCAACATATCTTTGTCCGCTTTTTCATAATTTCCCATCCTTTCATAGCTGCTACCTCTTCTGTATAGAATCCTTGACAGTGCATAAGAATTCTTTTCAACTTTTTTCATTAATTCTGTGTAATATTCGATAGCAATTTCATAATTTTCAAAACCTTTATTAATATTTGCATAGTCATAAAGGATTTTTAAAGTTGGAGACTTTATAGAATTGAAATGTTTTTTAATATAAATTGCAGCTTCTTCTTCTGAATTATCTTCAGATAGTATTCTCCCAATCTTTTTTGTTTTATACCAAAAGTATAATTTATCCTTTTTTTTGAAATCTTCTAGAATTTTATTAGCTTGGTAATTATTCTTAGTTAAGTAATAATTTTCAGCAAGCAAAGTCCGATTGAAATAAAATTTAGGATTAAGGTATTCTGATATTCTTAAATAAAAATTTGACTGATCAAAAATATTTTGCGTGGAAAATAAATTAGATACCAAATAAAAAATCTCAGCCAAAATATCATTTTCATTTTTACAAGAAAAATGGTTACTAAATTTTTTATAATCTGCATTATCAATCCAATCTTTGATTTGATGTAATAATATACTATCTCCTAAAGGTTCAATTCTTTTAGATACTTCATTAACTTTTTTAAGTTCTTTATTCTTAATCAGATTTGCAAAATAAAAAAACATATATCTCGAATAATCTCCGTCAGAGCTATTTAATAACCTTTCAAAATATGAATTTGTTTTTTGTGAATTTAAATAACAATTCTGAAAAGCAGTTGAAATTAAACTTAATGATCCATATTTGTTATCTTCAGTTGCCTCTTTTTTAAGAAAAAGATAATTAAAATCTTTTAAAATTTTGTAAATTACATATTCGTAAGTTCCATCATCCTTATTCATTTGAAATTCTTTGATTCTTTTATTGGCTTGTTTAAAATCTTTTTTCTTAAAGCTATCAACTAAAAGGAGAAGGTTAAGCTCAAAGGTATTAGAATTAATATCATTTTTTGAAATTTTTATTTGGTCTATTCCTTTTTTAACTTGTCCATTTAAAACTAGTGAAAATACATACTTTTTTAAAAAATCATCATGTTTTTGGATAAGAAATTTAGAGGAATTAAAATAATCAAGTGCTGCCTCATTTTTTTGATTACCTGATGAAACTAAAGCAGAAAAATAATTAGAGAGATACTTTTGATTGAATTTATTATCTTCAGAATTACTTGAATATGTACTGGTCTGCATTGCTAAAAATGATAAAATTATCAGTAAAATTTTCATATTTAAACTTATGACTTTAAATCTCAAAAATCAAAATGACATATTAAACCTTGAAAATCTTAACTCAAATGAAATTGAATATATATTTAATGATAAGCCAATTAACAGGCTTAAAACTAAACCACAGCTAGAAGATAAAAAAAAACTTCTTTTAGAATTAAAGAATGAAATCGAAAATATAGATAATTGTGAACTAAAGAATAATGCTTCACAACTAGTATTTGCTGATGGGAACAGCGAAAGTAAAATTATGATAATCGGAGAAGGTCCAGGTCAAAAAGAAGACAAGCAGGGGAAGCCATTTGTGGGAGACGCTGGGCTATTATTGAATAAAATGTTAGATGCTATTCAGATAAAAAGAAATAATATTTATATTACTAATGTAGTTAATTATCGACCACCAAATAACAGAAAGCCTGAGCCTTCAGAAATTAATAGATATTCGAGTTTTCTGCGAAAACATATTTCAATTATTGATCCTAAAATTTTAATTCTGATGGGTAGTACAGCCATGGAGTCACTTTTTGGATCTAAGATAAAAATTTCAAAAGAAAGAGGTGTTTGGAAAGATTTAATCATTCATAATAAAACATACTTGACAATGATCACATTTCACCCAGCATATTTATTAAGGCAAGCTGAACAAAAAAAATATTCTTGGGCTGATTTAAAACAAATCAGGAATAAAATTGATGAATTAAGAATATCAGTCTAACTTTAAGATGATAGAAATACATAAAAAATATATAAATTGGTGGAGAGAAAAACTTAATCTTTCAAATTATGGATTATTGTTGATTACTTTTATTAAAGGTTTGATTGTTGGAGTACTTTTATATCATTTTTTTGTTACTTAATGAAAAAAATTATAGCCGGAGTTGATGAAGTTGGTAGAGGAAGTTTAATTGGTCCAGTATATGCTGCAGCTGTTATTCTTAAAAAAAATATTAAAAAGAAAGAGATCAAAGATTCAAAAAAGTTAAATAAGATTGATAGAGAAAAATTAGCAAAATATATAAAAAAAAATTCTACTTGGGCAATAGGATCTGCCTCAGTAAAGGAAATAGAAAAACTTAATATTTTAAATGCAAGTTTATTAGCCATGAAAAGAGCTATAAGAAAACTAAAAGTTAAACCAAATTTAGTACTTATTGATGGAAATAAATCACCTGAATTAAGAAATTATCTTGTTAAAACAATAATTAAGGGAGACCAAAAAATTAAAGAAATATCAGCAGCATCAATAATTGCAAAAGTTTCAAGAGATAAACTTATGTTCAAAATGTCAGAAAGTTTTAAAAAATATAAATGGGATTTAAATGCTGGTTATGGAACTAGAGATCACATTAATGCTATTAGAAAATATGGAATAACTAGATTTCATCGAAAAACATTCAATCCATCACACAACATATTGAGTCTTAAAAAAAAATAGTAACAAGTAGACTCAAAATAATTCAATCTCAGGTTGACGGAGACTCTACTCTGGAGTCTAATTAATAATTAAAAAATGAGCAATAAATCATTGAAAAACAAAATTATTAACGGAGATAGTTTAAAGGAATTAAAAAAAATTCCTGATGAAACTTTTGACCTTATTTTTGCTGATCCACCATACAACCTTCAATTAAAAAAAGAATTGAGTAGACCAGATACATCTAAAGTTGATTCTGTAGACGATAAATGGGATCAATTTGAAAGTTTTAAAAGTTATGATGAATTTACTTTTGACTGGTTAAAAGAATGTAAGAGAATTTTAAAAAAGAATGGATCGATTTGGGTAATAGGTAGTTATCACAATATTTTTAGAGTGGGTGCTACAATTCAAGATTTAGGTTTTTGGATACTAAACGATGTAATTTGGAATAAAAATAATCCAATGCCAAATTTTAGGGGAACAAGGTTTACTAACGCACATGAAACACTTATTTGGGCATCAAAAAGTGAGGGGTCGAAATACACTTTCAATTATCAATCATTAAAATGCTTGAATGATGACCTACAAATGAGATCTACATGGAACCTTCCAATCTGTAATGGCAAAGAAAGATTAAAAAATAACGGAAAAAAAGTCCATTCTACTCAAAAACCAGAAGCGTTGCTTCATAGAATAATATTAGCCTCATCAAATAAAAATGATTTTATTTTAGATCCATTTTTAGGATCAGGTACTACAGCTGTTGTTTCTAAAAAATTAGGTAGAAATTATTATGGAATTGAAAAGGAAAAAAATTATTTTGATGCTACAAAAAATAGATTAGAAAATACAGATGTTATAAAAGATGAATATCTAGATACACTTCAAAATAATAGATCTAAACCAAGAATTCCTTTTGGATCATTAGTTGAAATGGGTTTGATTAAACCTGGAACAGAAATTTATGATCAAAAGAAAAAAGTAAATGCTAAAATTATGGTGGATGGTAGTATAAAATATCAACAATCAGAGGGTTCAATTCACAAAGTTGCAGCAAAAATTATTGGTGCTGAGAGCTGTAACGGATGGACTTTTTGGCATTATAAATCTGGAAAATCTTTAAAACCAATTGATGATTTGAGACAAAGATTAAGGCCTACAAATTAAGCTCTGTAAATTTTTCCCAAGTAATTTTCAAGAAATGTTTCATTTTTTGAAAGATATTTCAAAATTTTATTTCTAATAAAAATACTAATGGGATTTGATAAGTGAAATGAAAAATGGTTTAACTTTGATTTATTATTTATAGAAGAAATACTACGAATCCTTTCTTTATAGAATTCATTTTTACCACTCGAAATACTTTTTAATATATCGTTTGCAGTTTCAATGCTTTGGGAAGCTCCTTGAGCAAATGATGGGGGGAAAGTGAATAAAGCATCGCCTGACAAAAATATATTTTTTTTATTTAGACTTGGAAAACCACTGCTAACGTAAACAGGAAATGATTTCAATTCACTTAAATTTTTTTCGTTTATTTGGGATGTTTTTTGCAAACTTGATACTAAAGATGCTAAAAATTCTTCAGATTTGAATAAATCATAATTTTTTAATTCCTCTGATGATAATTTTTTTTTTATGATAGCCACAAAATTGTATTCATTATTTTGATTTACAGGATAGATCACATAGTGACTATTTGACCCCATATATATTGAAATATCACTATCGAAGTCACCTTTTAATTTACCTCGCAGTGCAACATAAAGATTATATTTTGGATATATTCTTTCATTAAAAATTAGTGACCTCGTTTTTGAAAAAATACCATCCGAAATAATTAAATAATCAAATTCTTCATTTTTATTATCTCCAAAAGAAATTCTGATGCCATTAGAGGTATCTACTTTTGTTATATTTGAATTAAAATTTATTTTTTCTTGTGGGGTGTTTTGAAATAAGAATTTTAATAATGTTGATCTTTTTAAGGTAGTGTATCTATTAGAGTAATCATTAAATTGTGTAAGGTCTATATCGCATATTTTTTTTAAGTTATTTGCTTGTATGAAATTCACTTTTGAGGGAAAACTGACCTCAGATGCAGATATATTTTTAAATCCAATGCTATTTAATAATTTTATACTGTTTACTGATAATTGAATTCCATAACCTTCAAGGAAATTATAATTATCTTTTTTTTCAAATATCTTATATTCAAAATCTTTTTCATTATTTAAAAGATTTGCAAAATATAAGCCTGATATCCCTCCACCAATAATCGCAATTTTTTTCATTAATTTATTTGATAGTATTAAGTATTTTCTTTGTAAATGAAGGTAAAGTCCAATTGCTTAAATCTTTAACATTAATAAAAAATCCATCGCTCTTTTCTGGTAAATTATTTTTCATATTAATTGCAATTTTCATATCCATATTTGACATTTTTATATTGATCCTTTTTCCTAAATGATTTTTAAATTTTGTCTTAGGTATCTCATTCATTGGGAATATAGGCATATCTTTTAAAAAGTTAAATTTTCTGTTTTTTAAAAGATAATAATTATTCTGCTTATTTTGAAAAATATTTGCTTCAAAAAACTTTTGTTTATTAAATTTATTTATTTTAATTATTTCAAAGTCATTTTTTTTAAAGGATTTGCAATTTGTTGAGACAGGACATTGATAACAAAGTGGGTTAGATGGTTTACAGATTAATGCACCTATTTCCATTATAGCTTGAGCATAATCACTAGCTCTAATTGTTTCTCCAAAAAAAATTTTTTTTTGGTGCAAATTTTCTTTAGAAATTTCTTTTTCTTTTTTTAAATAAAACACTCTTTTTAAAATTCTTTCAACATTTCCATCTAAAGGAATTATTTTTTTATTGAATGCAATTGCCATAATTGCATTAGATGTATAATCCCCTATTCCAGGTAGTGATTTTAAATCGTCCTCATTTTTTGGAAGCTGGCCCTTAAATTCATTTATAATTTGTTTTGCTGATTTTTTAAGATTTCTGGCTCTTGAATAATACCCTAATCCTTCCCAACATTTCATCAATTTAGCATCTCTAACTCTTGATAAACTTTTTAAATCTGGGATTTTAGAAATAAAATTTTCAAAGTATGGTATTACAGTCTTCACTTGTGTTTGCTGCAACATAAATTCACTGACTAGCGTAAAATATTCTTTTTGAGTTCTAGAGACTTTTTTTCGCCAAGGAAGGTCTCTTTTATTATTATCGTACCAATTCAAAATTTTATTTGGTATGTTTTGACTTGTCATATGAATTTTAAATATAATACTAAGCAGAGAACTAAATCTGTTCAAGGACTAAGATCTTTTAAAGATACTTTGCCCCAAGAAGCAAAAAGAATATTGAATAAAAAAGGTCAAATTTATTCAAATACTTTGGATAATTGGAAATTTCTTGTTGGCAAAGAATTATTTAATGTATCCTATCCAAGATCATTTAAAAATTCTAAATTAAATGGAAGCTGTTTAAACATAATGGTCAAAAGAGGAAATGAGGTAGATCTTGAATACTCTAAAAAAGAAATAATAAAAAAAATGAATATATTTTTTGGTTATAAAGTAGTTGATGATATAAAATTAAAGACTTTTGAAGGTGAGTTTGAAAAAATTAAAGAAGATAAAATAAATAATGCGACAAAAAGCAAAAATATTAAGCAGATAACCAATATTAAGAATGATAAAATTAAAAAATCTTTATTAGAATTAAATAAAATATTTAAATCAAGATGAAAAAAATACTAATACAAACAATTATAATTTTATTATTTTTTGTAATACATAATGCTAAAGCAAATATTAAATCTATTACTGAAGGCAATGTCGATGCAAAAGTAAAACTGATAGTTTTTGAATCTTTAACATGTAGTCATTGTGCAGATTTCCATAAAAATGTTTATCCTAGCTTAAAAACTGATTTTATAGACAAAGGTTTAATTTTGATCGAATTTAGAAATTTTCCATTAGATATGGCTGCATTTAATGCATCAAAAATAGCTCATTGTAAAAATGATGGAAATTCAGAGATACTTCATCATTTGTATAAAAATCAAAGTAGCTGGGTAAGAGGTAGTACAATTGAAGATCTTAATAAAAATCTTAAAGATGTAGTACAAGAATCAGGTTTTAAATTAGATTTTGAAAAGTGTATAGCTAACTCTGAAATAGAAGATTTTATTTTAGAAGACCGAATCAATGGAGCTAAAAACTACAAAATAGAGGCAACACCAACACTTATAATCAATGGTGAAAAGTTCGAAAATACATCCAACTATAAAAAATTAAAAAAATATATAGAAAAACTGATATAAGTCATTGAATGGAGTTCAAAAAAATCCAATTAAATGGCTTTAAGTCTTTTGCAGAGAAAACTAACTTTTTAATTGAAAAAGGTCTTACAGGTATTGTTGGTCCTAACGGTTGTGGAAAGTCAAATATAGTTGAATCTCTTAGATGGTGCATGGGAGAAACTTCAGCTAAAAGTATGAGGGGCTCTGGAATGGAGGATGTAATATTTTCAGGCACATCAAATAAACCATCAAAAAATATTGCTGAAGTAGTTTTAAGTTTAAATAATGAGAATAAAGATGGACCACACCAATACAATGATCTAGAGGAAATAGAAATTCGAAGAAAGATTGAGAAAGATAAAGGATCAAAGTTTTACATAAACAACAAAGAAGTTAGAGCAAAAGATGCACAAATGTTTTTTGCAGATCTGTCTACGGGGGCTCATTCACCATCATTAATAAGTCAAGGCAGAATTGGAGCATTGGTTACAGCAAAACCTTCAGATAGAAGGGCTATACTTGAAGAAGCTGCTGGGATTGCAGGTTTGCATGTTAGAAGACATGAAGCAGAAATTAGATTAGGAGCAGCAGAAAATAATTTAAAGAGAGCAGACGAACTTAGAAGACAACAAGAAAAACAATTAGCAAATTTAGAAAAACAAGCTGAGGAAGCAGCAAAGTATAAATTAATTTCAGAGGAAATAAAAAAAGTTGAGGCAGGACTTTATTATTTAAGACTTAGAGAAATTGATAAAGAAATCACTTTAGAAAATGAAGTAAATAATGAGGCTGATGGGAAAGTAGAAGAATTTAATAAACAAATTGAAGAACTAGAAACTAAAATTAAAAATGAACTTGAAAGAGTAGAGCCAATAAGACAAAAAAATATTGAAAATTTGTCTAAGATTCAGAGATTAAACCTTGAGCTGAAAGCTTTAGATGAGGAAAGTACTAGAATAAATGAGGAAATAGATACAATAAAAAGTTCTATAAAAGTTATAGATGAGGACATAGATAGAGAAAAAAGCATTGTAATTGATGCGAATTCAAATGAAAAAAGATTAAAAGAGGAAAGAAATATCTTAATTGATACAGACTCAAAATATTATGAAACAGAAAAACTTTCTAATCAGGACCTGGAAAACTCTAAATCAAAATTAAAAAGTGAACAAGATAGAATGGATGAATTATTAGAGAGTTTCAGTGCTGAAACTTTGCAAAAAAATAATGAAATTATAAGCAACATAAAAAGTCAAATCGAAGAGGTTAAAAAACTAATTTCAGAAAATAGAAATCATCAGACAATAAAAATTTTAGATGAATGTATAATAAACTTGTCCTATTTAACTATGAAAGTTAAAGAAGTTGAGAATGATGATTCGATTTCAACTCTAACATCAAAAAGTGATCAAATAAAAAAATTACAGGACGATTATGCTGAAACTTATAGTAAAAACCAAAACATAAAAAATGAGTCTGTCAAAAGAAAAGAGAGAATTAGTATAATTGATCAAGAATTTGAAAGCTGGCAAAATCTTTTAACTAATTCTGAAAAAATGGTAAATGAACTTAATACCAGAAAAAATAAACTTGTAGAAAAATTGAATGTTTTAGAAAAACAACCTCAATCTCAAGCAGAAAAAAAAGGGAAAATTTCTGAAAACTTAAGGATTTCAGAAAATGAAAAAAATGAGAATGAAATTTTAGTTGAAAAAATTGATAATAATATTGTGGAAATTAGAAACCAATTAAACAACACAAAAGAAAATTCAATTGAAATTAGAGAAAAGAAAGCAAGCTCTGGAGCAACCATTGAAGGTTTAAATAAAAGGAGAAATGATCTTTTAGAAAGAGTTATGACAGATTTGAATGTTGAAGAAGGCAATATACTTAATTATTCTAATCTTGAAAAAGATGCTGAATTTCCTGACTTGGTCACTCAAGAAGAATTGCTAGATGAAAAAAAGAGAGAAAGAGAAAAACTTGGATCTGTTAACTTAAGAGCAGATGATGAAACTGAAAAATATAAAACTGAAATAAAAAAAATGGAACAAGATAGACAAGATCTTGTTACAGCAATATTAAAATTAAAAGAAAGCATAACAGAACTTAATCAAAAAGGTCGAGAAAGATTATTGGAAGCTTTTGAGAGAGTGAGTAGAAAATTTAATGAGGTTTACACAAAATTATTTAATGGGGGTAGCGCTAAGTTAGAACTAGTAGACTCTGATGATCCACTAGATGCTGGTTTGGAAATGCTAGTAAGTCCTCCTGGAAAAAGACTTCAGTCGATTACTCTGCTTTCAGGTGGTGAACAGGCTTTAACAGCATTATCCTTAATATTTGCAGTCTTTTTAACTAACCCATCACCTATATGTGTTTTAGATGAAGTAGACGCTCCACTAGATGATGCAAATGTAACAAGATTTTGTAATCTTTTAAATGAACTGACAAAGATTACTTCTACAAGATTTATAATAGTAACCCACCATGCGTTGACTATGTCAAAAATGGATAGATTATATGGGGTTACAATGCCAGAGAAAGGGATAAGTCAACTAGTTGCTGTTGACCTTCAAAAAGCTGAGAGCATGGTAGCTTAGGCTAATGGAAGAAGAAGATTTTAAAACTCGCCTTAAAAGTGCAAAAAATAGAGCAAAATCCAAATATTCTGAGAGCAAAGAGCCGTCAACATCTGGAATGGGTCATGCTTTTAAAATGAGCACTGAATTAGTTGCAGCAGTAGCTGTTGGGACAATTATTGGGTTTATTTTAGACAATTGGTTTGGTACTAAGCCCTGGTTAATTTTAATATTTTTTTTTGTAGGAGTAATTGCAGGAATTATGAATGTGATTAAATCGGCAAAAAAAATGCAAAAAAAATAAGAGAATATAATGGCATCAAATCCAATGTACCAATTCAATGTTTATAGAATTGGTCCGGAAATAAAGTTAGGCTCAGTCGATATCTCTTTCACTAATGCAAGTTTATTTATGGTTATTAGTTCTTTGGCCATTTTGATAATTTTTAATCTAGGAGCAAAGAAAAAAACCCTAATACCTGATAAATTACAATTATTATCAGAATTAAGTTATTCCTTTGTCGCCAAAATGATTAGTGATACAGCAGGATCAAAAGCAAAACCGTACTTTTCGTTTATTTTCTCATTATTTATGTTTGTACTTTTTTGTAACATGTTTGGAATGATACCTTACGCATTTACAGTCACAAGCCATATCATTGTTACATTTGTGCTTGCAGCATTTATTTTCATTGGAGTGACAATTATTGGATTTATGAAACATGGATTGGGATATTTGAAATTGTTTGTACCAAGTGGAGTTCCAATGGTTCTACTTCCACTAATAGTTGTTATTGAAATTATTTCGTATTTGAGTAGACCAATTAGTTTATCTGTAAGATTGTTTGCTAATATGATGGCTGGTCACACTATGATGAAGGTATTTGGAGGCTTTGTTATAAGCTTAGGAATTGTAGGTGGATGGCTTCCACTTAGTTTTTCGGTTGCACTTACGGGTTTGGAGATACTAGTTGCTTTTCTTCAAGCGTATGTATTTGCAATTTTAACATGCATTTATTTAAATGATGCATTAAATCTACACCATTAATAAAAAAAGGAGGAAAAATGGAATTAGAAGCAGCAAAAATGATAGGAGCAGGATTAGCAGCTATCGCACTAGCAGGTGCAGGAGTTGGTATAGGAATTATCTTTGGTAATTACTTATCTGGTGCTATGAGAAATCCATCTGCAGCTCAAAAACAATTCCCTAACTTGTTATTAGGATTTGCTTTAGCTGAAGCAACAGGATTGTTTGGACTAGTAGTTGCGTTGATTATTTTATTTGCATTTTAGTTAATGTTAAAGAAAATAGTTATTTTATTATTCGTTACATGCTTTGCATGTCTTAATACAGTGTTTGCCGCTGAAAGTGGTGGTATGCCTCAACTTAATCCAGAGTTTTGGATTTCTCAAATCTTCTGGCTTATCATCACGTTTGGAATACTTTTTATTGTTTTGACGAAAGTTATATTGCCTAAGATTAGCGATAACCTGGAAACCAGAAAATCTCAAATACTTGAAAATATTGAGACAGCAGATAAACAAAAAGAAGAAAGTCAAAAAAAAATTGACGAATATGAAAAGATTATTTTAGACAGCAAACTTAAAGCTAAAAGTTACTTTAACGAAGCTAGAGAAAAGATTTTGGATGATATTAATAAAAAAAGAGCTGCATTAGAGAAAGATCTTGATGAAGAAATAAGTGAAGTAGAAAAGGAATTGTCTGATCTAAAGCAGAAGTCAGGGGAAAAAATAAATAAAATAGCAGCTGAAACATCAGCTGAGTTAATAAAAGAGCTAATTGGTGAAGAAGTAAATAGTAGTAGCATAGCAGCAATCGTAGAAGACCAATCAAAAATAAACAGAGAGAGAAAAGATGTTTGATGCAACTTTTTGGGTAGCAATATCGTTTTTTATTTTTATAGGTCTATTGGTATATTTTAAAATACCTCAGAATATAAACAATCTCCTAACAAAAATGATAGGAGATATAAAAAAAGAAATCGATGAAAGTGAAAAGTTAAGAGTTGAGTCAAAAAAACTATTAGATGAAGCTCAGGCTAAACTTAATTCCGTTGAGGGAGAGTCCAAAAAGATACTTGATCAAGCTAAAGCTGAGGCTGAACAACTTGTTATAAGCATGAATGAAAAATTTCATAAATCTTCTGAAATAAAGAAGAATTTAACTCAAACAAAAATTAATCAGATGAAAGAAGGAGCAATTAAAGAAATCAAAGATACTTCTATTAAAATTGCCCTAGAGTCTGTAAAAAAAATAATAACAACTACAGTTGATAAATCTAAATTAGATAATCTATTTGAAAAAAATCTTGAAGAAGCAAAGACTGAATTAAAAAAAATTAATTCATAACTAAATTACGTTACATTTTCTTAAAATAATATAAAATCCAAATTATGAATTCGATAGTAATAGGATCAGGTTTTGGGGGTATGGCTGCAGCATTGAGGTTAAAAGCTAAAGGCCACAATGTAATCTTGATTGAAAAACATGAAGATTTAGGTGGACGGGCAAGGGTCTTTAAAAAAAATGGATTTACATTTGATGGCGGTCCAACTGTGATAACAGCCCCCTACTTAATAGATGAATTATTTCAGCTTTTTAACAAAAATTCAAAAGATTATTTGGAAATAAAATCTTTAAAAACTTGGTATCAGTTTGTTTTTGAAGATGGTTTTAAATTTGACTATTCTGGTGATGAAGAAGTAATGGTTAATCAAATAAAAAAGATTAACGAAAAAGATGTAAACGGATATAAAAATTTAGTTAATTTTACAAAAAAGATTTTTGATAAAGGTTTTACTGAACTATCAGAAGTCCCATTTGATAAACCTTCTTTTATGTTAAAGCAGATTCCCTCTTTATTTAATTTAAAGAGTTATAAATCTGTTTATGGTTTAGTTTCTTCTTACATAGAAAATGAAAAATTAAGAAGATTACTTAGTATGCACCCACTATTGGTGGGTGGTAATCCTTTCACAACAACTTCAATATATGGACTAATCTTATATTTGGAAAAAAAATGGGGAATTCATTATTCAATGGGTGGTACTGGTCAAATAATTAATGGCATGGAAAAATTAATGAATGAAGAACATATTAAAATATTAAAAGGATGCGAAGTAAAAAAAATCCTATCAAATAAGAATAAAATAACTGGCGTTGAACTAAACAATGGAGGTAAAATAGAAACAGATAATGTCATTTGTAACGCTGATCCACCTGCAGTTTACTCAAAATTAGCAAACACAAATAGTAGTAATTATATTTTTAATTGGAAAATGAAAAGAATGGAATATTCAATGGGTTTGTTTGTGTATTACTTTGGGACTAAAAAAGTTTACGACGATATTGAACATCATACCATCAAATTTGGAGATAAGTATAAGGAACACTTGGATGATATTTTTAACAATAAAAAATTAAATGACGATATTAGTTACTATTTACATAGACCAACAGCTACAGACAAATCTATGGCACCTGATAATCATGATTGTTTTTATGTGTTAGTGCCAGTTCCCAATAACCAGTCTGGTATAGACTGGTCTATTGAGGGAGATAAAATGAAAAACTTAGTTATTAAAAAAATGGAAGAAAGTTTACTACCCAATCTAAGTGAAAATATTGTTGAGGATTTTTATTTAACGCCAGATTATTTTGAGAAAGAGTTAAATACAAAATATGGATCAGGTTTTTCTATTCAACCAAAATTTACCCAATCAGCTTATTTTAGATTTCATAATAAATCGGAGATTTATGATGGTTTATATTTTGTTGGAGCAGGTACTCATCCTGGAGCAGGTGTACCGGGAGTATTATCTTCAGCAAAAGTCTTAGACAAAATTCTGTAATGGAGAAGAATAACTATCTATCAATATACGCAAAATCATTTAACTGGGCTGGATTCTTCCTACCTAAAAAAACTTACTTAAAATGTTCAAATTTATATGATTTTTGCAGAACCTTGGACAATATTGCTGATGATCAAGGCGAAACAGATAACAAATTAAGAAGATTTGTAAATTTCAAAAATAATTTTATTAATAAAGAATTTCAGAACCATATAATTAAAAATATGTGGGTATTAATGGATGAATATAATATTTCAACAAAAGTTCTAGATGATTTATTTGATGGTGTGGAGTCTGATATTCAAAATGAAGTAAGATTAAATTCAAAAAAGGAATTATTAATTTATTCATATAGAGTAGCAGGAACTGTTGGATTAATGATGGCAAAAATTTTAAATGTCACTAGCTCTAATTCTCTTAAATCGGCTATAGATTTGGGAATAGCTATGCAACTAACAAATATTTCGAGAGATGTAGTAGAGGACTCTAAAAATAAAAGGTTTTATATAAAACATAATTTTGAAACAATAAAAGAAACATTGGCTAATGCAGATTTATTTTATGATAGTAGCTTTTCTTCAATAAAGGATATTCCATTAAGTCTTAGATTCTCAATTTTGGTTGCAAGAAGAGTTTATAGACAGATAGGTAGAAATATTATTAAAAAGCAAACAATTCAAAATTATAACCAATCAGGTAAAATTTTTGTTAGTAATAGTGGCAAAATATTTCAAACAATATTATCTATATATGACTTGCTAAAACTATCATTGATTAAAAAACATAATCACCATAGACATAAAGAACACGAATTAATTAGTGAAGAAATAAATTTAAATGAAAGATTTTGATTTTGTCATAATTGGTGGAGGTTGTGCAGGATTATCTTTAGCATATGAATTAGAGATTAATAATAAGTTAAAAAATAAAACTTTAGCTATTATTGAGCCAAGAGATGAATATAAAAAAGATAAAACTTGGTCTTTTTGGAAAACATTCCCACATAATTTTGAGGATTGTGTAAAAAAAAATTGGAAACATTTCTCCATAAATGTGCCTCAAAAAACTAGACATCTAGAGTGTGATAATTATCATTATCAAACTATTGATAGTGGGCTATTTTATGAGAAGATAAACAACAAATTAAAAGAGAATAAGAATATTTCTTTTCACAAAAATGATCATAATATAAATTTTGATAAATCTTATGTATTTAATAGCGTTCCAAATTTAGATAATCAAAACTCTGATCTTTGGCAACATTTCTGCGGGGTAGAAATAGAGACAAAAAAGGAATTTTTTGATGAAGAAATGATGAATCTAATGGATTTTGATTGTGAGCAGAGAGGAAGTGTTCATTTTTTTTATACACTTCCATATTCAAAAAAAACAGCATTAGTTGAAACAACTTGGTTATCAGAAATGAATGACGATTCCCAAAAAGATTATGATCAGCAAATTAAAGATTATATTAAGAATAATCTAAAAATAAAAGATTATAAGATTACATACAAAGAAGTGGGTGCAATACCTCTTTTTTACCCAATAATTGACCAAGTAAAAAATAAAATTAATATTGGAACAGCTGGTGGTATGACAAGGTTAAGTACTGGTTATACTTTTCTGAATATTCAAGAACAAAGTAAATATATAAGAGAAAATATTGAAAACATTAGTAAGTTGAAAACTTTTCAAATTAAAAAAAAATATCAATTTCTTGATAATATTTTTTTAAAAGTTCTTAAAAATAATCCAAGCAAAATGCCAAATATTTTTTTTAGGATGTTTAATAATAAATCTAATACTGTTATAAAATTTTTATCGAATAGAAGTAATTTATTTGAAGATTTATCAATAATATTAAAAATGCCTAAATGGATTTTTATTAAAGCACTTTTTTAAATTGAATGATTAGAATTAATTTTTACCATTCTTTAATTTTTTTTAATTTATGTATACTTTTGTCTGGAATAAAATATCTGAGAGAAGGCAGTTTCTTGCTAATTTCGTTGTTTTTAATTTTAACAATTGGAATATCTCATGGCTCTCTGGATCATATAAAAGGTAAAAAACTGATTAAATATTTTGGATATAAATCAATGGGTATTTTTTATTTGAGTTATTTACTTATTGGTGCAGTTATAATATTGATTTGGTTAATATTTCCAAAATCATTACTTTTCTTATTTTTAATTATAGCTGCTTATCATTTTGGTAAAGAGGACTCTGAATTTATTAATCAAAAAAAAAATTTTGAATTAATTTATTTTTTAAAAGGATCATTAATAATTACATCGCCCTTGTTTTTCCATAAAGAGGAAACACTAGCAATATTCGAAACTTTAAATTTTTATATTTCAAATAATTTAATTATATCTAACGAGATATTATTCATATTAATCTTACTATCTTTAATTTCTGGAATTATTTTATCATTAAACAAAAGTATCGAAGCAAAGTCATTATTATTACTGGATTATTTATCAATACTAATCCTAAATTATTTTCTTAATCCAATAATTGCTTTTACGATTTACTTTTGTTTTTTACATTCTATCAGGCACTCGATTTCTTTGATAAGAGAAATAAATGAAAATTTGACAAAAGGTTTACCAATATTCATTAAAAAAGCCCTTCCACTAACAATTTTAACAATTTTTGGATATGTTGTTTCAATATCAATTCTGAATAATTATAACGAATTTAACGAAACTATATATCGAGTAATTTTTATTGGATTGGCCTCATTAACTTTTCCACATATATTGCTCGAATATTTAATTGAAAAAAATGAGCAATAAAAATATTAATTTAATTGGGTGGATTCTATTCATTATTTCTGCGTTAGGTTTTATTATATCAAGCGTGGGGAGTTTTTGGGCTATGTTTGGTAGTCTTTTTTTTCTAATTGCATGTATTGTTTTTTTAATCCCATTTTTTCGAAAGAATGAAAGTGAAAAATAATCATCTTAAAATACTTTTAGCAGCTCCCAGAGGTTTTTGTGCGGGTGTTGATAGAGCAATCGAAATTGTAAAGAAAAGCATAGAAAAATATGGCGCTCCTGTATATGTAAGACATGAAATAGTTCATAACAAACATGTGGTAGATGGTTTAAAAAAAATTGGTGCAATATTTGTTGAAGAGATTGATGAAATTGAAGATAAAACAAGGCCTGTTGTCTTTTCAGCACATGGTGTACCAAAATCTGTTCCTAAAGAGGCGGAAAGTTTAAATATGATTTTTGTAGATGCTACATGTCCGCTTGTATCTAAAGTTCATAGAGAAGCAGAAAATTTAAATAAAAAGGATATTCAAGTTTTACTTATAGGTCATAAAAACCATCCTGAAGTAATTGGTACTATGGGGCAAGTCCCTGATGGAAAAATTGATCTTATAGAAACAATTGATGATGCAAAAAATTATAAAAGAGTTGAAGATAAAAAACTTGCTTATATTACACAAACAACATTATCGGTTGATGATACAAAAAATATTATAAATATTTTAAAAGAACGCTTTCCTGATATTCATGAGCCAAAAAAAGATGATATATGTTATGCAACCACGAATAGACAAGCAGCTGTAAAAAAAATTGCAAAAGAGTGTGATAATATGTTTGTGATTGGTAGTAGAAATTCATCTAACTCAGTTAGATTGGTTGAAGTAGCTAAAAATAATGGATGTGTACATGCTGAATTAATTCATTCAGAAAGCACTTTTCCACTAGAAAAAATATCTAAATGCAAAACAATAGGTATTTCATCTGGTGCCTCTGCTCCTGAAGTATTAGTTAATGAATTTATAGAAAATATTAAAAAAAAATTTACTGTAGAAATAGAGGAAGTTGAAATAGTAAAAGAGGATGTAACATTTAAAATTCCAGGAAAATTAAATTAATGGCTGTATATACAAGGATAAATCAAAATGATTTAAGCTTGATCGAAAAAAACTTTAAGATTGGGCAAATCTATTCATTTTCTGGCATTAAAAAAGGAATTGAGAATACAAACTACTTAATAAAAACGAATAAAAAGAAAATAATACTGACTATATTTGAAAAAAGAGTTCAATTAAAAGATTTACCTTTTTTTATGAACTTAATGTTTGGTTTATCTAAACGTAAAATTAAATGTCCTGAACCAATAAAAAATAAAAAAGGCAAATATTTATTCAAAATTAAAAATAAAACTGCGTGTTTGGTAAGTTTTTTAGAAGGAAAAGATAAAAATCAACTAACAAGTAAAGACTGTTTTCAAGTTGGAAAAAACGCTGCTCTGTTACATTTAGCTGCTAAGAAATTAAGATTGTATAGAAAAAATTCGTTATCAGTAAATTCTTGGGGACCTTTGCTAAATAGAATAGATGAAAAAATTAACAAAATTTCAAATAATTTAATTAAGACAATGAAAACTGATTTAATTGATATTAAGAAAAAATGGCCAAAAAATATGCCAAATGGAATAATTCATAGTGATCTTTTTATTGATAATATTTTTTTCTATAAGAAAAAATATTACGGTTTTATTGATTTTTATTTTTCTGCAAATGATTTCTTAGCTTATGAATTAGCTACATGTGTAAATGCATTATGTTTTAAGAAAAGAAATAAAGTTTTTGTGCTAGACAAAAGTAAATCTGCTCAATTATTAAGAGGTTACCAATCAATACGTAAACTTACTACCAAAGAAAAGAGTAATTTTAATACTTTATGTAGAGGATCAGCTTTAAGATATCTTCTTACAAGATCATATGATTACCTAAATACTCCCAAAAAGGCATTGATAAAAATAAAAGATCCAAAAGAATATTTAGATAAATTAAATTATCATAGAAAATTAAATTCTTTTAAGGATTATGACTAATGATAAAAATCTATACTGATGGATCGTGCTTGGGTAATCCAGGAAATGGTGGATGGGCTGCAATTATTATGGATGATAAAAAGAAGACCCATATAAAGGGTAGCAAAAAAAATACCACAAATAATCAAATGGAATTACTTGCTCCAATAAAAGCTCTTAAAAAAATTCCTAAAGGAAGCAATGTTCAGATTTTCACAGACTCTAAATATGTAAAATCAGGAATAACAGAGTGGATACATAACTGGAAAAAAAATGGATGGAAAACTGCAAATAAACAACCTGTAAAAAATAAAGACCTCTGGACTGAATTGGATCTTTTGACTAATGAATTTAATATAAAATGGATTTGGGTGAAGGGTCACTCTACAGATTCTTTAAACAACGAAGTAGATTTAATCGCTAGAGAAGTTGCAAATTTATAAAAGAGCACCTGGCAACAGAACTGTCCTTCTTGCTAAATAATATCTAAAATTCCCTCTGCTGAGGATATTCCACAATTTTTAGTTTCTTCTTCTTCTTGAATATTTTGCACTTTTAGATTTTCAATAACCATTGCATAACGGCTTGATCTCATTCCCATACCTTTTGAATTTCTATCAACTTCAGCACCGATTTGCTTAGTAAATGACAAATAAGGATCAGCCAACATAATTATATTTTCTCCAATATTGTTCGCCTCTCCCCAAGCATTCATCACATATGGATCATTTACAGCTAAGCAAAATATTTTATTAATACCTTTATCTAAAATTTGTTTAGCATTTTTAACGTAACCTGGTAAATGAAACTTTGAGCATGTCGCTGTAAATGCACCAGGTAAACCAAATAATATTATTTTTTTTGATCCTAATGCCCCAGATATATTTTGCTCCTTGGGTTCTCCATCAACTAAATGGAAGATTTTTGCATCTGGTATTTTATCATTAACTTTTAACTTCATAATTTACTTTTAACGAAATTTTTTACTGCTTCTGTATCATTTTTTAATAATTGAAAATTTTCTTCTTTACTATGAACATATTGTAGCTCTTTAGGTAGTTCTTCATGTTTATTTATAGCCTTATCTGTAGCAGCAGGAAATTTGCATGGATGAGCAGTAGATAAAACTACACAATCATTAAAATTTAACTTATTTGCAGCCCCTACTCCAACTGCAGTATGCGGATCTAAAATAATATTATTTTTTACAAAATTTTTCTTTATAATTTCTAAAGTTTCGTTTTCATTACAACTTTCTGAAACAAAATCTTTTTGTATAATACCTAAGTTTAATTTATCAATTTTGTATTCATTTTGTTTAATTTTTTTCATTATATCTGAAGTAATTTCAGAATTAGAGTTATTTACGTAATAAATTAGTCTTTCAAAGTTACTTGCCAATTGGATATCCATACTTGGAGAAAGTGTTTCTTTTACTTTTTTTGAAACATAATCACCATTTGAGATTGCTCTATACAAAATATCATTTTCATTAGTCGCAACAATAAGTTTATCTATTGGTAATCCCATTTGTTTTGCAAGATATCCTGCAAAAACATCTCCAAAGTTTCCTGTGGGGACTGAAAAAGATATAGGTTTATCACTATTAAGTTTGAAATAAGTATAAAAATAATAAACAGCCTGGGCAATTATTCTCGCCCAATTAATAGAATTAACTCCTGACATATTTATTGATTTAGAAAAATCTAAATCCGAAAACATTTGCTTAACAATATTTTGACAATCATCAAAATTTCCATCAATTGCAATATTGAAAACATTTTCATCCTCGACTGTTGTCATTAACTTTCTTTGTACTGGTGAAATTCTATTATTAGGATGTAAGACAAAAATATTTAAGTTTGATTTGCCTTTAATTGCATCTATAGCGGCACCACCTGTATCACCTGATGTAGCCACAATAATATTGATTTTTTTATCATTTTTACTTAAATAATATTCATACAAGTTTCCAATAAACTGCATTGCCACATCTTTAAAAGCCAATGTAGGACCATGAAATAACTCTAATAACTTGAGATCTCCAATGTTTGATATTTTAACAACTTCTTTTTCTCTAAAAGTTGAATAAGATTTTTTAATTAATGATGAAAGATCATCTTTTGAAATAAAGTCTGATGAAAATTGATTTATTATTTCAGTAGATAAATCATTATAATTAAGATTTTTAAGCTCTGGCAACTCATCTGAGCTGAATTTTTTTAAAGATGTAGGTACATAAAGTCCACCATCATCAGCTAAACCTTTGATGAAAACATCTTCAAAACTATATTCTTTTGAATTATCTCTTGTACTTACATATCTCATGAATTTTTTTTACCATTTTCTTATAAAATAAATAGGATTATTTATTTTATAATCTGGTCTACCAAAAATAAGACAAAAAGCAAAAATAAGTAAAAAATTGAGTAAGAAAATACCTTTTTAGCCTTCTTTATTTCAAATTTATTTTTTTTGAACTTGAAAAGATCATAACAAACATAGTTGTAATAAAAGGTAAGTATTAATGAAAATATTAAGAATGTTTCACCTGCAAAACCAATATAATAAGGCAAGATTACCACTGGGAGCATTATTAAAGAATAAACAAATATATTTTTCTTCGTTTCCTCAATACCATTAGTAATAGGTAGCATAGGAATTTTAGCTTTCTGATAATCATCTGCTTTATAAAGGCTCAGCGCCCAAAAATGAGATGGAGTCCAAAAGAATATGATTAAGAAAAATGTTATCGGTTCTAGTGTTAATGAGTTAGTAGCTATAGTCCAACCTATAACCGGTGGCAATGCACCTGACGCACCTCCTATAACAATATTTTGAGGGGTTTTTCTCTTTAACCATATCGTGTAGACAAAGACGTAAAATGCAATCGTTATTGATAACAAAATAGCTGATGTTAAATTTGAAAAATAATAAAGTCCAACTACAGATACTATCGATAATAGTGTTCCAAATAATAAAGCATGCTCCCTGTTAACCTTTCCAGTAGGGATAGGTCTAAGACAGGTTCTTGTCATTAATTTATCAAGATCAGCCTCATACCACATATTTAATGCACCTGCAGCACCTGCTCCCATTGTTACAAAGAAAATTGCAATTATTGAATTTAAAAAAGAAACCGATACAGGAGCTGTAAGTAATCCAACTGCACAAGTAAAGATGACCAAAGACATTACTCTTGGCTTCATTAGTAGTAATAAATATTTAGAATAAGATAGAAAACTTATAGAAACTGATTTTTTTTTAATTGTATTTGCAGTCACTATTACTCAACATTTAGTGAAACAAATATTACAAGTAATATAACGCCTGCTATTAAAATATGATTTCCAAGATCGAAAATACCTACTTTGCTGTTTTTCTTATCAATTAATCTTCTACTTAAAGGTATTTGATCATAAGGATTTATTGTGACTTTATCACCTTGTTCTTTTTGGTTTTCAACTTTCACCGAATAACCAAACCAAACTATATAAATAAAAAAAACAAATAAAATTAAGAAAAAAGCTAAGTAGCCGTAAGCGTCCATATTAAGCTCCCCCTACTACAAAATAAAAAAATCTTGAAAATAGAGTATATTTAAATTCTGCAGTCATTAAAAATATAAAACACGCAATTGCAGTCATTGGCCATAACAGAACATTTACTAAAGCATATCTTTCCCAGAACAAGTGCATGAAAAAGGCCATAATTAACCCTGCTTTTAAAAACATAAAGAATAATATTAGTGACCATCTCAACATTCCTTGAAATTGGTACCAGTCAACCATGTACGAAAAGAAACTTAGAACAAATAACAACAACCAAATCCAAAGATAAATTCCTATCTTTTGAGTACTTGTTTGATCTTCTTTTTTAGTTGTCTCGTTCATTTTGTTAGTCTCTTCCATATTTCATCTTACCACAAATAGAAAAATGCGAAAATGAAAACCCAAACTAGATCTACGAAGTGCCAATAAAGACCTAATATTTCAATTTCAACATAATCCCCTTTCATTTTAGTAAACCAGCCTCTTTTTTTACTCTCATAATGACCAGCAAAAACTTTATAAGTGTAAATAAATAAGAAAATCACCCCAATTGAGACATGGAAACCATGGAAACCTGTTATCATAAAAAAGAAAGAACCAAACTGTGATGCACCAAAAGGATTTCCCCACGGTCTAACACCTTCATGAATTAGTTTAGACCACTCAAAAACTTGCATTCCTACAAATGTAAGTCCACCTACAGCAGTAGCTAGAATTAGCCAACCACACATTTTACGATTTTTTTCGTAACCATATTTAACCGCTAATGCCATTGTTCCACTGCTTGTGATCAACACAAAAGTCATTATCGCAATAAGTAAAAGTGGGACAGGTACACCTCCTACATATAAAGAAAAAACCTCACTCGTGTTAGGCCAATCAACAATTGTTGATCCTCTACCTTTCATATAAGAAATTAAAAAACAGCTAAATACAAAAGTATCACTCAATAAAAAGATCCACATCATGGCTTTGCCCCAATGCACACCTTTAAACATAGTTTGGTCTGAACCAGTGTCAGACGCCATGCCCTTAAACCCAGGTTTAAGTTCGAAGCCGTCTATTTTTTGTTCAGACATTATTTTTCTCTTAAGTTTTCTCTACTTCTGTGTGTATTACTTCACTAGGTGCTGTTGTTTGTGGAATAAAGTCGTCTTTTGCTCCTGGAACACTAAAGTCGTAAGGCCATCTGTGAACAACTGGAAGTCTTTCACCAAAGTTACCATGTTCTGGTGGAACAGTAGAAGTATACCATTCAAGTGAATTAGCTTTCCAAGGGTTTTGTTCAGCTTTTTTACCTGTTTTTAAGGTTTTAATGATATTGAAAACTAAAATAAACTGTGCTGCACCGACTATAAATGCTGCAATACTTATAAATTCGTTCATACCAACTGCTGATGTCATATACGGACTATCATACATTTCAAAATATCTTCTTGGAACTCCGATAAAACCTAGATAATGCATTGGGAAATAAATTGAATAAGCTCCTAAAAAAGTGATCCAGAAGTGCCATTTTCCTAGACCTTCGTGTAACATTTTTCCAGCTACTAATGGGAACCAATGATAAACTGCTCCCATAATAACCATTAATGGTGCAATACCCATAACCATATGGAAGTGTGCTATTACAAAATATGTATCAGATAATGGAACATCAACAGAAACATTTCCTAGAAATATTCCAGTAATTCCACCATTTACAAATGTTACTATAAATCCTAGGCACCATAACATCACAGTATTAATTCTAATATTTCCTCTCCATAAAGTAAGTATCCAGTTATAAACTTTCATGGCGGTAGGAACGGCAATAATTAATGTGGTTGTTGCAAAGAAAAATCCAAACCAAGGGTTCATTCCACTAACGTACATGTGGTGGGCCCATACAAAGAAACTTAAACCTCCAATACCAACAATTGCCCAAACCATCATTCTGTAACCAAATATGTTTTTTCTTGCATGAACTGATATCAAGTCTGAAACTATTCCAAATGCAGGTAATGCAACAATGTAAACTTCAGGGTGTCCAAAGAACCAAAATAAGTGTTGGAAAAGTATTGGGCTTCCTCCACCATATTCAAGAACCTCTCCTGCCTTTAATATTGTTGGCATAAAGAAACTTGTTTGTAAAACTTTATCTAATGTCATCATAATCGCACTAACTAGTAGTGCTGGAAATGCTAACATTGCTAGTACAGTTGCTGTGAATATGCCCCAAACTGTTAAAGGCATTCTCATTAAAGTCATTCCTCTAGTTCTAGCTTGTAGAATTGTAATCATATAGTTCAGTCCACCCATTGTGAAACCAATTACAAATAAAGACAAAGATATAAGCATCAGAAGTATTCCCATACCTGATCCAGGAGTTCCCTCCAAAATAGTTTGTGGTGGATACAAGGTCCATCCCGCTCCTGTTGGTCCACCCGGAACAAAGAAACTTGCCATTAAAACTGCGACTGCAACAAAGAACATCCAGAAGCTAAGCATATTAACATATGGGAAAACCATATCTCTTGCTCCTACCATGAGTGGAATTAGATAATTCCCAAAGCCTCCGAGAAATAGTGCAGTTAAAAAGTAAACTACCATGATCATACCATGCATAGTTACAAATTGATAATAATGTTCTGCTGTCATGAAACCTGCTAATTCTGGAAAACCTAATTGAAGTCTCATTAACCAAGATAAAATTAAACCTACAATTCCAGTAAATACTGCAGTTAAGAAATATTGTACTCCGATAACTTTTGCATCCTGGCAAAAAACCCATTTTTCGATAAAACTATGTCCATGATATAAATCTTGCTCACCGACTTCTGCTGGTCTTACGTAATCTATGTCCGGATTCGCAGAACCGGCTGAGCCATCCATAACTTCTGATGACTGGGCTTGATATGATTTATTGTTATCGTATTCGTCTGACATAATTTTATCCTCTATATATATTTTTTTTTAAATTAATAAATTGTTATTTTTTGGCCAATTTGTTCCCATCCACGTTTAATTTCTCATATCTTGCAGATAATTGCTCAAAAGTTTCTTGTTCGCTCAACCAAACTTCATAATCAGCCTTATCTTGGACCTCTACACCACCTCTCATCGCGTAGTGTCCAACACCACAATACTCTGCACATAAAACTTCATATTCACCTACTTTGTTAGGTTCAAACCAATAGAAAGTAACAGTTCCTGGAACTGCATCCATTTTTGCTCTAAATTGTGGAACATACCAATTATGAAGTACATCTACTGATCTTAATAAAATTTTTACAGGTCTATTATTTTCTAAATTTATAACATCACTCTCAACCATTATGTCATCTCTTCCAAATGGATCATCTGGGTTGATACCAAATGGATTGTTGTCAGCAATGTTTCTTACTTGTGTAGTTCCTAATTTTCCATCTGCACCAGGAAGTCTATATTGCCATCCCCATTGCCATGCCATTACATCAACTTCAATTGCATTCTTTGGAACGTTAACATATTGATTCCAAATAATAAGACCAGGTGCTAGTAAAGCAGCAACTCCCAAGGTAGTTGCCCATGTTAAAATTTTTTCTAATTTTTTATCCTCTGGTTTATATTCTGCTCTTCTATCCTCTTTATGTGAATATTTAAAAACACAGTAAATCATAAATAGACAAACAGCTACGAATACTCCTCCACCTACCCAAAAAGTAAGTGTTATAGTATCGTCCATTCCACCCCAGTTTGATGCTATATCGGTCCAATACCAAGGGGTAAAAATATGGAATAAGACAGATCCGATGATTACTAATAAAAAAATTATTCCTGCATGCATAAGGGTTATATAGAAGAATAATCCTATAAATACCTATGACAAAATGTCATAAAACATATTAATTATACTAATATAATCAATATATTTATGCTCGGTAAATTAGGTATTTTGATAACAATTCTTACTTTGGTTTTAGCATTCTATTTTGTAATTTCTTTAGGTGCAGGAAGATTCTCAAAAGGAGAGACAAAACCTGAAACTAAAAGATACCTAAGATCAGTAAATATACTTTTAATTATAATTGCAGTGTTTGGATCAGTCTTAGTTTTATTTATATAAATATAAATTATGCAATCAAAGATTTGCAGAATTCTATAACAGTATCATTGTATGCAAACATTATTGTAAAGAAAACTAGCCAAACTATAAATAAAAATAACCAGTATAATGAAAGAGCATTAATACTTTTTTCCTCTTTGTTATAATTTTTTTCATCTAATTTAAAAATTTTTGAGCTTACTTTGCCCCAGAAATAGAGACCTCCTAAAAGATGAATACCATGTAATGCAGTAAAGAAATAATAAGATGAAAAATATGTATTGGTTGAAACAAAATTTCCACTTTTCATAAGTTGATACCATAAAGCTAACTGTAGAAATAAAAATATATAACTTAAAGCACCAACATAAATAAGATTTCTTTTTATTGTGTTTGTAATTCCATTTTTTAAATCTTTGCTTATTTTATTAAAAAATATTGTTACTAGAATTAAGATCAATGTGTTTATCCAAAGTAAATTTGTCTTTAATATAAAAGTTGTATCTTGTTCAGGGGGTAGTGAGTAAAGATAGCCAGTAAAAATTAAACTAAATAAAGTTGTACTTACTCCAAAAATAATAATTACAGCTGACATTTGATTTGAAATTTCAAATGTTTTTCCGGAGTGGCCACTATCAATTACTGCTTGATCTTGTTCCCAAGGTTTTTCTGTTATTGTGCCAAATATTTTCTTTAATAGAGACATAATGTTTATATAGTTCCTATATATAATTTTACAATAATGAAAATAAAAACTTCAATAGCAGTATTAACTGGATGTTTAACAATATTCTTTTTTTTGATGCTTCCAGTATTTCTTTCTATGAAAGAACAAAAAGACCAATCAGTCGCAGCATTTAAGGGCTCAGATTTTAAGCTTAAAGATATGAACAATAATATTATAACTCAAGAATCTTTTGATGGACCTTTAACTGCAATTTTTTTTGGTTTTACAAATTGTCCAGATATTTGTCCAATGACTTTAAATAAAATGGATATCGCATTGAATAGAATAAAAAAAAATAAAAAAAAAGATTTTAAAGTTTTTTTTATTAGTGTTGATCCTAAAAGAGATACTCCAGAGGTTATTAAAGATTATCTAAGAAATTTTGATAATGAGTTTATTGGAATAACAGGAGATCCAGGTGAAATTTTTTTATTGTCTCAATCGTGGGGAATAATTAGTCAAAAGATTTTTTTTGAAAATGGTGATTACAATGTTGATCACAGTTCACCCGTTATTCTACTTAAAGATGGAAAATATATTGCTAAAATTTCTCACAGGGATGATATTAAAAAATCAATCAAATTAATTAACAAATATTTATAAATTCAAAATATAACTAAGTATTGATATTGATGATATCACTGCAGTCTCTGATCTTAGAATATTTTCATTAATCTTGAATGATTTGACACCTTTAAAATTTAAAATATTATACCTCTCCTGCTCTGAAAAGTCTCCCTCAGGTCCAATAATAACGCATAAAGGTTTAGTTATATTTTTATTAAATTCAATTTTTTTTCTTTTAGTATTTAGATCAGTAAAAATTAAATCTATTTTGTCTTCATTTTTATTTAAAAAACTTTTCAAGTTTTGAGGTTTTTCTAATAAAGGAGGATTGATCCTATTTGATTGCT
This sequence comes from uncultured Pelagibacteraceae bacterium, assembly GCA_902579465.1. Classification (GTDB taxonomy): domain Bacteria; phylum Pseudomonadota; class Alphaproteobacteria; order Pelagibacterales; family Pelagibacteraceae; genus Pelagibacter. Next base: position 30,791 of record CACHGV010000008.1, read on the forward strand.
CAGTTGCTTCTATTATTATTTTTTCTAATCTTTCAGAATTAATTTTTCTAACAATAGTACGATCAAAAATAATTGGAATAAATTTGGTTACTCCCAATTCAGTAGCCTTCTGTATCATAAAATTTGAATAATTTGATTTAATAGGAGAAAATGCCAACCAAATATCTACTAGGTTTTCTTTATTTCTTAATTTTTCTTGAATACTAAATTCAACTTTGCCACTACTGATATTATTAATTTTAGCCAACCACTCACCGTTTTTATTAAATAGTGAAAAATTTTCACCAATTTTAACTCTCATTACTTTTGTTAAATAGTGTGATTGTGGTTTTTCAAGGTAAGAATTAAAATTAAGAGATAAACTTTCGGGATAAAATATTCTAATATTACTCATATCTAGAAAGTAAATTATGAAAAATATTAAAGCAATAATTTTCGATGCCTATGGAACTTTATTTGATGTCAATTCCGCAGCAGAAAAATGTAAAGATAAAATTGGCAGTAAATGGGAAAGCTTTTCAAATTATTGGAGAACAACTCAGCTAGAATATACTTGGCTTAGAAGTCTAATGAAAAGACATAAAGATTTTTGGAAAATTACTGAGGATAGTTTAGATAAATCAATGAAAGTTTTTAATATTAATCCTAATATGAAAAGTCAATTACTTGATCTTTATAAAATTCTTTCCCCTTATCCAGAAGTAAAAGAAACTCTACAATTATTAAAAGAAAAAAATTACAAACTATCAATACTGTCAAATGGAACTCCTACCCTTCTCAATGAATTGGTCTCCAGAAATAATCTTAAAGTTTTTGATGATATTTTTTCGGTGGAAGAAGTGGGTATTTTCAAGCCAGATTCAAAGGTATACGATATTCCAGTTAAAAAATACAAGATTGAAAAACATGAAGTAGCTTTTTTAAGCGCTAATACATGGGATGTTTCTGGGGGTGGTAATTATGGTTATAATGCTATTTGGGTGAATAGAAATAATATTATTTTTGATAATCTAGATTACTTTCCGGAAAGTCAGATAAATAATCTTAAAGACTTGCTTGATATTATTTAACAAGTCATTATTTTGAAATTATGACAAATATTTTAGATCTTGTTGCAAGAATTTTAATTTCAGCTTTATTTCTTCTTAATGGTATTTTTAAAATTAGTAATTATGATGGAACTGTTGGATGGATGGAAGGTTTTGGAATACCAGGAATTTTACTTATACCAGCAATAATTTTGGAGATAGTTGGACCTATATTAATTATATTAGGCTATAAAGCAAAAATTGCAGCTGGTTTTTTAAGCTTATTTTGTATTGCTACAGCAGTAATTTTTCACAACGATTTTTCGGATCAGTTGCAATTAGGATCTTTTTTGAAAAATATAGCATTAGCAGGTGGGTTTCTATTTATATTCATAAATGGAACTAAAGATTTTAGTTTAGACAAGAAATTTTAGATAATATGTCAGATATAGAGGTAAAAAAAATTATTGAACCTACGCCAGCATCTGACGGAGCTGGGGTTAAATTAAAAAGAAGTATTGGTATAGAGCCAAATTACTTTGATCCATTTTTAATGCTAGATGAATTTGGATCAGAAAATAGTGAAGATTATATAGCAGGTTTTCCACCACATCCTCATCGAGGAATAGAAACAGTAACTTATATGTTAGCTGGTGATTTTGAACACAAAGATAGTACAGGTGGTGAAGGTAGAATGACTGCAGGAGATGTTCAGTGGATGAAAACTGGTAGTGGAATAATTCACTCTGAAATGCCAGCAATGAAAGAAGGTAAACTGCATGGATTTCAATTATGGATCAATATGCCAGCTAAACTTAAAATGAGCAAACCTGATTACATCTATATAGATGCAGAGCAAATGCAATCATATAAAGATGAAGAAAAAATTGTAAAAGTCATAGCTGGTAAATTTGAACAGGCTGAAGGCAATGTAACAAAACATAATGTTGAGCCTATTTATTTTGATGTAGAATTAAATAAGGATAAAGAGTTCAATTTCGAATTACCATCAACTCACAATTCATTTATTTATTTAATTGAAGGAGAGATAAAAATTGGAAATCAGCAACATCAAAAAGTTGAAAATTCAAAACTAATTCTTTTAGAAAAGGGAGATAAACTTAAGATTTATGGCTCAACTGATGCTAAGTTTCTTCTTATTGCTGGAAAACCAATAGGTGAGCAAATTGCAAGAGGTGGTCCATTTGTTATGAACACTAAACAAGAAATCTTGCAAGCAGTCGAGGATTATCATAAAGGTACATTTGTAAAATGAAATCTATTAAAGTAACAAATACAGGTGGACCTGAGGTTCTTAAACTGGAAGATATAATTTTAGAAAAACCTGGAGAAGATGAAGTTCAAATCGAACATGTTTCAATTGGTTTAAATTATATAGACACATATCATCGGTCGGGACTATATCCTCTTCAATTACCAACTGGAATTGGAATGGAAGCAGCAGGCATAATTAAAGAAGTTGGTTCAAGTGTTTCAAATTTTTCAGTTGGAGATAAAATTGCATATGCTGCAGCTCCTTTAGGTGCTTACTCAACTCACAGAAATTACACATCAAAAAATATTGTAAAAGTTCCTGATGATATTGATTTGGAGCAAATTTCGAGTGCAATGACAAAAGGAATGACAACTTTCTATTTATTACACAAAACATATGTTCCAAAAAAAGGTGAAACCGTTCTATTTCATGCAGCAGCTGGTGGCGTGGGACAATTCTTTTGTCAGTGGGCAAAAAGTTTAGGACTTAAAGTTATTGGAACAGTTGGTAGTGATGAAAAAGTTAAAATAGCAAAAAAGTATGGTTGTGATGAAGTTATAAACTATTCTAAGGAAGACTTTGCAAAAAAAGTGTTGGAACTCACAAACGGTAAAGGAGTTTCAGTAGTTTATGATGGAGTGGGAAAAACAACATATGATAAATCCATTGAATGTTTAAAATTAAGAGGCACTATGGTTTCATTTGGAAATGCGTCAGGTCCACTTGACCCAATTATTGTTTCAAAATCTTTGCAACCAAAGGGTATTTATTTCGTTAGACCTGCAATGAATCAGTACTTCACAAATAGTGAAGAAATACAAGAAGCAGCTAACATGTTATTTAAACAAATTTTATCAGGAAACGTGAAAATAGAAATTTTTAAAAAATATAAATTAGAAGATGCTGTTCAAGCACATAAAGATTTAGAAGGAAGAAAAATTACAGGTCCAGCAGTAATTATTCCTTAAACTGAACATCCATATCAGAAAGATGAAGTTTTAAAGCCTTGGTAGAAATTTGTATTTCTCTAATAAAAAATATTATTGAAATCATCATTGATAAACAACACGTTCCAAAGATTACTCTAGCTACAATTAAACTTTCTAAATAAAGAGCAAATACAGTTAGCATATTAAATAAAAAGCCAAATGCTGCTGACATTATTGCAAACTTTAATACTCCTATTCTGCTGTTTAGGTTTATAAGTTGATCTTTCCATTCTGGGGGAGTGTGTTTTTCAAAGACATACTCATCATGAATTTTTCTTATTAATCCACTCAGGGTATGAAATCGGTTGCTATATACACTCATTATCAGCGGTATTGCTGGAAACATTAAAGCAGTGACGGTGTAATCTATATTCATTCGAATCAATTTGATTATGAGACTCTGCTTTGCTATTTACAAGTAAATTGTTATGCAAAATATCAAATTGTTCATTGAACTTACAAGATTAAATAGACCAATCGGATACATGCTTTTATTTTGGCCTTGTCTATGGGGTCTTACTATTGCTTATAATTTTAATTCTGAATTAGGAAAATTTTATTTTTATTCTTTACTTTTTTTACTTGGTTCAATGCTAATGAGATCAGCTGGGTGCATTGTTAATGATATAGTTGACAAAAATTTTGATAAAAAAGTTGAGAGAACAAAAAATAGACCAATTGCATCAGGTAAGGTTTCCGTAAAGCTTGCGATAATTTACTCTTTTATTTTATGTGGATTAGCATTTTTGGTATTGATTAATTTTAATAAATTCACAATTTTTATGGCACTATTATCTATGCCATTGGCATTTACTTATCCTTTAATGAAGAGATTTACATATTGGCCACAGCTATTTTTAGGAATTACATTTAACTACGGTCTTGTTCTTGCGTGGATATCAATAAATAATAACATAAATTTAGTGCCAATTATTTTTTATTTTGGAGCCATATTTTGGACACTGGGTTACGACACTATTTATGGATATCAAGATATTAAAGATGATGAGATTATAGGAGTTAAGTCTACCTCGATAAAATTTAAAAATAACCCAAAAATATTTATTTCTTTATGTTACATATTTTTTTTTCTTTCATTAATTTTAGTTGGTTTTTTAATGGACTTTAAAGTGTCATACTTTATATCCCTGGTAATTACTTTTTTTCATTTGGCCTTCTATCAAATAAAAAATCTTGAGGTATCAAACCCTAATATGTGTCTAGTAAAATTTAAAGGCAATAATTTATTGGGTCTTATTGTATTTATTAATATTTTAATTGGAAAAATAATTTAAATGTCTAACCTTGATATATTAAAAAGACTTTACAAAGACTATACGAAAAAATATTTAAACAAAATTTTCCTAGCAGTCTTTTTTTCTATATTAGTTGCAGGCAGTACATCTGCAACTGCGTGGTTATTAGATCCAGCAATCGATAAAATTTTTATTAATAAAGATCGAAGCTTACTTTTAATAATCCCATTATTAATTATTTTGGCCTTTGCAACAAAAGGGATTTCTCTTTATTTAGCAAAAGTCACAATGATTAAAGTTGCGGAAGAAGTAAAAAAGGAACTACAAATTAATATGCTTAAATCATTTATTAAGGCTGATACTGAAAATATAGAGAACAAACATACTGGAAAATATATTTCAAATCTTAATTTTGATGTAAATCTAATTACGGGCATGTTAAGTACATCCTTCTTAACTTTATTTAAAGATGGATTAACTTTAATTGGACTTCTTTCGGTAATGTTTCTTCAAAATTGGAGATTATCTTTAATTGCCATCATTATGATTCCATTCGCATCTTTTACTGCAAAAAAATTAGGCAAAAGAATGGGTAAAGTAGTAACAGAGGCTCAAGTGAAATCCGGAGACTTAAATAAATATTTAATTGACATATTCAAAAATCACAAAATTATCAAGATTTTTCAAAGAGAAAAGTATGAAAACGACAGATCAGAAAAATTTGTTAATGATTTAAAAGAAAAATCAATAAAAATATCGTCTGTCTTTATTAGAGCCACACCTGTTATGGAGATTTTAACAGGAACCATGATCGCTATACTAATTTTTTATTCTGGTAAATTAATAATGAATGACCAATTGAGCTTGAATAATTTTTTTTCTTTTTTAGCTGCAATGATGCTGGCTTATCAACCAGTTAAATCCCTAGCAACTATAAATGTTGGGGTAAATCAGGGATTGTCTGCAAGTAAAAGAATACTTCCAATAATTGACACGACAAATTTAATTGGAACTAATGAAGATAAAATAAATTTAAATTTGGAAAACGGAACAATTGACTGCAAGAATGTAAATTTCAATTATTCTACAAATTTAGAGAATAAAGTTTTAAAAAATATTAATATTAAAATAAATGGTGGAAAAATGACCGCTCTGGTTGGGCAAAGTGGTTCGGGTAAATCAACATTATTAAGTTTAATTCCAAGAATTTATGATCCAAAAACAGGAATATTAGAAATTGATGGGCAAAATATTAAAGAAGTAAATTTATTTTCTTTAAGGAAAGAAATATCGATAGTTGATCAAAATGTGACTTTATTCGATGATACGATTTTCAATAATATAAAATATGCAAAACCAGATGCAGACCACGATGAGATTTATGAAGCTGCAAAGCTTTCAATGTGTTCAGAATTTATAGATAAACTTGAAAATAAATATCAAACCTTAATAGGAGAAAATGGAATAAAATTATCGGGTGGAGAAAAACAAAGACTTTCTATAGCAAGAGCATTCTTAAAAAATAGTAAAATTATTCTTTTAGATGAAGCTACTTCATCTTTAGACTCGGAAACTGAAGAAAAAATACAAAAGGCATTAGATAAATTGACTTCAAATAAAACAACCGTAGTAATTGCACACAGACTTTCAACTATTTTAAATTCTGATAAAATTTACGTTATGGATAAGGGTATGATAGTGGATTCAGGTAATCATGAGGAACTCTTAAAAAAGTCTGTTACTTATAAAAACTATTATAATAAACAAATAAACAAAAGTTGATGTTTGTTATTTATAATTTATTTTTAATTCCGATAATATTAATTTCACCACTAATTGTATTGATTAGAATATTTTTAGGAAAAGAAGATCAAATCAGATTTAAAGAAAAATTCGGATTTTTTCCAAAAAAAAATAAACCCAATAAAACAATTTGGATACATGGCGCAAGTGTTGGTGAAATATTAAGTATAATTCCAATTGTAAGGAAATTTGAAGAGGATAAAAGAATTAAAAGAATTTTAATTACTTCTTCAACAACCAGTTCCTCGCATATTTTATCTAAATTTAAGTTTAAAAAGACTGTTCATCAGTTTTATCCTTTTGATTTAAATTTTTTAACCAAACATTTCATTAATCACTGGAAACCAAAATTAGCAATATTTGTAGACTCTGAAATTTGGCCAAATATGTTTAATAATTTACATAAAAAAAATATCCCACTAATCCTTCTCAATGCAAGGATTACAAGAAAATCTTTTAATAGATGGAAATTTTTTCCTAATTTTTCAAAAAAAATTTTTGAAAAAATTAGTCTTGCTTTGCCGCAAAACATAGAGTCAAAAAAATATTTAAAATTATTAGGAACAAAAAAAATAAAACACGTAGGAAATTTAAAGTTTTTTGGAGGATCACAAAAAGACAATGTAAATTTAATTCTAAAAAAAAAATTTTCTAAAAAGGTTATTTTTTGTGCAGCAAGTACTCATCCAACAGAAGAACTATTTGTTGGAAAAGTACATAAAGAATTAAAGTCAGAAATTAAAAACCTGATTACAATAATAATCCCAAGACATATTAATAGAAAAAAAGAAATACTTAATGAATTAAACAATATTGGTCTTAATTCCCAATTACATACCTCGTCAAAAAAATTATACAAAAATACAGATATTTACATAGTGGATACTTACGGTGAATCTGCAAAATTCTATGCACTTTCTAAATTAACATTTTTGGGAGGATCACTTATACCACATGGAGGACAGAACCCTCTAGAGTCAGCAAGGAAAGGTAATTATATCTTGTATGGACCACATGTAGAAAACTTTAAAGAAGTTTATGAAATGTTAGAGAAATTGAAAATTACAAGAAGAGTAAACTCGATAAAAAATATGAAATCTGTTGTTCGTCAAAAAATTAATTTTTTACAAGGAAATACTGTGAATAAAAAGTTAAAATACTTAGGAGAAAAAATACTAAATAAGAATTTGTATGAGATTCAAAAATTTATCTAAATGAAAATTATTAAACCATCATATTTAAATGATAAAAATTTAATTTCATATTTATTAACTCCTTTTACGATTTTTACTATTTTAATAAATTTTAGTAAAAATTTTTTAATTAGAAAAAAATATAAAATCAAAACTATATGTGTTGGAAATATTTATATTGGTGGAACTGGAAAAACTTCTCTAAGCATACAAATAAATAAAATTTTAAAAAATAAGTTTAGAACAGTATTTGTTAAAAAAAAATATTTTGATCAACTAGACGAAATAAAAATGCTTCAGGCCTATGGAAAGCTAATTAGTGATGAAAATAGAGCTATAAGTTTAGATAAAGCTGAGGTAAAAAAATTCGATGTAGCTATTTTAGATGATGGTTTGCAAGATAAAAAAATAGATTATGACGTATCAATTGCTTGCTTTAATTCAACTTATGGTATTGGTAACGGATATTTACTTCCAGCGGGGCCTTTAAGGGAAAAACTAGAAATATTAAAAAAATATAGCGCAATTTTTTTAGTTGGTGAAAAAAAAAATAAAAAGCTTTCATCAATATTAAAAAAGTTTAATAATAAAATATTTTATTCCAAATATGTTCCAATCAATATTAAAAACTTCAATAGAAAAAAAACTTACTTATTTTTTTGTGGGATTGGAAATCCAGAAGAGTTTGAAAACACACTTAATAAGTATAAGTTTAAGATATCAAAAAAGTATATATTTCCTGATCATC
>CACHGV010000009.1 GCA_902579465.1 uncultured Pelagibacteraceae bacterium
CTTTCACCTAAAAAAGTTATGTATAAACATAAAAAAATGACTGTTATGTAAGTTAATATAACTAAGTTTTTAGTTTCAATTTTAGTATTATTAATCTCTTTTAAAAAAATATTCCAAAAAAATAATATAAATATTGAGTAAAAATACATCATTGGTTTAAAAAAGAATTTTACAGGTTCATATCGTCCAGCTCTTGAGATCGAAGTACATCCCTCAAAATTTGGAATACACGTGGCCACTAAATTGAGTCTAATTGATATTAAGTATGAGATTATAACTGTAAAAACTGGCAGGACAAAACAAGCCAGTGATATAAATCTTAGCCTGTTAGACATTATTTGAAGTTTAAATTACTTTTTCTTATTTTTTTTTCTAGCTCTTCTCTTTTTTGAGCCCATTTTTCTCCGACCTCTGTGTTTTTTTGGATATCCCATAATCTCCTTAGTTTTACTATTTTATTGACTTATTTGGTGGATATAGCATTGTCCCAACTACATATCAAATTTTTTATGGATTATTCCTTTAAAACTTTTTTAAAGCATACAGCTAAAGATTTTCATAACCATTCAGTTAATCCACCAGTTGTAAGGGCATCTACAATTATTTTTAAGTCAATGCACGATTTAAGAAAAATGCAAAGAATGGCTCAAAAAAAACCATTAGGTGGGCACTTCGATTATGGTAGAAAGGGTACCTCTACAACTTTCATATTACAAAAAATTCTAACCAAAATGGAAGAGTCATACAATGTATTTTTAACTCCAACTGGATTTGGATCTGTATTCCTTTCAATTTTTAGTGTAACAAGACCAGGAGATGAGATTATAATTTCAGATCCTCTTTACAACCCTACTAGAAACTTAAGTGAAAATTATCTTAAGGAATTTGGAATTAAAACAAAATTTTATAACCCACATGAATTAAAATCTTTAGAAAAAAGCATAACAAATAAAACAAAATTAATTTATGTTGAGTGCCCTGGAAGTAATACTTTTGAATTTCAAGATTTAAAAAAAGTAATTTCTATTGCAAAAAAAAATAAAATATTTACGGCTATAGACAATACTTGGGCAACACCATATTTTCTTAAGCCTATAAAATTAGGTTTCGATATGTCTATAGTATCAGCAACAAAATACTATTCAGGACATTCTGACGTAATGGGTGGAAGCTTAGCTGTTAACAAAAAAGTATATAAACATGTCAAAAAAGCGGACGAAATTTTGGGGTTAAGATTGGGTCCTGATGATGCTTATTTAATAACAAGAGGCTTAAGAACTTTAGATATTAGACTAGATAAACACGAGTCTAATGCTATAGAAGTCTGTAAGTTCCTCTCCAAAATTAAAAAAGTAAAAATTTTATATCCTTATAAACAAAACTCTTTCAATTTTAGAATGTGGAAAAAATACTACTCTGGCTCATCAGGTCTTATGGGAATAATTATAAGATCTAAAAGTAGAAAATCAGTTTTGAAATTTGTTAACTCTTTAAAATTATTTGGTCATGGTTATAGTTGGGGTGGGTTTGAAAGTTTAGCATTGCTGCAAAGTGATATAGAGATGGGTGACAGGAAATTCTTAAATTTAAATAAGAATGAACACTTAGTAAGGTTACATATAGGACTAGAAGACCCAAAAGATTTAATTGCAGATATTAGAAAAAGCCTTATGTTCGTTAAATGAGTAAAGAAAAATTTTTCACAAGTAAAAAAGCACTGATTACTCTTATCGCAGCCTCATTAACGGTTATTTTTGCAATGGGTATTAGGCAAACATTTGGCTTATTTTTTTTTGATTTTAATACAGATCTTAATATTTCTATTTCTCATTTTGGTTTTGTAATAGGGTTGCAACTTTTAATGTGGGGAATTTTTAGTCCTGTTTTTGGTTTCATCACAGATAAATATGGAGGTGCAACAGCTATTTTTGTGGGTTTTTTATTTTTTTTATCAGGACTATTACTTTTCTATTCAGGACTTAATACTGGACACTATTTTACTCTGACGATTGGAGTATTGATTGGCATAGGTTTAGGCGGTACTGCTATAAGTATCCCAGTATCAGTTGTTGCTAAACATTTTCCTGATTCTAATAGAACAATAGCAACAGGTATAGTTACCTGTGCAGGATCATTTGGTTTTTTTGTTTCACCTTTATTAGTTAGATACTCATTAATTGAAATGGGGTGGGAAATTACAATTTTATATTTTTGTTTTCTATTAGGAATTGGATTAATTGTTGCTCTATTTGTAAATACACCAAAAATTCCAGTTGGAAGTAGTAATTTAGATAACAATCAATCGGCATCAGAAGCTTTAAGAGAGGCTTTTGGAAATAAAAGTTTCATATTTTTAACTCTCGGTTTTTTTGTTTGTGGTTGGCACATTGCTTTAGTGGCTACACATATCCCAACTTATATGATGGATAGAGGGCTACCCGATTGGACAGCAGCAATGATATTAGCTTTAGTTGGTGTTTTTAATATGATTGGTACAATTGGTGCAGGTTATTTAGCAACTAGATTTAGTAAAAAGAAAGTTTTAAGTGCAATTTATTTATTAAGAGGCGTATCATTAATTTATTTTATATTTTTACCTCCAAGCGTATTTAATTGTATAGTATTTGGAGTAACATTCGGACTTTTGTGGCTTTCAACTGTACCCCCAACTAATGGAATAGTGGGGCATATATTTGGAACAAAACATCTAGGTCTTTTATATGGTATTGTATTTGTCAGTCATCAGGTAGGATCCTTTCTTGGAGCGTATCTTGGTGGAGTTTTTTATGAAATGCATGGTAACTTTGATTATGCTTGGTACGCATCTATCGCACTTTCTATTTTTGCTGGTATGATACACTTACCAATAAAAGAGAAAACAATTGAACGAGTTCAGGCAGCATAAACTTAAATTTAATAAATATTTAGAAAAACTTTATCAGTCTAATAAGCCACTTATCATCTATAAAGTTGATGGGGGGTATAATATTTATACGGATTTTTCAAAGAAGATAACGCTCAACAAAAATAATATTACAAAATTTTTAGATAGCTTTTCCTTGAAAAAATATAGAAAAGAAACTGATTTGTATGTGGGATTTTTTAGTTATGAGATTTTATGTAGTCTTTTAAACTTATCTTTAAAAAATCAAAAAAAGATGAACTTCTATAAAGGTATTTTTTATAAGCCTGAAACTTTAATAAAGATAAGAAACAAGATTATAATTCACTCAAATTTAAAAAAGGCAGAATTCAATAAGGTTTTTCAAAAAACTAAAATTCTTAGCCCTTTCAAACTAAATATAGACTTCAATGAGTATCAAAAAATATTTAATACATTTTCCAGAAAAATTAGAGAAGGAGAGACTTATCAAATTAAAATATGCACAAAATATAAGAATAAATCGACTATTAATTCAGTAAATTTCTTTTGGAAACTAATGAAGATCAACTCCTCGCCTGAGTCATTTATGATAAGAGATAAAGATTATTCAATAGTTAGCTGCTCACCTGAAACTTTAATTCACAGGGTAGGCAATCATATTACCACTAAACCTATTGCGGGAACCTTAAAAAAAAATAAATATACAACTAAATCAAAAGCTCTCAAATTCTTTAGAAATAATATCAAAGAAACTAAAGAACATAATATGATTGTTGATCTTGAGAGGAACGATTTATCTAGAATATGTAAACCAGGTTCAGTAAAAATCAAAAAACAAAAATATGTGGAAGAATATAAGCACTTATATCACTACGTAACTAGCATTATTGGAAAATTAAATCAAAAAACATCTGTTAAAGAAATAATCAAGTCAATGATGCCAGGTGGATCTGTTATTGGTTGTCCTAAAATAAGAACATTGGAATTACTTAACACACAAGAAAAAGAGGATAGAAATATTTTTACTGGAAGTTTTGGGTATATAAAATTTAATCAGGATATGCGGTTTAACATAATTATTAGATCAATTTTAAACTTTAAAAATCGATCAGAAATATCCGCAGCTTCTGGGGTTGTGCTGGATAGCAATTCAAAGAAAGAATTTAATGAAAATTTTATCAAAGCAAAATCACTTTTGGAATTATTTAAATGATTTATATTATTGATCATCAAGATTCATTTACATGGAATGTGGTTCACCAATTTTCTGAATTTGATGAAGTATACTGCTCAAATTATTTTGATATAAATAAAAAATTATTAGATAAATGTAACACAATTGTATTTTCTCCTGGACCAGGTTCACCAAAAGATTATCCAACATCATTAAAGATTTATAATAAATTCAAAGGAGCAAAAAAAATTATTGGTATTTGTCTTGGTTATCAATTGATCTTACACAGCGAAAATGGAAAAATTATTCAGCAAAAAAATATTTATCATGGTTTTCAATCGAATGTTAGAGTTACAAGCAATAATTCTATTTTTAAAAAAAATTCAGTTTTTAAAGTTGGCAGATACCATTCACTCAAATTAAAAGAGCCTTTTAAGAAAGAAAACTTTAATATTACAATGAGATGTACTAAATCTGATATAGCAATGGGTTTCGAAAATAGTCAAGATGATGTATATGGATTTCAGTTTCACCCAGAATCTTTTTTGACAAATAATGGTAAAATACTTATTAAAAAAATCTTATCAGCGTAAAAACTTTAAAGAAATTGAGTTTGATGATCTATGGAACAAGGATGGAGTTTTTACAACAATGTGGATCTACAATAAGCCTCCTAAAATTCTTTTTTTTAAAACACACATTGAAAATTTAATAAAATCATTAAAAGCTTTTAAGATCTATGATAAATCAATAAAAAGTAAAATACTAAAATTAATAAATGAAAATATAGATAAAACCAAATCTTATAATCATTTACTCAGAGTTGCTTTAAATAAAAAAATTATTTCAATATCACTTAGAAACAGAGTTCAACCTAAGCAAAAATTTGGTATTAAATTAGTCCACTATGAAAGAGTGAAACCTGAATATAAAAATTTAAAATACAAAAAAATACTAGGCTACTTATCAAAAATGAATACTTCAAAAGAAGACATTGCTTTATGTGTAAAAGATAAAATATTTGAGACTGGTACATCAAATTTACTATTTATAAAAAAAAACAAAATTTATTCTCCAAAAAACAAATATTACAAAGGAACTAATATTAAATTTTATGAAAAAAAATTTAATATAATTAAAAAAGATATTTATCTGAAAGAATTAAATCAATTTGATGAAATTATATTAGTTGGTTCTGGCAAAGGTGTTGTTTCTACAAGTTACATTGTAGATAGCAATTGGAAGAGAAGAAAAAGCAAAATGTTTAATTCAATGCACAAGATTTTCGAAAAAGAGTTTAAAAAAGAAAAATATATTTATAATTAAAAAATGAGAGATCCCAATAACCCATGTTTATTTTGTAATATATCCAACAATGATTTTGAACTAGAAAATGAATTGGCTTTCGCTAGTTATGATACTTACCCAGTTTCAAAGTATCATGCTTTAATTGTTCCAAAGAGACATGTAAAAAATTATTTTGAACTAAATAGTGAGGAAGTTCTTGCTTGTGATGCACTTCTAAAAGAGCTTAAAAAAAAACTTGAATATAAAGATAATACAATTGACGGATTTAATGTTGGATCAAACTCTGGTAAAACTGCAGGACAATCAATTAATCATTGTCATATTCATCTGATTCCAAGAAGATCGGGAGACGTTAAGAACCCACAAGGTGGTGTTAGAAGCGTAATTGCCTCTAAACAACATTATGTGCGTAAAAACAAATAATAATTACATTTATAATCTGTTGAAATGTCATTATATCGCGGTTGATCTATTTAAATAAGTGTACTAGAAATCTTATGCGGAAGGAAGAAATTCACAATGATATCAACTAATCCATTTTTAACATTAGCTGAGACTGTACCACCATTTTTGATGCAATCATTTGTTATTTTAATGGGCTTACTAATTCTAGTTGGAACAGTTATGGATATTATCCATAAAAAAAATGTGAAGTATTTCTTTAATAATGCAAAAAAAGCAAAATTATCAGCTACTAAAACCTTATCAACAGGAGAGAGAATATCTGTAATTTCAAAAACTATAGCAAGCGATATTGCTACTACATCAGAACTTGGTGCAGGTAAACGAAGAGTGGCGCATGTAATGGGAATGTATGGAACTATACTTTTTTGGGTAGGTTCAGTTGTAATGATTTTCTTTTATACATCTCCAGGATCTACAACACCTGCGCTATGGCCAATGATATGGCATATTGGAGCAGCACTAACTGTATTAGGAGGATCTTGGTTTTGGTTCTTTTTAAGAGTTGATGTTTATTCTGAGGCACAACCTTGGTACAGAGTTATAAAAGCAGATTTATTTGTATTAGCATTGATTGCTTCCTCCTTATTTGGATTAATATGGTCTTATCTTCAATCATTAAATTTACAAGGAAGATGGGACGATGTTGTATTTTTAGTTTTATTTATAGTTGCTAACTTAGTTTTATTTGGCGGTGTATATTGGTCTAAATTTGCACACATGTTCTATAAACCGGGAGCAGCTCTACAGAAAAATTTGGCAGAAGCTGATGGCTCTAGAGATAATTTGCCACCTGAATCTGATGCACCTGAGCAATTTGGCCTAGGCATTAAAAGAGAAGAGCCAAAACATTATTAATATGATAAAGAATATAAAGGAGAAAATATAAATTATGTCAACTTTTGTATACATGACTAGATGTGATGGATGTGGTCACTGCGTAGATATTTGTCCATCAGATATAATGCATATTGATGAAACAATAAGAAGAGCAAAAAATATTGAACCAAATTTTTGCTGGGAGTGCTACTCATGTGTAAAAGCATGTCCTAATCATGCAATAGATGTAAGAGGCTATGCAGATTTTGCTCCAATGGGTCATAGCGTAAGAGTTAGGAGAGAAGAAGAAAAAGGGACTATTTCTTGGAGAATAAAATTTAGGAATGGTACTGAAAAGAACTTTGTATCACCCATAACAACAAAGCCTTGGGGTGAATACATTCCAAATTTAGCTGAAGGCGACAAACCAAATCAAGGAGAAATCAATTCTCAAATTCTTTATTCAGAACCAGAAGGACTAAACACAAACCAGGAATTACCTAAAGTTGATAAGAGCGCCTTTAAAAAAGGAGTTTATTATTAATGGCTAGAAAAACTATCGTAGAAAATTGTGATGTACTTGTAGTAGGTGGTGGTATGGCTGGTACTGGAGCAACTTTTGAAGCTAGGCATTGGGGAAGAGATTTAAAAATAGTTTGTGTTGAAAAAGCAAACATAGATAGAAGTGGTGCAGTCGCACAAGGACTTTATGCAATCAATTGTTACATGGGTATGCAGTGGGGTGAAAATCAACCCGAAGATCACGTAAGATATGCAAGAAATGATTTAATGGGATTAGTAAGGGAAGATCTTGGATATGATATGGCGCGTCACGTAGACTCAACTGTTCATATGTTTGATGAATGGGGCCTTCCAATGATGAAGAATAAAGAAACAGGTCGTTACCAAAGAGAGGGTAAATGGCAAATAATGATACATGGTGAAAGCTATAAACCAATCGTAGCTGAGGCAGCAAAGAAATCAGCAGATAAAATTTATAACCGAATTATGATTACTCATCTTTTAATGGATGAAAACAAAGAAAATAGAGTTGGGGGAGCTGTTGGGTTTAATATGAGAACTGGTGACTACCATGTCTTTAAAGCAAAGACAGTTATTGTAGCCGCTGGTGGAGCTTCACATATATTTAAACCAAGAGCAGTTGGTGAAGGAATGGGTAGAACTTGGTATGCCCCTTGGAGCAACGGTTCAGCATATGCATTACCTATTGCTGCTGGTGCTAAAATGACTCAAATGGAAAATAGAATTGTCCTTTGTAGATTTAAGGATGGTTATGGTCCAGTTGGCGCATATTTCTTACATCTTAAAACATACACTCAAAACGCAAACGGTGAGAATTATGAGAAGAAATGGTATGAAAAAACCAAAGAATTAGTTGGAGAGTATATTGATCATCATCCAACTCCAACATGTTTACGTAATCACGCTTTCATTCAAGAAACTATGGCGGGCGGAGGACCTATTCATATGGTTACTAAAGAAGCTTTCCAAGATCCACACTTAGAAACAGTGGGTTGGGAAAATTTCCTTGGAATGACTGTTGGACAGGCAGTAGTTTGGGCATCTCAAAATATTGATCCAAAATATACTAACCCAGAATTAACGACATCTGAACCTTACGTTATGGGGTCACATGCAACTTGTTCAGGAGCTTGGGTTAGTGGACCAGAAGATTTATCGCCACCCGAATATTTCTGGGGTTATAATAGAATGACAACAATAGATGGCTTATTTGGAGCTGGTGATACCGTAGGAGGTAGTGCTCACAAATTTTCATCCGGATCATTTACTGAAGGGAGACTTGCAGCAAAAGCAGCTGTAAAATACATAGAAGAACAAAAAGCAGCTGACATTAACGTTAGTGATAAGCAATGTGAGGATTTTAAAGAAGTGATTTATAAACCACTTGAAAATTATACTGTTGGAAGAAACGAAATAACTGGAGGAACAGTGTCTCCAAGTTATATTTCTCCTATTCAAGGTCTACAAAGACTACAAAAAATTATGGACGAATACGTTGGTGGAATAAGTTATAATTATATGACTAACGAAAATACTCTCAAGAAAGGTCTTGAGTTGTTAGCATGGCTTGAAGAAGATTTAGAAAATGTAGGTGCTGAAGACTACCATCAACTTATGAGAGCTTGGGAGCTCAAACATAGAACATTAACCTCACAATGTGTAACTGAGCATACTTTATTTAGGCAGGAAACACGTTGGCCTGGATACTATTACAGAGGTGATTATATGAAACTCGATGATGAAAATTGGCATTGTTTAACATTATCTAGAAGAGATCCAAAAACAGGCAAATTTACAATGGAAAAGGCTCCTGTTTATCATATCGTAGACGAAAAAGAGAAAAAAGAAGCTTCCTAATTTTTAAGATAGGTAAATGAGTCTTTTAAAGAAATCCGACGAGGAAATAATCAAAATTGCAGATCCTATTTGGGCAAACTTAGTTAAATCATCGAATATCAAGGATTATGGTGGTTTTACTAGAGATCTTTCATCTCAAATGATGTATGGGGCTAATGAAGTTGAGCTTGGAAAACAATGGGCAAGTAATAAATTAATCTCAAGTTTAGCAGAGGGATGTAAGGCAATTGGGTGTTTAAGACGAGGACTTTATATAACTGTGTTGTATAGACAGACAAGTACTGAGATACCAGGTGACTTTTTGGGAAGGTTAGTGCTTGGAGAAGAAGGTGACGAAGTAAAAGTTTTTGGAGCAACTATTTTTTAAAAAATTATTTGCATTTTTTATAACTTATGTTTATTTGGAGAATGCAAGTTAATTTTAAAGAAAATTTCAAAAATATTCCCTCATTCTTCCAAAATCAAATAAGTAAAATAATTAAATCATTTTTATATCTATTTATCTTCTTTGCTTGGGGCATAATTCTCCTTAGTACTGCCCAGAATTTTATTTAAAAAACATTCATATTTATTGACTTTATATTCTTAGAGGAATAATTACTTTAAATGGAGTATTTTCTTCCAATTGCACAAGTCGAAATAAATTTACTTTTTATATTTGGTCTAAGTTTAGTCGTAGGAATTTTATCTGGCTTGTTTGGAGTAGGTGGAGGATTTTTGATGACACCTTTTTTAATTTTTTTAGGTGTACCTCCTATTTATGCAGTTCCAAATGAAGCCAGTAATATTTTAGGAACTTCAGTCTCTGGATCTACAACTCATTATCTTAAAGGAACACTCGATTACAAAATGGGTTTCATGATTGTCATTGGAGGAGCTGTCGGAACAATAATTGGAATTATAACTTTTTCATATTTTAAAGATATTGGAAAAATCAATGTAGTTATATCTTTAGCTTATATGTATATCCTTGCAATTTTAGGAACCTTTATGCTTATTCAAGGTGTATCAGAAATTGATAAAGCAAGAAAAAAAATAACTGAAAAAAAGAAGCTACATAAACATTATTGGATACATGGTCTTCCTTTAAGAATGCGTTTTAAAAAGTCACAACTTTATGAAAGTGCATTTACACCAATAATAATAGGTCTGATAGTTGGTTTCATCGCTGCAATAATGGGAATAGGCGGTGCTTTCATTTTAGTACCAGCAATGATTTATGTTATTGGGATGCCAACAAGATTAATTCCAGGAACTTCACTTTTTGTAACAATATTTGTAAGTGCTATTGTAACAATTTTGCATGCGTTGAATTATGGAACCATAGATTTAATATTAGTTACTGTTTTAATTTTAGGTTCAATAATAGGTGTACAGTTTGGACAAAAAATTGGAGAAAAAATTGATAGTTCAGAATTTAAAACTATTTTAGCAATATTATTATTATTAGTTGGTATAGCAATTGCTTATGATACTTTTATCAAAGATGAAAAAACAACAAGTGCTATTGTTAATGCTACAGATAACTTAGGGCCACTAAGTGAATTTATATTAAACTTTTCTAGAGACTTGCCGGTATTTTATGGCCTAACATCTGTACTTCTTGCTATTGTTCTGGGTGTTGGTGCTGCAATGATTAGAAGAGTTTATTCTAATTGGGACGATAAAAGATTAGCAAAATTAAAAAAATAATTAAGCGCTTCTATATAGTTTAGTCATAACAAACTCTTTGTGACCAAGAGCTTCAGCGCAAGTTAATCTTCCATTAGCAACCCTTAAAGTTGATTTGATTAACTCATCTCCCGCTTGGCTCAAATTCATTTCTCTAGATAAAATTTTAGAAACGTCCACATCAATATGTTCACTCATAGTT
The DNA here is from genome assembly GCA_902579465.1 of uncultured Pelagibacteraceae bacterium. Lineage (GTDB taxonomy): Bacteria > Pseudomonadota > Alphaproteobacteria > Pelagibacterales > Pelagibacteraceae > Pelagibacter. The sequence continues at coordinate 10,921 of CACHGV010000009.1, forward strand.
TTTGCAGTAAGAGGATTTGCTGTCAATTTAATCACAGGCTCTATAGGATTTCCTATAATATTCCCCTGTCCAGTTGGGAATAGGTGAATATTAAAACCACCTGCAGCTTGCAAAGTAACACATTCTGCAGCAGCTGAAGAAGTATCCATGAAGTACAATCCCGCACCTTTTGTTGGTTCCTCGGCTGGCTCTAAAACATCAATAAATTGACATCCTCCAATTTTCTGAAAATTACCAAATGCTTTTTCTTCAATAGTAGTTAGTCCACCTGCAATATTTCCTGCAGTTGGTTGACTTTCTGATAAATCATCTGTTGCTTCTTTAAGAATGAAATCATTGTAATCATTCCATGTTTTTTTAAATTTGGCTTGAGCTTCAGGCGTTTTACCTCTTTTTTCACAAACTGTTTCAGCTCCTGTAAGTTCAGAAGTTTCGCCAAAACATAAATGAACACCAAGCGGTTCTAATTTATCCATGAGATTTCCTACAGTTGGATTAGATGCTAATCCTGACGTTGTATCAGACTCCCCACATTTTACCGAAATCCATAAATCACTCATTGGACATTCTTCTCTTTGTTTTTCTGATGCCCACATTGAAAACTCTTGTGCTTTTTTTGAAACTTTTGCAATGGTATCTATATCTCCAACACCTTCGATACTAAAACCTTCAACTGGTTTACCTGTTGTCGCAATTGCATCTACAATTCTTTTTGTCCATTTTGGCTCGATACCAATAACTATAACAGCTGCAACATTAGGATTTTTTCCTGTACCAATCATTGTTCTAAAATGAAGTTCTAAGTCTGCACCAAATTGTAATCGCCCGTAAGAATGGGGTAGAGCTATTGTACCTTTAATGTTATTTGCAACTGCTTCTGCACATGCATTTGAAATATCGTCTACAGGAAGAATGATAACGTGATTACGTGTTCCAGCACGACCATTTTCTCTTTTATATCCTAAAAAACTTTTTGGAATTTCCATTTATTACCACTTTTTTGTTTTTACATTATGAACATGAACATGTTCACCTTTTTTAATATTTTTAACTACTTTCCCAATATCATGTCCATATTTCAAAATAGTGTCACCTTCATTTAGATCTGCCATTGCAATCTTATGACCCAAAGGTATTTCGTCTTTTGATTGTATTGAAACAGACTTATCGTTTTCCATTATCCAACAATTACAATCTTGTTCTGGGGTTATTTTTTCTATAACAACTACGCCAACGTTGTCTTTTTCATCATGTATTATTATATCAGTATTTGACATTGTGACGATTTCTTTATTTGAAATTCGCTAAATCTTATATATTAATCGAACACTTTGACAATTAAAAAAAGAATTAGAAAGGCTGAACTATGACTAAAATGACTACAGAAGAAGCATTTATAAAAGTTCTTCAAATGCACGGAATAGAACACTCGTTTGGAATAATAGGATCAGCTTTTATGGCAATATCTGATTTGTTTCCTAAGGCAGGAATTACTTTTTGGGATGTTGCTCATGAGACTAATGGTGGTTTAATCGCAGATGGATACACAAGAGCAACAGGAAAAATGTCAATGGTTATTGCTCAAAATGGGCCAGGAATAACTGGATTAGTTACACCAATTAAAACAGCTTACTGGAACCATACGCCTTTATTATTAGTTACTCCTCAAGCAGCAAATAAAACTATGGGTCAAGGTGGTTTTCAAGAAGTAGAACAGATGAATTTATTTAAAGATATGGTTTGCTATCAAGAAGAGGTGAGAGACCCCTCAAGAATGGCAGAGGTATTAAATAGAGTTATAGAAAAAGCATTTAGAGGTTCAGCACCAGCCCAAATAAATGTCCCAAGAGATTATTGGACACAAGTAATTGACATTGAATTACCACCAATTGTAAGATTTGAAAGACAAGGTGGAGGAAAAGAAGCAATTGAAAAAGCAGCAAAACTTTTATCTGATGCAAAATTTCCGGTTATATTGTCTGGAGCGGGTGTAGTAATTGGTAATGCAATTGAAGAATGTAAAAAGTTAGCTGAGAAATTAGATGCTCCAGTATGCAATGGATATCAACATAATGATAGTTTTCCAGGAAGCCATCCCTTAGCAGTCGGACCATTAGGATATAATGGTTCTAAAGCTGGAATGGAATTAATTTCAAAAGCAGATGTAGTTTTGGCATTAGGAACAAGATTAAATCCATTTTCAACTTTACCAGGATATGGAATTGATTATTGGCCAAAAGATGCAACTATAATTCAAGTCGACATGAATCCAGATAGAATTGGACTCACAAAGAAAGTAACTGTTGGTATTTGTGGTGATGCTAAAATGGTTTCTCAACAGATTTTAGAAAAATTATCACCAACAGCCGGAGATACTGGCAGAGATGAGAGAAAAAACTTAATTCATCAAACAAAATCAGCTTGGTTACAAACTCTTACTAGTTTAGACCATGAAGATGATGATCCAGGCACAGTTTGGAACAAAGAAGCTAGAGAAAGAGACGCAGATAGAATGTCCCCAAGACAAGCTTGGAGAGCAATTCAAGCTGGAATGCCAGACGATGTAATTATATCAAGTGATATTGGAAATAATTGTGCAATAGGTAATGCATATCCAACTTTTGAAAAGCCAAGAAAATATTTAGCGCCAGGTTTATTTGGTCCATGCGGTTATGGTTTTCCATCTATACTTGGAGCAAAAATAGGATGTCCAGATACACCCGTAATTGGTTTTGCTGGCGATGGTGCATTTGGAATAAGTATGAATGAAATGAGTTCTTGTGCTAGAGAGGAATGGCCAGCAATTACAATGGTTATATTTAGAAATTACCAATGGGGAGCAGAAAAGAGAAACTCTATTTTATGGTTTGATGATAATTTTATTGGAACAGAATTAGATCCTGAACTAAGCTATGCTAAAGTTGCTAATGCATGCGGTTTAAAAGGAGTTGCCGTCAAAACCATGGAAGAAACAACTAAAGCAATTAAGCAATCCTGTGAAGATCAAAAAAAAGGAGTTACAACATTCATAGAGGTAATTTTAAATCAAGAATTAGGTGAACCATTTAGAAGAGATGCTATGAAGAAACCAGTAGAGGTAGCCGGAATTGAAAAAGGTGATATGAAACCTCAAAAATCATTGGTAGGTTAAAATAATATATGTATGATATTTATTCTTACTGTAATTTATGGACGTTAAATTAGAAAAGTGGTTCAGACCTAATATTGATAAAGAAGTCTTAAAAGAACTAACAAAAAAATCAGACATCAAAGGATTATTACATGTAAGTATTTATTTTAGCTTACTAAGCATTGTTGGATATTTAGCATATTTAACTTGGGGTACCTGGTGGTCAGTATTATGGTTTTACATTTATGGAAATATCTTTTGTTTTTGTAATCCAATTTGGCATGAAACAGGCCATAAAACTGCGTTCAAAACCAAATATTTAAATGAAATATTTTACTATATTTCATGTTTCATGGCATACTTTGAGCCTACAAGATGGAGATTTACTCATTTTGTTCATCATGGAAACACTTATTCAACAAAAGACCCTTATGATCATGAGATAGAATATGGCAATAATTTAAAAGATACTCCTAAAAAACTAATAATGAATTTATTTCCTTTTGGTGAATTATTATTTTTTAAAAAAAGCATTGCTTTTGAAGTTATAAAACATGCTTTTGGGATACAAACCAAAGTTATGATTGATAGTATTCCAGAAAATGCAAGACCAAGAGCTATTTTGATCTCAAGAATTTATGTTGGTATCTGGATATCTATAATTATCTGGTCTCTATTAATATCTTCATGGTTACCTGTGTTGTATCTTTTGTTACCTCATTATTATGGAAAAGGTTTGCATAAATTTGTTGCATTTACTCAACATGCTGGTTTAGCTAGAGATGTAAAAGATCACAGATTGTCAGCAAGGGATATGAAATTAAACCCAATACTAAGCTTTCTTTATTGGAAGATGGAGTATCATTGTGTACATCATATGTTTCCAAATGTTCCAGCTTATAATTTAGAAAAATTACATCATCATTTAAAAGATCAGTTACCCGAAATAAAAGATGGATTATTTGAAACCTATAAAGAAATAATTCCAGCTCTTAAAAAACAACGAAATGAACCAAACTATCATTTAGATATTTCATTACCAGAGCAACAAGCTTCTTAATGTATAAAAATTATAAATTGATGTTATTTTTAGGAGCAGCAATAATTTTTCTTTATTTTAGTGTTGAAAAATATGAAGAATTTAGTCTTCAAAAATCTATATCAGCTTGCGTTATAGCCAAAGGTAAAATACTAAAAGAAATCGCCCCAGAAGAAGCAAGAATTATTTGTGAAAAAGAAATTAGAGAGCAATTAGAATAATCAAAGAAGACTTGGTAGCCAAGTTGAAAGAATTGGAAATAAAATCATTAATATTCCATAAACAATACCTACTATAGTAAATAGAGGAACCTCTTTAAATGCGTTAGCTGGATTTTCTTTTATAACACCAGCAGCAGTATATATTCCCACACAAACTGGTGGGGTAATCATTCCTATTCCAGCAAAAGCAACAAAAACAACATATAAATGAAGTAGACTTTGATCAAAAGATAGTGTTAAAGCTGCAAATATTGGAACTGTTAAATAAAATACTGGAACTATTTCTATAAATGTTCCTAAAATTAAACATATTGTTCCTAACATTATCCAAAATAAATTCACACTTACTCCCATATCTGTAAAATAAGTTATAATTTTTTGAGGGGCTTGAGTATAAGTAAGCACAACACTTAAAAAAGTTGCAGTCGCAATAATTGAAAATATTACTGCAGTAATTATTGCTGTATCTTTTAAACAACTTAGCAAAGATGAAAATGTTAATTCTCTGTATATTAAAAATCCTATCGCAACAGCATAAACCCCAGCTATAGCTGCAGACTCAGATGGCGTTAAAAAACCTGCATATATACCACCTAAAATTATAATTGGGGTTATTAAAGCTGGAAGTGCTGCAACAAAAGAACTTAATCTCTCTTTAAGAGTTGCCTTTCTGTCAGCCCTTATATGTCTACATTTAAATAAAACTAAAAGAACCATTAAAATTAAAAGTATTATTCCTGGTATTACACCAGCTGCAAATGTTTTAGAGACTGGGACATAGGTAAGTGCACTAAATAAAATAGCAGCGTTTGATGGAGGAATTAAAGCTTCAAGCAAAGCAGCTGATGCAGCTAAAACAACTACAAACGGAGTAGGGTAGCCTTGCTCAATCATTTTTGGCATCATGATTGTTCCTACTGCTGTAATTGCAGCTAATATAGAACCACAGAATGCTGCAAAGAAACCCATCGCAATAACCATTGCTACACCCAAACCTCCTGGCCAATGTCCAACTAAAGTTGTTGCAAATTTTACAAGTCTAAGTGCTGCCCCACCTTTTAGCATCGCCATTCCACTAAAAATAAATAATGGCACAGCTATAAGGACATGTTTTGTTAAAGCTCCAAAAGACACTTGAATTAAAACAGACCAAGGAAGATTTAATCCACCAATAGCAGCTATAGAACTACCTAAACCAAAGACTAAAAAAATTGGAACAGAAATAATTAAAGCTACCAATGATAATATAGATGCTAACGTAAACATTTAATTTCTTATTAAATTTATAATATTATCGAATAATAACTCTATTGAGGTAAGAGCTAATATTAAAAAACCAACAGGGAATGCTAAAAACATCCACCATATAGGAATACTAATTTCAATTTCCATAACTTGACCTAAATTGAAATACATTATTGTTGCATCAAGACCTGCCTTAAAAAAAACACATGCTGACAAGAAGGCAACTATATTTACAATTAAAAACAAAATTTCTTTTTTTTTTTTTGAAAGTATAGGAGTTAAAAAATCAACTTTAATATGTTGTCCTTTTTTTAAGAGGGGTCCTAATAATGGAAATACTAACCAACTAACTAAAACCGGTGGTAGTTCTATAAACCAAGCAAATCCAGTACCTGTAATGAATCTTGTAGCTGCACTTAAAAATAGTGCAGCAACCATAATGAAAATGATAAACATTGCGAGAGCTAATGAAGCCGAAGCTAAAAAATTATTAACTGCTCGCAACGCTTTCATTTTATTAGATTAAGCAATTAACTTATTCTAATTACTTTTTGCGTACTCTTGTGCTGCTTTTAAAGCATCAGAGTCGATCATTTTAGCCATTGCAGGCATAACTTTATCCTTCATAAGCTTATCAAATTTTGCTTTCTCAGCTCCTGAAAGAGTAGTTACAACACCACCTCTGTCTTGGAATTCTTTAAGAACAGTTTCACCATGATCCATAATTCTGTCTGTTGAGAGTTTTCCAACTTCTTTACCAACATCCATAATTATTTTTTGTAAGTCTGCTGGTAAACTATTAAACCAAGTAGAGTTAGCCATTATATATGCATCAGCATAATATTGGTATGGCTTTTGAGCGTATTTTAAAAATTCCCACCAGCTATAAGCCTTTATACTTCCTGGAGGGCTATTTATTGTATCTATCATTCCAGATTGCAAAGCGTTGTATACTTCACCTGTTTTCAAAGATACACGATTTGCCCCTAGAGCATCCCACATAGGCTCTTCACTTTTAAGTAATCTTCTAGCTTTCAAACCTTTCATGGCATCTATACCAGTTAACTCTCTAGCACTTGAAATTGACATTACTGGGCCAACTGGATTGTACATTACTAAAGTTGAATTAGTTTTTTTAGTTAACTCTCCCCAAATTTCTTTTCCTTTAGCAGAGTTTTGGAAAAAACCTCTTTGTTGTTCCCAAGAATTAAATAGGCCTGGGAAAGATGCAACATTAAAGTTTTTATTTATTGGTGGAAAACTTACAACACCAACAATTCCCCCTAACTCAACTGCGCCTGAAGTTACAGCACCCATTACTTCCCTAATTCCAAAAAGTTGTTTAGATGGATAAACTTCAATTTTTAATTTTCCATTTGCTCTTTTATTAACTTCATCAGCAAAAATTTGAGCATGTTTTGCACTATGGTGTTTAGGACTCCAATGAACTGAAAGTCTACCCACGATTTCTGCAAATGCTGCTGTTGAAGATACTAAAAATGAAATAACTAAAACAAAACTCATAAAAGTTTTGCTGATCGATTTAAATTTAATCATTTTTTTCCTCTCTCTATATTTTTAATAATAGCAGTTTATTATTTGATAAAGATAAGACAATCTAAAATTACTCTATTATCAATTGAATAAGTAATATTATTAGATTAAATTAGAATTATAAAAAAATCTATGAATCCAACAGATATATTATTAAGTATTGCAATAGTAGGAATTTACACTCTCATTTATGTATATTTAAAATCAAAATATGATGATAACAAAATAATTATCAAATTGTTTGTTGTAGGCTTTGTTTATGCAACAATAATTACTGGTATACTTTATTACTTAATAAAATTCATAGCCTCATAAATTCAAGTGACTCATAAATTAGAATTAATATATTTTAAAATGAGAGCTTTAGCAGAAGCTCCTCGTTTATTATTTCATTATACAAATATTGAGTATGAAGATCTTATGTCATGGGACTATTATGAAAAGGAATGGTCAGATGTAAAACCTCGCATTCCTTTTAAACAACTACCTATGTTAATTGTAGATAAGAAACATGAGATTTGTCAAAGTATGGCAATAATGACATTTATAGAAAATTTAGCAGGCATCAACATTTCTGATCCAATATTAAATGCTAAAGCAAATGCTATCATGCAGAGTGCACAGGAACTTTTTATGCCACTTAACCCGACAGTAAATTTTGCAAAAGGAGAGAAATTTATTAAAAAAAAAGATGACATGTTGCCATTTTTATTATCAAGATTTGAAGATCTTGAAAAAGTTTTGAAGAATAATGACAAAAAATTTTTTATCTTTGATGAACCAAGAGCATGTGATTTTGTTACGTTTCATCATTTAGATTTATCTAAAATGCTTGATCAATCAATTATAAAAAAATTTCCTAGATTAGAAAAATTTTTAGATGACATGATGTCTATTGATAGTATAAAGTCTTACCTAGACAATCGTCCTAAGTTAATCGATGTAAGTATCGAACCAAAATTAGTTATTGATGGAATTCCACACCCAACAGGAGTTAAAAAAACTTAATCTTTTAATAGTTGATTGCGTTATATAAAATTTCTATTATAACTTTCATGAATTTATGGCGGGGTAGCTCAGTTGGTTAGAGCGCGGGACTCATAAGCCCGAGGTCAGTGGTTCGATCCCACTTCCCGCTACCAAACTAATGACCTGGAAAATCCATTAAATTTTCAACCTTGTAACCATTTTTTAAGAGGTCTTCACAGCCACCTAAGTCAAAAAGATTAATTACAAATATAAATGCTGCAACTTTTCCTTTAGAAATTTCTATAAGTTTTGCAGCAGCTTCTGCAGTACCTCCTGTTGCTATCAAATCATCAATTATTAATACCGAGTCATTTTCAGAAATAGAATCTTTGTGCACTTCTATTGTTGCAGTTCCATATTCTAATTGGAAATCTACTGAGTGAACATCAGCAGGAAGTTTGTTCTTTTTTCTTAACATTATAAAAGGTTTTTTTAAGATGTAAGAAACAGCAGATGCAAAAACAAAACCACGTGATTCAATTGCTGCTATTTTATCCACTTTAAATTTTTTTGATTTTTTAACTATCTGATTAATTGTTTCCTCAAATGCTATTTCATCTTTTATCAAGGTAGTGATATCTCTAAATAAAATACCTTTTTTAGGATAATCTTTAATTGAACGAATATAATCTTTCAAATCCATAATAGTTATTTATAAATACAATATAATTACTTTTTATATGGCAAATAATAAATTAGCAATAATAGGTGGAAGCGGTCTTTACGATGTTGAGGAGTTTAAAGATAGAGAATTAATAGATTTAGATACTCCTTGGGGGAAACCTTCAGATCAGATATTAAAAACTAATTACAATAGTAAAGAAGTTTATTTTCTACCAAGACATGGAAAAGGCCATTTTATATCACCATCAAATATTAATTTTAGGGCAAACATTGATGCATTAAAACAACTAGGTGTTACAGATATAGTATCAATATCTGCAGTTGGCTCTTTAAAAGAAAATTTGCCACCTGGTAAGTTTGTTATTATCGATCAATTTATAGATAGAACATTTGCAAGATATAAAACTTTTTTTGATGATGAAATTGTTGCACATGTATCAATGGCCTATCCAACATCAAGTGGATTAATGGATGCGTGTGAAGATGCTATTAAGAAAGGAAAAATAGATTATCAAAGAGGTGGGACATATGTTGTGATGGAGGGTCCACAATTTTCAACTTTATCCGAGTCAAATCTTTATAGATCCTGGAACGCAGATGTAATTGGAATGACTAATATGCCAGAAGCAAAGTTAGCGAGAGAAGCTGAAATTAGATATGCATCTGTATCGATGGTTACTGATTATGATTGTTGGCATCCAGATCATGAAAATGTTGATGTTCAAAAAGTTATTAAGGTATTATTAGACAATGCATCAAAAGCAAAAAACATGATCAAAAATCTAATTCATGTCTTTGAAAATTATATTGATGTAAACGACCCTACAAATAATTGTCTAGATGTAGCTATTATAACCGCACCAGAAAAGAGAACTCAAAAAACAAAAGATAAATTGAAAACAATAGCTGGCAGAGTATTGAATAAATGAGAATAGCAGGTAAAGAATATAGAACTATCTGGTACGATGATGGTGTAGTTAAAATAATTGATCAAACAAAGCTTCCACATAATTTTATTATTAAGGATCTTGAAACAGTAGATCATTGCGTCAAAGCAATTAAATCAATGGAAGTAAGGGGTGCCCCATTAATAGGAGCTACAGCTGCTTTCGGTATAGCTTTGGCGATCAAGGAAAATAATGACTTAAAATTTATAAAAAAAAGCTCAGAAAAATTAGTTAATGCAAGACCTACCGCAATTAACTTGCAATGGGCAGTCCATAGGATGAATAATAAATTATCATTTATAAAATCTGAAAATTTATTTGATGTTGCAATTAATGAAGCAAAAGAAATATGTAATGAAGATATAAATTTTTGTGAAAATATAGGTTTAGAGGGGCTTAAAATTATTGAGAAAATTTATAAGCAAAAGAAAAAAACAGTCAATATACTTACTCATTGTAATGCAGGATGGTTAGCAACAATTAACTGGGGCACCGCAACATCTCCAATCTATCATGCACATAAAAATGGTATTCCAGTGCATATATGGGTTGATGAAACAAGACCAAGAAACCAAGGTGCAAACCTAACTTCATTTGAATTAAATGAAGAGGGGATCCCAAATACAATTATTACAGATAATACCGGCGGTATATTAATGCAAAGAGGAGAAGTTGATATGTGCATTGTCGGAACTGACAGGACTTTATCAACAGGAGATGTTTGTAATAAGATCGGCACCTATTTAAAAGCATTAGCAGCGCATGATAATAATGTGCCTTTCTATGTAGCTTTACCAAGTTCTACAATTGATTGGGAAACTAAAGATTATAAAAAAATACCTATAGAAGAAAGAAATTCTGATGAATTATCACATATAGTGGGAAAAGATGATAAAAATAAAATTAAGAAAGTTTTAATTTATCCTGAAAAAAGTAAGTCAATGAATTTAGCATTTGATATAACTCCAGCAAAATATGTAACAGGTTTAATTACTGAAAAAGGTTTATGTGAAGCATCTACTAATGGTTTAAAGCAAATGTTTAACAGATAATGAATAAAGTAAAAAATATATTATTTATAATGGCAGACCAACTAAGATTTGATTATCTTTCTTGTTATGGTCACCCGCACTTAAAAACTCCTAATTTAGATGGTTTAGCAAAAAAAGGAGTATTATTCGAGTCAGCTTACGTTCAGGCACCTGTTTGTGGTCCCTCAAGGGCATCATATTATACCGGAAGAACAGTGTTTAGCCATGGATCTACTTGGAATCAAATACCTTTGCCTATTGGAGAATTAACAATTGGAGATTATTTAAGACAATCTGGGATAAGAACGGGTGTTGTTGGCAAAACTCATATGAGAGCAGATTTAGATGGGATGAGCCGACTCGGAATTTCAAAAGATACGGAAATTGGTTTAACAATTAGTGAGCCAGGTTTTGAACCTTATGAAAGAGATGATGGACTTCACCCAAATAACCATATTAAAAATTCAAATAAAAAATTATCTTATAATGAATGGTTGAATAAACTTGGATACGATGGCCAAAACCCCTGGGATAGATGGGCGAATTCTTCAGAAGACGAAAATGGAAATATTTTGAGTGGATGGAGGTTAAGAAATTCAAATAAACCAGCAAGAGTTAAAGAGGAACATTCTGAAACTGCTTTTATGACTAATCGATCTATGGAGTTTATCCAGGAAAGTGGTGAGAGGCCTTGGTTTCTTCATTTGTCCTATATAAAACCTCATTGGCCTTATATTGCACCTGCACCTTATCATAATATGTATTCAGCAAACCAATTTTATCCAGTTCATAGACGCGATACTGAAAAAGAAATAGATCATCCAGTATACAAAGCTTTTATAGAAAATAATGTTTCAAAGACTTTTTCAAAAGAGGAAGTAAGAAACACAGTTCTTTCAGGATATATGGGATTGATAAAACAAATTGATGATAATCTTGGAAGACTTTTTAGCTTTCTTGAAGAAAAAAAATATATGAAAAATACAATGATAGTTTTTACTTCAGATCATGGTGACTATCAGGGCGATCATTGGCTAGGAGAAAAAGAATTATTTCATGAACAAATTGTTAAGGTTCCAATGATAATTTATGATCCAAGTAATTTGTCAGATAATAATAGGGGAGTACGAGAAAAAAGATTTGTAGAGGCTATAGACTTACTACCTACTTTTTTAGACTCTGTAGATAGCAATGCAAGCAAACATCGCTTAGAAGGACAATCATTATTACCAATTATTAGAGGAAATGAAGTTTCTAATTGGAAAGATAGTGTATTTAGCGAAATAGATTACTCATTTAACGAAGCAAGAAAAATTCTCAATATTGGAGCATCAGATGCAAGAGCATATATGATTAGAAATAATAGATGGAAGTATATTTATTATAAAGGTTTCCCACCTCAATTATTTGATTTAAAAAATGATCCAGATGAATTTAATGATCTAGGGCAATCATCAGAATTCAAAAAAATTATTGATGAAATGAAGGATATATTGCTTCAAAGAATTACAAATAGAAAAAACAGAGTTGCAGCAACAGATGAATTTGTTTTAAAAGAAAGAGATTATACAAAAGATGATGGAATTATGATAGGAGTCTGGTAATGAACCCTTTAATATTGTCTCTAATTTGCTTAGTTTCAGTGGGAATATCTGCAAATTTAATAAAATTAATTCGTGGAAATAGAATTTTATTAATTATTTCTTTATTACCTTGTATTTATATATTTATCTTTGGTTTGTTTGCAACTTTAGGTCCAATGGATTTATATAAAGATGGTACTGATAATTTTTATGCTCAGAATCCAGGTAAAGAATTACCAATAGTTTTTGTATTATTAAAATTCTATCAATATATTTTAATCATTGTAGGTGCAGTTTTTGGTTTTATTTATTTTAACTATATAAAAAAATTAAAAGATACTAGTGAGCCATCAGACTAGGCAGGTATAAACAAATTGCAGGAAAAGCAATAATTAAAGCGAGTCTAATTACGTCAGTCATTAAGAATGGAAGAGTCCCAAACCATATAGTTTGTAAAGGTGTTTTTTGCATTACACCTTTAATAACGAATAAATTCATTCCAACAGGAGGTGAAATCAATCCAAATTCAACAACTATTACTGCAAATATACCAAACCATACAGGATCAATTCCAGCATCAATAATCACTGGATAAAATACTGGTATAGTTAAAAACAACATTGCCAAAGAGTCCATTACAGTACCAAGAACTAAATAAATTGCACAAATTACTAAAATTATTCCTAATGGAGTAAGCTCAAGATAATTTATAAAATCAACAACTGCAAAAGGTAACTGTGTGACAGTTATAAGATAATTAAATATACTTGCACCAATAACAATTAAATATAAAGAACCAACAGTTTTTATAGTTGTCCATAAAGCATCTTTCAATAAACTTAATTTTAATTGACCTCTAAAAAAAATAAAAATTAAAACTAATATTACACCTACTGCAGCACTTTCTGTTGCTGTAAAAAAACCTAAATAAAGTCCTCCCATCATGATTGCAAATATTAAAAAAATTGGAAAAACTTTTGATAATGCAGAAATTCGTTCCTTCAAAGGCATTTTTGTTCCATAACCACCTTGTGAGGGATAAATTAAAAGATAAATTCTAATAGCAATCATATAAAGTACAACTGCTATTATTCCTGGTATAAGTGCAGCAAAAAATAATTCTTGAACAGACTGTTCTGTTAAATAAGCATATATTACTAAAATAACACTCGGAGGAATTATGATTCCAAGCGTTCCACCAGATGCTATAGATCCGCTAATTAGGGCATCACTGTAACCATGTCTTCTCATTTCAGGGCCTGCCATTTGAGACATTGTTGCAGCTGTTGCAATCGAAGATCCACAAATCATTCCAAATCCAGCGCATGCCCCAACAGTAGACATTGCTAAACCACCTTTGTAATGACCCACTATTGCATAAGCTGCGTCATATAAATTTCTTGATAAATTTGAACTGTTGGCAAGATTTCCCATTAGAACAAACAAAGGCAATACTGATAATGTATATTTTGAGACAGCATCAAAAGGAGCAGTTCCTAAAACAAATATTGCAGGGTCAAATCCTGAAATTACTGCAAAGCCAGTAAAACCAACAACCAACATTGCAATTCCTATTGGTACATTTAATACCATTAAAATTAATACAGCAGCAAAAGACAATCCACCATTAATTACAGCTTCTAATCCCATTATAAATTCTTAGCTTTTGGATTAATTTTAAAAATAGTTTTGATAAACCATATGATGATAGCAAAAACACTTAACCACATCCCAATAGAGCATATGAAATAAAAAGGGTAAAAATAAAGTTCTAGATCAATCGTTACTCTTTGATTGTTCATAAATTTGTATGATGTCAAAGTAGTAGAGTATGCCATTAAGGACATAATCGATATCATTAAAACAAATTTTAAAATTACTAAATAAGTTTTAAATATACCTAAATTTAAATTATTTATAAAATCTGCTGAAACATTAGCATTTAAATAAAACGCTCTCGGCATTGCAAGGAAAGCCACTAATGCCATTCCAATTTCAACTAATTCAATTGTACCTGTAACTGGTGAATTTAAAAATCGTCTTCCAAAAACGTCACAAAAAGTTAACACAGCTAATAAAAACAAAACAATACCTGAAGCTATCGCTGAATAATCAAAAACTTTACTGACTTTAGAAATCATAAAAAATGTTGCTTCAAATTATTTAAACATTAACATATAAGTAGTTTCAAAAATAGAAAGTATTAATCATGAAGTTTATTTCTTTTAAACATAATAAACAAAATAAGTTCGGTATTATAAATAATAATAAAATTACAGATCTGACTGGAAAAGTTTCTAATTCAAATACACTTAAAGATTTAATTCAAAACAGAGGAATTCAAGAAGCCAAATCCTATGCAACAAATAATCCAGGTAACATTAATAACTCAGATATTGAATATTTACCATTAATTCCAAACCCTGGAAAAATTATTTGTGTAGGTCTAAATTATAGTGAACATGTTAAAGAAACCAACAGAACGGTTGAAGAGAATCCAGTAATTTTTCATCGATTTCCAGAAAGCCAAACTGCACACCTACAACCAATTCAAAGACCCGTTGTTTCACAAAGTTTAGATTTTGAAGGTGAGATGGCAGTAATTATGGGCGAAGGCGGCAAACATATAAAGCCTGAGGATGCTTTAAAACATATAATTGGTTTTTCATGTTATAATGAGAGCACTGTAAGAGAGTGGCAGAGACACACTAGACAATTTGGAATGGGTAAAAACTTTGAAAAAACAGGAAGTTTTGGTCCACACATGGTTTTAGCTGAAGACATTACTGATTATAAAAATCTAACAATTGAAACTAGATTAAATGGTGAAGTAATGCAAAATGCTAAATTAAGTCAACTTATATTTGATATTCCAATTTTAATTTCTTATGTCTCCAAAGCAATGGCATGGAGAGCTGGTGATGTACTAGTCACTGGTACGCCTGGAGGGGTAGGGTTTAAAAGAAATCCTCCAATATTTATGAAGCCAGGAGATAATGTTGAAATAGAAATCACAGAAATTGGCACTTTATCTAATACAATTAAGGATGAAATAATCTAATTTTCAAGTTAAACTTTCTGATAATTATTTAATTATAAGAGGGGATTAACATGAAAAAAAAAATAATTGGTTTTGTTATAGGAATTTTTTCCTTAAGCATTATTAGTACGGCATCAGCTACAGAATTAAAGTTAGCAACGTTTGAGCCACCAAAAGCATTTATAGCAAGTAAGATTTTAGCTGCTTGGGCAGATAAGGTTAACAAGTGTTCAAATGGTGCTTTAAATGTAAAAATGTATGCAGGAGGAGTATTAGGAAGTCCTCCCAAACAATACGATATAGTAACTTCAGGAGTTGCAGATATATCTTGGACAGTTCTTGGATATATTGGTGGTCAATTTCCCTTAAGTTCAGTTGTAGAGCTACCATTCTTAACCAAAACTTCAAAAGCTGGATCTAGAGCTCTAAATACTCTTTTTGAAGAAGGTTACCTAGATAAAGAAATGGCAGGAATTAAACTAATAGGACTTCATTCGAATCCAGGGTACCAAATCCATATGAAGGATACAAAAGTTGTTAAGCCTGCAGACTTTAAAGGAAAAAAAATGAGAGTTCCAAGCAAAATAGCTGGAACAATTCTTAAAACTTTAGGAGCAACTGGGGTTAAAGTGCCAGCACCAGGAACTTCAGAAGCCTTAAATAAAGGTGTTATAGATGGTACACCTTTCCCATACACAGCAATTGGTTCATTTAGATTATTTGATGTTACTAAATATCATACAGAAGTTAACATTACTAATGCTACATTTGGATTAATAATGAATGAAGGGAAATATAATGGTCTTTCTTCAGCAGCAAAAGGATGTGTTGATAAACATTCAGGTCAATGGTTTGGCGATTGGGCATCTAATTTAATTGATACTCAGAATGCCAAAATGAGAGTTCAAGTAGAAAATACTCCAGGACACGAGATAACTGTTGCATCTGACTCAGTGTTAGCTGAATACAAAAAAATATTAGCTCCAATTGAATCAGACTGGTTAGCAGAAATGAAAGGCAAAGGTCTTGATGGAGATGCTGTATTAAAAAGAGCAAGAGAAGTAATTTCTAAAATAGACGGTTAATAGTCAAATTCGAGCCCGCTAATTTCATAGCGGGCTCTTTCAAAATTAAGTATAATAATATCATGGCAGTAAAAGCTTTAAGTTATATTGGAGTTAATTCAGATAAATTTGAGGATTGGTCAGAATATTCTCAAAAATATCTTGGTATGCAACAGATAGACCGTGGAAAAGAAATTCTATCTTTTAGAATGGATAACCAAAAACAAAGGTTAACAATCACTGGTGATAAAGGAGATGGATTGGGATTTTTAGGATGGGAAGTTGAGAGCAAAGAAGATCTTCAAACTTTTGCAAATAAATTAGAGGAAAATAAAATAGCGGTAAATCATGGAAAAACTTCTTTTGCTGATAAACGTTTTGTTGAGGATTTAATTTATTTTAACGACCCACAAGGAAATCGTATTGAACTTGTTTATAAGCCTATGATAGATACAGATCCTTTCAAACCAGGTAGGCCGATTTCAGGGTTTAAAACTGGGGCACTAGGGATGGGACATGCTGTTGTACATGTAAAAAATATTGATGATTTAATTCCTTTCTACAGAGACGTAATGGGTTTCAAGATAAGTGATTATAGTCATACTCCAATATCTTTATGCTTTTTTCATGTTAATGGTAGACATCATAGTTTAGCTTTATTTGGTTCAGGTGGAACTGGTTTCCATCATTTTATGGTTGAATACAATAACTTAGACGATGTAGGTCAAGGTTATGACTTATTACAATACAAGGATAATGCAATTGCTTATACAATGGGGCGACATACCAATGATTATATGACTTCATTTTATTCAATTACGCCATCTGGTTTTTTTATTGAAAATGGATGGGGTGGGAGGATTATCAACCCAGATACATGGCAGCCCATTGAAACATTCGAGGGTCCTAGTTTTTGGGGACATGAAAGACTTTATTTACCAGATGATGAGAGAATGAAATTTAGAAATAAAAGACTTGAAACTGCATCTCAAGGTAAACAAGCTCCATTGTTAATCGATTGTCCTTGGTTATATTCAAATTTAAAAAATAAATAATTTTTAAAAATATCAATGAAAGAATTTGATGTCACAATAATAGGATTAGGACCCGCGGGAGGGACTTTAGCAAACCTTCTGGCAATGCATGACTTTTCGATATTAATTCTTGATAGAGAAAAAAGCTTTTATCCACTGCCTAGAGCAGTTCATTTTGATGACGAAATAATGAGAGTATTCCAAACAATAGGAATTACAAAAGAATTTTTGAAACATACTATAATTAATAAAGGTACAAAATTCGTTAATTCTAAAGATAAAGTAATATTAGATTGGCCAAGACCAAAAAAAATTACAGATAATGGATGGTATCCAAGTTATAGATTTCATCAACCTGATCTAGAAAAAAAACTTAGAAAAAAATTAAAAAATTATAAAAAAGTCTTAATTGAACAAAATTCTGAAGTTAAAAAAATTCAAAATTCAAAAAATCATGTGGATATAACTTATTTAAATATAAATAATCACAAAGAATTTCTCTTAAGGTCTAAATACGTAATCGGTTGTGATGGTGCCAATTCAATAACTAGAAAACAAATGAAAACAAAAATGGATAATTTAGGTTTTACTCAAAAATGGGCAGTAGTTGATCTAATATTGAAAAAGAAAAAAAATAATTTACCAGATAGAACAATTCAATATTCAAATCCAAAACAACCAGCAACATATTGTAGAAATGTTGGTAGACGTAGAAGATGGGAATTTGCAATTAAGAAAAATCATAGTGATAAAAAAGTTTTATCAGAAAATTATATTTGGAATTTTCTTAAACCTTGGCTAAATAAAAGTGAAGCAATTATTGAGAGAAAAACAATTTATACATTTGAATCTGCTATTGCTAGAAAATGGCGAAAAGGTAGAGTTTTTATAGCTGGTGATGCTGCTCACTTAATGCCACCATTTATGGGACAAGGGATGTGCGCAGGAATTAGGGATGCATCAAATTTAGCATGGAAAATTGCCAACTGTATAAAAAATAAATTTGATGAAACACTTTTAAATACATATCAATCAGAAAGATCTCTCAATGTTAAAGAATATATTGAAACCACTATGAGGATGGGAGAATTTGTAAATGCTGTTGAGTCCATTCAAATAACTGACAATATAAAATCTGATAATAAAGGTATTAAAAGCATGCAGTCAATTAAACCTAAACTTGGAAAAGGTCTAGGCAACCTAAAGGATAGAAATAGAGGAAAAACTTTTCCTCAATTTAAACTTAAAAATAACAAAACCCTAGATGATCATTTTTCAAAAAAAGGAATGATAATTTTATCTTCAGAAATAAAGCACAAAAACTTAAAAAATTACTCCTTATTGAAAGCAAAGAATTTAATTGAAGTATCAAAATATTTAAAAAATATTAATTCAAAAGCTATTATAGTAAGACCAGATAGATTTATTTTAGCTTCAGCAAGATCAGATAAAGATGTTAGTTTACTTTTAAAAAAATATTCCTCGATTTTAAGATAACTTGAACATCTCATTTACGGCTAATATTTTTGAATGATTGTTTGGAGCAATTTCTCCATTTGGCATATATAAGGAGTTTTCAAATCCTACTCTAATTTTACCACCTAGGCTAATAGCTTTTTCCAAGCAACTCATTTCTTCTTTTGCAAAAGCGCATATCGACCAATCTAAATTGACATTATTATCTTTCATTACTTTTAAGAACTCTGGAATTTTTTCTGGATAACTAATTTTACCTGTGTAATGACCAATTACAAATAAACACCAAGCTCCTTCAATTGAAATTTCTGCTTTATTTAAAAGGTTCACTAATAAGTTTACGTCCTGAGGATTATACAAAATATGCTGTATTTTAGTTCCAGCTTCTGTCAAATATTTATATAACTTTATA
>CACHGV010000010.1 GCA_902579465.1 uncultured Pelagibacteraceae bacterium
TTGAGGATTTTCCACAAATTAAAAACATAATTTCTTGGAACTATTTTTTATTAATACAATTATTTTTTTTATTTTATTTTTTTTCTCAAAAAAAAATTAATTAATCCAACCACCCCCTAAACATCTCTCTCCATTTTCATCACTTTTATAAAAAACACATGCTTGTCCAGGAGATATTCCATATTCAGGGTTGTCTAAAATAACATTGGCGCTTTCGGCATTTATTAAATTAACTTTTGCATCTAAAAGTTTGCCTGTTGATCTCACTTTAACTTTAATTTTTTCAGAAAAAATGCGTTCATTTTCTAATATATTAAGGCTACGTAAATTAATTTTATTTTTTGCTAAGTATTTTTTTTCTCCAACTACTATCTCGTTTTTATCTGGATCAATATTTAAAACATATAATGGTTCTTTATTTGCTATCTTAATTCCTTTTCTTTGCCCAATTGTAAAATTTATTATTCCATCATGAACTCCCAAAACTTTACCGTCTAAATCTTTAATATTTCCCTTTTTAAAAGAGTCAGGTTTAAATTTTTCAATTACTGAAGCATAATCTCCGTTAGGAACGAAGCATATATCTTGGCTATCAGGTTTATCTGCAACGTTTAAATTTAATTTTTTTGCAATTTCTCTTGTTTTATCTTTTAACATTCCTCCTAAAGGGAATCTTAAAAAATTTAGTTGTTCTCTTGTAGTATTAAATAAAAAATAACTTTGATCTCTATTGGTATCTAAAGCTCTGTACATATTTGTTTGATTATTTATTGTTAAACTTTTTACATAATGTCCTGTAATAAGTGCATCAGCATTTAAATCTTTTGAAAAATCAAATAAATCTTTGAATTTTACAGTTTGGTTACATTGAACACATGGAATAGGTGTCTCGCCTTTTAAATAACTTTCTACAAAGTTATCTATTACTCCTTGTTTAAACTTATCTTGGTAATAAAGTATTTTATGTTCTATATCTAATTTGTGTGCAACTCTTTTTGCATCCATAATATCTTGGCCTGAACAGCATTGTTTTGAAGCAGCAACTTCTTTGCCATCATTGTAAAGTTTCAGGGTAATTCCGATTACTTTGTAGCCCTCTTGTTTCATCATCCCTGCAACGGTTGATGAGTCTACTCCTCCAGACATCGCAACGACTACTGTTGTATCGGATGGTTTTTTTAATAATCCTATTGAGTTAGTTTCTAAATTCATTTGATGGTATTTATACTTATTTCTATTATAAGTTAAATTAAATGATTTTAGATTTTGAGCCAGGTGACAAAGTTATTAATCCAGCTAATAAAAGTTGGGGAATTGGTCAAGTTCAATCAATAATCAAAGATAAAGTAACTGTTAATTTCCAAAATGTTGGAAAAAAAGTAATTAATGCAAACAATATTGAACTTGAAAGAATTGATAATAATGGATGAAAGTAAAATAAAAAGTGTTGTCGAAGATTTAATTGGTACTTTTTTAATGGCTGGTGAATTGTCTATTAAACTAAGAGATAAAGGTTTGAATAAAGAGATTAAATCTGACAATACTCCTGTAAGCAATGGTGATCTTGAAGTAAATAAAATTATCACAAAAAAATTGCTAGAGTTGACGCCTGATATACCGATTGTTTCTGAGGAAACGTCACACAATAAATCTAAAACAAATTTAAAAAACTTTTGGTTAGTTGATCCAATTGACGGAACATACGACTATATTAATGATGGTGAGGAATTCACAATTAATGCAGGATTAATTTTAAATGGAAAAGCAGCAGCTGGATTAATCAATGTGCCTGCAAAGAAAAGAATGTTTTATAGCTTTGGAAAAAATCAATCATATGAATTTACTTCAAACAAAACTATAAAGTTAGACTGTAAGAAAATTACCCCTAAAGATTCTATAAAAGTAGTTTCATATTCAAATAAACTAAAACCTGAAATTGAAAAAATACATAAGGATTTAGGAGTTACCCAACACATTCGAATGAAAAGCTCTCTTAAATTTTGTGTTATAGCTACAGGAGAATTTGATGGCTATGTAGCTGAGCCAAGAGCTTGTGAATGGGATATAGCTGCAGGGCATGCCATACTTGAAAACGCAGGTGGAATAGTAACTGATTTTAATGGCAACGAAATCACGTATGGTAAAAAAGATTTTAAAAATCCAAGTATAATTTTAAAGAGAAGTGAAAATTTATAATGAGTGAACAATTAAGAATAATTTTAATAATAATTGTTTCTGTATCAATATTTGGTTTAATTGTATTTGTGATGGTTAAAAACTATATAAGAAATAAAATTCAATACTACTTAGAAGAAAAAAATAAAAAAACTAAAGAAGATTAATTATTTTCAAATATTCATCTTTTTCAAGATCCATAACTCTTCTTGAAACTTCAAAATCAAAACCAGAACGAGCTAGTACTCCTATATCCTTTTTATAAAACAAAGGTCGATTATCCTCTTGTCTTGATGGCCCAATTCTTTTCTTTTTACAGATTTTTATGGCCGAAAAAAAATCCTGATCTTCATTCTTATCTTTTATTTGTTCAATTGTATTTTTAATGTATTTTTCACCAACACCTTTATTCATTAGGTAATTTCTTATTTTATTTATAGATGATCCTCTTTGAATTAAACTTTTAGCTTTTGACTCTGAATAAAATTTATCGTTTATAAACTTTGATTTCTCTAAATCCTCAAGAACAATATCTATAAGATTAGAAACATCATTTTTTTTTATGTTGGGAGTTCTTGATTTTAAATATTTCTTTAGAAGATAAATCCTTAATTGTTGTTTGGAAGGTGCAAATTTTTCTACATAATTAAGTGCAAAATTAGTCATCTCATCCACGGTTACTTCTAAAGTCTTTTTTTTATTTTTTATAGGAATCATGGCTTTATTTAATATAATATAAAAATAATATGATTGAACAAATAGCTGCTTTTTTTACCATAGAGATGATTTATTTATGGTTAAATATAGGTGTAATTCCTTTCTGGCTAGTTCTAATTGTTTTTCCACAGTCAAAAATTTGTGGATTATTAGTTACCTCTATATTTCCCTTTTTTGTATTAACTGCCGTCTACGTGTATCTCGGTTATTATTTCTATATTTCAGGATATGATTTTGATTATAATTTTACCCTGTACCTTGGTCTGTATGACTTAAGAAATCTTTTTGAGGCTGAAGCTTTTTTGATTATGTTTTGGACACACTTTTTAGCAATAAACTTGTTTTGTGGAGCATGGATAATGAAAGATAGCCAAAAATTATTTATTTCGAAATATATAGTGTTCTTTCCAATAATAATAACTTATTTTATTGGTCCTTTAGGTTTGTTCATTTATTGGGTAATAAGAATTTTCTACGCTAAAAGGATTAATCTATTAGATTAAAATTTAAATTACTTTATTACTTTAAATCCTGAATTTTGCATCGCTCCAAAGCCACCTTCAATATGGCAGACATTTGTAAAACCCATTTCTTGTAAAGATTTAGTGGCTAATGCTGATCTCAAACCACCAGCGCAAAATAAAACCATTTCTTTATTCATATCAATTTTGCCATCTTTAAAATATTGGCTATCAGGATCCATCCAAAATTCTAACATTCCTCTTGGCACATGAGAAGAGTTCTCTATTCTTCCTAATCTTTCTAATTCTCTTATGTCTCTAATATCAATTAAATTACAACTTTTATTATTTATTTTTTCTAAACCTTCTTTAGGAGAAATAGTTTTAATTTCAGATAAAGCCTCTGTTACTAGATCTCTTGAAGATTTTATTTTCATACTAATTCTTTTGTTTCAATATTCCTATTGTGCTATTTGTTTCTAAAAACATTATCACTGAATTATATTGAGATAAATACTTAATATCTCTTACTCTAGATTTTATTGGTATTAATTTTTCATTTTTAATTTTATTATTAGAATTATCGTATTCAAAAAAATACAAACTTAGCATTCCGTCTTTAATTTTTTTACCGGTTCCCATAGTTCCAACTATAAATTGTAAATTATTTGAATTTGTAAATTTCTTTGGTAATTCTGTAATTTCACTTATACCAACAGATGGCACAAAATACTTAATAGGTTCAATAAAACCTTTTTTTTCATGAGATTTTTCTAATGGTGATAAACCTAGTCTCGAATCATCCTTTTCTTGATGATAATGATCTCCATATGATGAAATAGGCCAGCCATAATTTGGAGTAGCATTCGTGTTTGATAAGTCTATGACATTAATCTCATCTCCACCATCAGGTCCATGCTCTGTGGAAAATAACTTGTTAATTTGATTATTAATGTAGAGGCCTTGGGGATTTCTGTGTCCTTTTGAAATTATTTTATACCTTTTTGAATTTTTATTAATTGAAATAACTTTGCCAAAATAAGAGCTTTCATCTTGAGCCAAAACTCTTTTTCTATACTCACCAACGGTAAGCAAAATCTCGTCACGAACCGCAATCATACGACCGCCTGATTGATGAGCTACAAGTTTATCATTTTTATTCATTTTGAAAAAAGGATCATTTTTATTAATACAATCCTCCTCTGAGAAAAATTCAGAAAAATTTATTTTATTATAATCAATCCTGCCGACCAAAATACTAGTATTATAACATTTACTATTAACCTCTTTTATATAAGAAATATAAATTTCATCTTCATTAACCAATATATCTTTTATGCCAAAAGGTGAGGATTTGTAAAATTCTGCATAGTTTATAATATTTTTAATATTCGATTTAATAGAAATCATTTCTATTTTTTCAGAAAAAAGACTATTAAGATTTGAATATGCTATTTGACCAGTCGCTGTTACTAAAAAAAGATTTTCCTCATAAATATCAATATAAGCAGAACTTGACGCAGCAGGATGTTTTGCAAAAACAATATCGTCTGAACTAAACTCTGATAATGTATAATTGTTAGAATTATGTTTAATATCTAAATTTGATTTAAGTTTAAAATTAATACCATCAGAAAAAACTATTTCTTCAAGGTAGATATTATTAGAGATTAATTTTTCATGTATGTTTTTAATTTGAGATTTTTTTTTATTTAAATTTTTTTTCAAAAACTCAATTTGATTTGACTTTATATCTAAATTTTTTTTTGTATTTATTACGCTTAATGCTAAAATGACAAGTATCAGAAAAACAAGGAGCAACCATACTAAGTTTTTGAATTTTATGGACATCTTTTAGAAATTAATTGTTTAACATTCATTATCAATAAAAATACTGGACAAATGCTTAAATGTCTCAATAATAATATTTAATAATTAGAATTTAATTAATGGAATATAAAAATATATGCGTAGTTTATTCACATTCAAAGGTTGGAGACTTAATTTGGCAACTACCATATATTAAAGCTATAAGCTTATATCATAAAAAAAAAATTTTCTTTATCACACGTGAAGAAACAAAAGCAAAAATAATTCTAAAAGATTTAGATTACATAAAAGTAGTTAAATACAACTCTTTCAGAAAAGGTATTCACTATTGGACAGATACATTTAAACTTTTTAAATTTTTAAAAAATAGCTATATTTCACATATATATTTACTTGACAAAGTTAGTAGACCGGCGATCGCAGCAAAATTTGCTAGAATTAAAAATATAATTGGCCCAGGACTAGGAAACCAAAAAAAATGGTTAACATGTAAAAATTTTTTAAAAAAAGAAGATTGGAAATTGAATTATTCTGATCAATCGCAAAAACTTTTATCCATTAATAATATATCCATAAATAGTAAAATACCTGAGTTGAAAATTAATTTTGAAAGAGAGGATCTTGATTTAAATATAAAAAAAATTGATAAAAAAATAATTTCATTTGGAATAGATTCAGGTGAGGATTTTAAAATGTGGTATGAAGAATTATTTGTTGAACTAGCAAATATTTTGTACGAAAAAGGTTTGTTTGAAGAAATTTATTTAATTTGTGGCAAGAATAAAGATCATATGGCATCTAAAATAATTAGCTTATCAAAAAATAACTATTTTATAAATTGTTCAAACTATGATTTAGCAAATATAATGGGTATATTAAAAAAATCTATTTTTTTTGTTGGAAATAACGCTGGACCTTTAAATATGGCTGCGGCACTTGGTGTCAAAAGCTTTGGATTAATTTGCAATGATCCAGTAAGCGAGCTTAAATATAGTAATATTTTACCAATTACACCAGATAATTATAAAGATAATGTTTGGAATAGGGATAGAAATGGTATGAAAAATTTAACTGTGGAAAAAGTTTCTAATTTCATTTTAGAGAAAATTCAGTAAAAGTTTAGAAAATTATGAAAGCACCAAACTTTAAATTATTATCGACATCAGGTAAAACTATAGAATTAAGTAAAGTAAAATCAAAATTTATTATTATCTATTTCTACCCAAAAGATAATACAAGCGGATGTACCATTGAAACAAATGATTTTAATAAACTTTTAAGTAAATTTGAAAAAATTGGATGCAGAATTTTTGGAATATCCAAAGATAGTTTAGAAAGTCATGAAAAATGGAGTAAAAAACTTAACCTTAAATTCGAATTATTAGCAGACGAAGATAAAAAATCTTTAAAGGCTTACAAAGTTTGGGCCAAAAAAAAATTTATGGGTCGAGAATTTATGGGCACAATAAGAAGTACTTTTATCATCGAGAAAAATAAAATTATTAAGGAATGGCGAAACGTAAAGGCAGCGGGTCATGCTGCAGAGGTTTTAGACTTTATTAAAAATTATTAAAAAAAGGCCCCAGTTAAGGGGCCTTTTATCAACTATAGAGAGAGAGATAGTTATTCTTTAGTCTCTTATTGCGTATGCGATAACTCCAGACTCTGTAACATCCGTACCAAGTCTTTCTGCTTCTTTACTCAATCTTATACCCATTGTACCCTTCATAATTCCCCATACTATTAGAGATACTACGAATACAAATGCATTGATTGAGATTACTCCTAGAAGCTGCGCTCCGAATGATGCATCACCGTTAGTTAGTGGAACTGCTAAAGTTCCCCAAATTCCAGCGAATAAGTGAGCTGGGACAGCTCCAACTACATCATCGATTTTTAGTGAGAATAATAATTTAGTTCCGAAGACAACTATTATTCCACCAATCGCACCTATAAGAATTGCTGCAAGCGGTGAAGGCATTAATGGTTCAGCTGTGATTGCAACAAGACCACCAATTGCTCCATTAAGCATTTGAATGACATCAGTCTTACCTGACATTAATCTTGTTAAAGCACCAGCTGCTAATACACCACCACAGGCTGCTAAGTTTGTATTAATGAAAATATTTGATACAGCTACTGCATCATCAAATGTTCCCATTGCTAATTGTGATCCACCGTTAAATCCGAACCAACCTAGCCATAAAATAAATACACCAACTGTAACTAATGGTACTGATGACGCCGCAAATGGCTTCATAGGTTTAGCTGCTCCAGATTTGTCAAATCTACCTGTCCTAGCTCCTAAAAGAATTGCTCCAGCTAAAGCCGCTGCACCTCCAGTTGAGTGAACAAGTGTTGAACCTGCAAAGTCGGAGAAACCAGCAGCTGCTAACCAGCCACCTCCCCACTGCCAACCCATTACGATTGGATAGATAATTCCTGATAGAATAGCCGCAAATAAAAAGAATGGCCATAATTTGATTCTTTCAGCTAATGTTCCAGATACAATTGAAACTGTCGTTGCACAGAAAACCATTTGGAAGTACCAATCAGATCCATCTGCATATCCAGTATCTACTGAACTTGCATCAGACCATGGAGTAAAGCTTCCAATGTATCCACCCTCTGGAATTCCGTATGCTAAATTATATCCAACCATCCAGAACATAATTCCAGCTATTGAAAATAATCCGATATTTTTGGCACATATAACTGATACACTTTTTGACGTTACCATCCCTGATTCGAGCATGGCAAAACCTGCAGCCATAAACATTACTAAGAAACCACAAACCAAGAAAAGAAATGTATTGAATATGAAACCAACTTCAGCTGAAACTGTTGTTTCAGCATAACCTGCACTAGTCATATTAAGTAAGAAAAATAGACTTACTAATGGACCAGCCAATTTTTTTAAAAATTTAACCATTTCACCTCCGTTTAATTAAGAATGAAGTTATAGATTTTATGAAACTAAAAACTATTGATTGTTATTTAAAAGAGATATGCAGTATTTGCATGTAGTACACGGTACAATTGCAAAAAAAAACAGCCTCTATTAAATATTAATTTTTAATAAAGGCTGTTTTAAAAAGTTTATTTATTGAAAACTTCTTTAAGTGCTTTTGCAGGTAAAAACTTCACCTTTTGAGAAGCAGCGATTTGGATTTGCTCTCCAGTTCTTGGATTTCGACCAATTCGAGCTTTTCTTTTAGCTACTTTATATGTTCCAAAACCAGCAATTTTAACATTATCGTCGCCTTTTAAAGCGTCCAAAATAGTGTTGGTAATCGTATCAAATGTACGCTCAGCATCAGCTTTACTTTGATTTAATGACCCTGCTAATTTTGCTATAAGTTGTTTTTTGTTCATTTTAGCTCCGGTTTTAAAGATTATATTTATATACTTAACAAAATCGTTGATTTTTCAAGCTTTTTTTTTGTGTCTCTAGTTATATTTACCACAACATATAGTTATAAATAAGTATTGATTTATAATGCTTTTTTGACTTTAGAAAATCCCCTTAAAACAAGCCTAAATCTTTAAGGTCATTGAATGTTGCAAAAAACATTAAAGTTAACAATAAAAACATTCCGATTCGAAAAAAACCTTCCTGTGTTTTTTGGCTTAATGGCTTTCCTAAAACCTTTTCAAATGCATAAAACATTAAATGGCCCCCATCTAAAAGTGGTATTGGAAAAAGGTTAATTAAGCCTAAACTTATCGATATATAGGCCATCATACTAATAAATGGCAGTATTCCAAATTCTGCTACTTGTCCTGAAATTTTTGCTATTCTGATTGGCCCACCTAACTGTGAGCTATCTCCAGAGCCAGTAATCATTGAACCCATATATTTTAGAGATGAGGTAGTTACAAAATATACCTCTTTAAAAGATTCTATTAATGCATTTGCTGGTCCTAACTTTTTATGATTTATTTCATTATTGTAGGGACTAAGTTTTATACCTACTATTCTTTTGTTGATTTTATTTCCTAAATTATCCACACCAGCAACAACTTTTGGTTTAACCTCCAATAATACCTCTTGATCATATCTAGAAATTTTAAAATCAACTATATCAGAAGTTGACATTAAAATTAGTTTTGAAACATCAAGAATGCTTTCAACTTTATTGTTATCAATTTCAAGAATTATGTCATTTTTTTGCATCCCAGCTACTTCTGCTGGACTATCTTTTTGAACCTCGTCAATAACTGCTGGAGTAAAATCTTTACCAGCAAACATGTATATGAATAAAAAAATGAATATTGCTAAAACAAAATTTGCTATTGGACCACCTGCAACGATTAAAGATCTTTGGTAAAGTGGTTTCGTTACAAACAGCTTTTCTTGGTCCTCTTTGTTATATTTTTTTAATAGTTCCTCTTGATCAGCTTGAGAAAAAACATTTCTATCTCCAAAAAATTTAACATAGCCTCCTAAGGGAATCCAACAAATTTTCCATCTTGTTCCAGATTTATCATTCCAACCAAATAATTCTTTACCGAAACCAATTGAAAAATCTGTTACACCAACACCATATTTTTTTGCAAAATAATAATGTCCATATTCATGAATAGATACAACTACAATAATTAATATTATAAATGGCAAAATAAAACTCATAAATAAATTATAATATATTTATATTAACAGGATGTAAATAATGGTTTACTTAAGTTTCCAAGTTAAAATGGGTAAGAATGTTGCAACTACAAAAGAACAAAACAGTAAGGATTGAGAGACAAATACTGGTAAAAAATCTATTGGCAGTATTATGCCAATCAGAATTGATTTTGAAAAGTCAGGATTGGGAAATAAAAGAAGTCCTCCGACCAAGCCAACTAAAATTGATACATATGCATTTTTTTCATTAAATGTTTTAGAATAAAAACCAAAAAATATACTTAGTACTGCAGCACAACAAAATAAATCAGCCAATAAAAATAAATATAAAATACTCAATCCTTTTGATGCTATAAAAAATGAAATTATAGAGATTAATATTATTATTTGTTTTGAAAGTTTTAAGTAATCACCTTTAAATTTTAAGACTTTATTCCCATCGACAATTATTAGGCTTGAAATAGCATTTACTAAAGTATCTATACTGCTTACTGTTAAAGAAATTGCCAAAACGATTATTATAACTGATAGAGAAATAGCATTATCTTTCAGCAATAAAGAAAAAAATGCAAGGTCATGAATAACATTTAAGTTTTGAGAAGTTGCAATTAATCCTGAAAAACCCATCATAAATACTATTGGTATAATTATTAAAAATGAAAAAATTAAACTATTCTTTAAAACTCTATTATCTTTAGCGGCATAAACTCTTTGCCAATTGCCTTGATGAAAAAGATTGGTTGCTGCTACAGCTATAAAAAAAGTTAAGCCAGCAGTGAAATTTGGCAAGTAACCTGGGCTTAGTAAATTTGGTTTGTTCTGTTTTATGAATTCGAAACTAAACTCATTTGAGTTAAAAGAGATTAAATATGAAAATGATATCAACAACAACAGACCAAATACAATAAATTGAATATTATCTGTAAAAATTGAAGCTCTTAACCCACCGTACAAAGTATATATGAGTGAGCTTATGATTACGATTGATGCTGTAATCCATAAGTCTGTTCCTGAAATATAATTTATTAAAATTGAAACAGCAGTAACCTCTGCTATCAAAAAAATCGACATATAAAAAATAGATAAAAACAAAATCAGTTTAAATAATTGTGAGCCAAATCTAGATCTTACAATTTCAATTAAAGATTTCCCTCTTGGATAATTATCTCTAAATTTTTTTCCCAAATAAGTTAAGATGAAAAGAGGGAATGCTGTTCCTAGAGAATATCCAATGACAGCCCCTATTCCTCCCCATGTTGCCGCTGATGCAGGACCAAATAATATCCATGCTCCTAATGCAGATGCAACTAAACTAGTTGTTAAAGAAAAAGTACCTACTGATCTACTTGCGACTAAATAATTGTTAAGTCCTTGATATTTTTTTGAATATACAAGTCCGATAATGACAAAAATTATACTTATGCTTAAGGTTAATAATATTGCAGATAATTGATTTAATATATTTATGTTATCCATTCTTCCCTTTCTGAATTACCGGACAGGTTCAACGGGTATATCTCAGCCTATATGGCACCCCATAAAGTAATTTAAGCCATAGTTTAAATAAGTAAAGTGCCATTTTTGAACATATATACAGATTACACATAGCTAATATTCATAAGTAACGCTGTATCAAATGGATACACTTGATTATTGTTAAATATCTCTCTCTTATTATAAGTTAATTATAATACTAGGCTTCGCTAACTAGAAGCCTAGAAAAAACAAATTTTTCTTTACTAAATAAATTTAAGCTTAAATGTGTCACTTTAAACTATGTTCATCTATTGATTTAATAATGTAAAATTCAGCAAATTATGAAAAAATTCATCGTCTTTATACTTTGTTTGTTTGCGTTTAGTGCAAATGCAATGGAAAAGAAGACTACATTTGATAAATCACTATTTGAGAAAGCACAGTCTGAAGGTAAGTTAATAGTTATTAGTTCTTGGATAGAGTACTGTGGATCATGTGCAAATCAGATGAAAGTTTTACAAACAGCGAAAAAAAAAGGTGAATTGTTTGATATTAAATTTGATAACATTGAATATTTTTCATTTGATGTAACAAATAGAGATATAGCTGACTCATTTAATGTACTATATCAAACCACTCTATTGATTTTTAAGGGTGATAAAGAAGTTTATAGAAGTATAGGGGAAACTACAGAAGATTTAATTTACGAAGCTTTAAAAACTTCAATAAAAAGTTAATAAAATTATTTAAACTTACTCATTTCTTACAAGTGGATATACTTTTGGACTTAAATACCTAAAGTTTGTAATTATAATTAGGGCAAGTGTTGCTACACCAACTCCAATAGTAACATAGAAAAATATATTTATTTCAAATAACCATTTAAGTTGAAATATGTTTTCTATGATAAACTTTGATGCTAATACTGCAAAAATAGTTGAAAAAAATATAATAGACAAAAAAGAAATTATAAATTCAATAATTGAAGACATTATAATTTCCTTCTTAGAAAAACCTAAAATTTTAAAAACAAGATTTTGAAAAATTTTAATTTTTCCTTGAACAATTATCGCGCTTGAGATTACAACTAAGCCAATAATAACTGTTACAGCTGATATTATGCTGACTGCTATAAAAACTTTATTTAGAACATCGGTAACTTTTGATAAATAATCTGAAATTTTTATTATAGATACACTTGGAAATTTATCTAAGAAATTAACTTCATTAAAGCTTTTAATATTTTTAAATTTTATTGTAGAGAGATATTCGTGTGGAATATTTTCTGCGAATTGTGGATTTAGTAACATTGCAAAATTGATACTTAAATCTTGATAGTTAACTAATCTAAAATTTACTACTTCTCCTTCAATTTCTCTTCCATAAATTCTAAGTGTAAATTTATCACCTATATTTACTCCAAAGTCTTTTGCAACTTTACTATCCAGTGATATTTGTAACTTATTTGGTTTTGAGGTATCCCACCAACTGCCTTCTAAAATAGGATTGTCTTTTGGAATTGTATTAACCCATGAAACTCTTCTATCATTCATAATTACCCAATAACTATCATTAGAATTTGAAATGTATGTATTTGGATCTATTCCATTAATTTTTACAAGACCTGCTGATACCATAGGAACAATTTCCATGACTGCCTCTTGATCAGAATCAATAATTATTTTTTTAAACAAATTTTTTTGATTATTTTGGATCCCTAAAAAAAAATAGTCTGGAGCAATTTCTGGAATTGATTTTGCTATTTCTCTTTTAAAGTTGGAGCCTACGAATGCTAGCGTAAGTAACAATGTCATACCTAGTCCAAGCGACATCACAGTTATAGGTGTAATACTTTTTGATTGTGTAATATTTTTAATTGCTATTTTTGATGAAATACCAAGATTAAGTAGATTTTTTTTCAATAATAATATTATAAAACGGGAAACATAAAAAAAGACGGCTAGACATACAAAGAACGAAGCAAAATATATCAAACTATATGTAGGTATCGAAGACCTAAAAGCAAACAAGCTGATTAAAATGGTAAGTAGTAACAAACTTAAGCTAATTGATAATTTTGAATATTTAAACTGCAAACTTTGAAAAACATTTCTAAATAAACTAGAAGCTTTAATTTGGTCAATTGAATTAACAGTTGGGATTGAAAATATTATTATAACTAACAATCCAACCATAAAAACAATAAATAAATTTGTTAAAGAAAATGATGCCTGAATATTTAATCCAAGTCCATCTGATATATATTTATCAACAACTGGGACCAAGAAAAAACTTAGTCCATAAGCAACTAAAGAAATAAATATTAAACTAATAAACAACTGCAAATAATAAATAGTTTTAATATTTCCTGAATTAATTCCAATTGCTTTTTGAACAGCGATTGATGAATTTTTTTGATTGATAAAAGAAAGAAGAGTATTAGCAATTCCTATACCAGCAATTAACATAGCACTTATTGAAACCAGTGACAAAAATTGTGAAAAATTGTCAATAATTCTTTTTATGCCTCCTGCAGAATTTTCTGGATATCGAATTTTTACCTTATCATTATTTTTAAAAATTTTTTTAATTTCATTTATTTTTTTATCTTTATTTTTATAGTCATCAAATTTAATTTTGTATTCATAATTTAAGAAACTTCCTAATGTGTTTAATTCTAGTTTATCTAATGTTTTTTTTCCTGTTAATGCAAAATCACCAAATACAAATGCTCCACCAATATCTGGAAGAACTTTCACAACACCAATAACTTTAAATTTTATATTCTGAACTTTTACAATATCATTAATTTTAAGGTTCAAATTCTTAAAAATATTTTCATTTACCAGAATAGTATTGTCGATTTCATTTAATTTTTTTAATGACCCAACTGGTTCAAAAATTACATCTCCATACAATGGGTAATTTTGATCTATCGCTTTTATTCTAGTAAATGATGTCTTATTCTGTTTTTTTTCAATAGTTGAAATCATCGTGCTGAATTCAACTATTTGAGATACTGTTGAAATATTTTCAACCTGTTTTATTAGATTCCTATCTCCTTCTCTGTTATTATAATCAATTTCTAAATCTCCTCCTAAAAGAACTTTAGAATTTTCGTTAAGTTCATTCTCTAAACTGTCTTCGATGGTTAAGATAGCGCTAAGAATAAATAGGCTAATGAATAAAGTAATTATTATACTTAAAATTTTCGAATAACTTCTAAGTAAATCACGAAATGCATATTTAGAATAAAGACTTAAATCATTGATTTTCACTAATCACTCCATCTTTAATAGTTATTTTTCTTTTAGTTAAATTAGCTAAATTGTTGTCGTGAGTGACCATTATTAAGCTAGCGTTTTCATCTTTTATATAATTAAAAAGTAAACTAGAAATATTCTCTGTATTTTCACTATCTAAATTGCCGGTTGGCTCATCAGCTAAAATAAGCTCTGGTTTCATTACAACAGATCTTGCAATAGCTACTCTCTGTTGTTCACCTCCTGATAGCTGACTAGGAAGATTATTAAATCTATTGCTCAATCCAAATCTATCTAAAATTTCTTTTGCTTTTTTTGTTGCATTATCAAGTTTATTAATTTCTAGAGATAGACTTACATTTTCTAGTGCGGTGTAATTTGGTATCAAGTAAAATGATTGAAATACTATTCCAATATTTTTTCTTCTGATTTCAGAAATTTCATCCTCAGTCATATTGGATATTTCTGAGTCCTTAAAAAAAATATTTCCTGCTGAATTCTTTTCGAGACCTCCGATTAACATGATTAAACTTGTTTTACCTGAACCACTTTCTCCAACTATTGAAATAGTCTCTTTATAGTCTACTTCAAGGCTAATATTTTTTAAAATATTTATAGAGTTGTTATCTATGGTATAATTTAAACTAACATTAGATAATTTTAAAAGTTTATTCATGATTAAAAAATTAATAATTAAAATAATTATTTTATTAATACCAGGATTTGTGGCTAAAGCCGATTACAAAGTTGTCTTATTCGGTGATAGTCTAATGGCGGGATATGGTTTAGATAAAAAATATCATCTATCTTCTGTGCTTGAGAATAATTTAAATAAAAATGGTTTAAAAGTTAAGGTAATCAATGCAAGTGTATCAGGTGATACATCTGCAGGTGGTTTAAACAGAATAGAATGGACAATTGCCGAAAAGAATATCGATTTAATTTTAATTGGTCTTGGTGCAAATGATATGTTGCGAGGTATCAGTCCAAATGAAACTGAAAAAAATTTGGAGGAAACTATAAAAAAGATATTAAATAAAAAAATTCAAATAATTTTAGCAGGAATGGTAGCACCAGATAGTCACGGAAAAGATTATAAAAATAAATTTGATAAAATTTATAAAAAACTATCTGATAAATATGACTTAAATTTAATTCCTTTTTTGCTTGATGGAGTTGCTTTAAATCCAGATTTAAATTTAGAAGATGGAATGCACCCTAATGAAAAAGGAATTATTATTATAAGTGGTAATATAGAAAAAAAACTAATAAAAATTCTTGATTAATTTAATGCGTCTCTTGCGGTTAAATAATCATATCCAAAGACATCTGCAACTGCTTTGTATGTTACTTCACCTTTATGGACATTTAAGCCAGCTAAGAAATTTGGATCATCTTTTAAAGCTTTGCAATAACCTTCGCTAGCTAATTTGTTTAAAAAGGGAAGCGTAGCTTTGTTTAAAGCTATGGTTGAAGTTCTAGGTACACCACCGGGCATATTTGCTACACAATAATGAACGATGTCATCAACAATATATGTTGGTTCAGCAAATGTTGTTGGTTTGCTTGTTTCAACACACCCACCTTGATCAATTGCTACATCCACAATTACTGATCCTCTTTTCATATTTTTTAACATTTTTTTTGTGACAAGTTTTGGTGCTTCTGCACCTGGTATCAAAACGCCTCCAACCAACAAATCACATTCAGAAATTAATTTTTCTAAATCGGTTTCATCACTTAATTTTGGTATTATAAGATCACCAAATTTTTTTGATAATTCATTAAGTCTTTTTTCAGATTTGTCTACTATATGAACTTTTGCTTTCATGCCTGTAGCAATAATTGCTGCATTTTCACCTACAACTCCTCCACCCAATATAACTACATTTCCTGGATCAACACCAGGTGCTCCCCCCAATAGAAGTCCTCTTCCTTTTTGGTTTTTTTCAAGGCAATGTGCGCCTGCTTGAACTGACATTCTCCCAGCAACTGCACTCATTGGAGCTAACAAAGGTAATTTACCATTGTTATCAGTCACAGTTTCATAAGCAATACAAACTGATTTAGAGTCTACCAAACCTTTCGTAAGTTCTTTCGCAGCCGCTAAGTGTAAATATGTAAAAACAATTTGGTTTTCTTTAATCATTTTTACTTCACTTGATTGAGGTTCTTTTACTTTTACAATTATTTCAGAGTCGTTAAAAATGTCTTCTGCTTTATCTACAATTTTTGCACCAGCAGATTTATATTGTTCATTATAAAATCCAGCTTCAAAACCACCATTATTTTCAACCATTACCTCATTACCGTTTGAGGTTAATATTTTTACACTTTCAGGAGTAAGGCCTATTCTATTTTCTTGGGACTTTATTTCTTTTGGAACACCTATTTTCATATAAGTGGATTAATTTTTTTTGCTTTTCGAGTAATTTGTAATCCCTGTTCTTAATTTATCTATTATTTCATCGATGTGTTGTTTTTCACAAATAAACATTGGTGCAATAATTAAACAATCCCCTGTTGCTTTAAAATTCACACCAGCATCATAACAATGTTTAAAACATGTAAATCCTGCAGCTCCAGGTTTTTTATCCATTTTAATATCAATTCCACCCATCATTCCATAACCTCTTATATTATCAACAACGTCTATATCTTTTAAAGACATCAAACCTTCTTGGAAATATGGTGCTAAATTTTTAGCTCTATTAAATATATCCTCTTTTTCAAATATATCTTGAACAGCTAATCCTGCTGCAACAGAAACTGGTATTCCTGAATATGTGTAACCATGAAATAATTCTATAGAGCCTTTTGGTGATCCATCCATTACCGTATCATAGATTTCTTCTTTGCATGCAACTGCACCCAAAGGACTTATTCCATTTGTTGTAGCTTTTGCCATAGTTATAATATCTGGTGTAACACCATACTCTTGTGATGCAAATGGAGAGCCCGTTCTTCCCCATCCAGTTATAACTTCATCAAAAATTAATAATATGCCGTGCTTATCACAAATTTCTCTTAGTCTTTGTAAATATCCTTTTGGTGGGACTAGAGTTCCTGTAGATCCTGCAATTGGTTCTACAATACATGCCGCAATATTTTCTGATCCAAAGTTTGTACAAATTCTCTCTAGATCTTCTGCAATTTCAACTCCTGTTTCTGGTTGACCTGATATAAATTTATGTTCTGGTAAATGCGTATGTCTCATATGAACAACACCTGGCATCAATACACTAGCAAATGTTTTAACATTGTTGATCATTCCGCCGACTGAGGTTGCTCCAATATTCATACCGTGGTAAGCCCTTTCTCTTCCTACAAATCTAAATCGTTCCCCTTCACCTCTAGCTTTATGATAAGCTACTGAAATTTTTATTGCTGTTTCAACTGCAGTTGATCCACAAATAGTATAAAAAATTCTATTTAAATTCCCTGGTGTATGTTTTGAAATTCTTGTTGCTAATTCAAATGATCCACCAAAGCCTTGTTGGAATGGTTGAGCGTAGTCTACTGTTCTTAATTGTTTTGTAATTGCCTCAATTATTTCTTCTCTACCATGCCCCAATGGATTACAAAATAATCCTGAACTTGCATCGATT
>CACHGV010000011.1 GCA_902579465.1 uncultured Pelagibacteraceae bacterium
CCAAAAGTAAGACAATACAATTTGAAAAATAAAATCTATCCAAAAGGAAGATCTACCATGGGAATGCCAGGTACAAGAGCTCAAAAAGGTAAGAAAAAATGGAAGCAAATAAAATAATTATTACAGGTGGAGCCACAAGAATTGGAGCTGCTATAGCTAGAAAACTTTCTGGCAAAGGAATAGAAATTGTTATTCATTTTAATAAATCGAAAATAAAGGCAGAAAATCTTAAAAAAGAACTATCACAAAATGGTACAAAAGTTTATTTAGTCAAAGGGGATCTAAGTATAGAAAAAGATGTAAATAAAATTATTAAGTTTGCAAAAAATAAACTTAAATATTTTGACTGTCTGATAAATAATGCATCACTTTTTGAAAACGATAAATTAGAGAATTTTACAACTGATAGTTGGGGGTATCACTTAAGAACTAATTTAAGAACACCTGCTCTTCTATCAAAAGTATTTGCTAAAAATATTAGAGCAAAAAATAACAATATTATTAATATAATTGATCAAAGAGTATTTAAACTAACACCATACTTTTTTTCATATACAATAAGTAAAACTGGACTTTATACCCTTACAAAAACTAGCGCCATGAGCTTGGCGCCAAAAGTAAGAGTTAATGGAATTGCTCCTGGTCCTACAATTAAAAATAAGAGACAAAGTGAAAAGCATTTTAAAAAACAATACATGGCAACACCTCTCAAAAGACAAGTAGATGTTCAACAAATATGCAACGCAGTAGACTTTTTCATTAAAAATATATCTATTACTGGACAAGTATTGGCAATAGATAGTGGTCAAAACTTAAATTGGCAAACTCCAGACATAATGGGTGGAAAAGAGTGAAAAATTTATACTTTTTTTTATCAATATTTATTCTGACAATATCAACATCGTTTGCTGATGGTCACAATATTAAGAAAGATGGATTTTTATCAAAGAAATTTAAAGTAACTAAATTATCAACAATTGAAGATCCAACTAATAAAATAATTTTAATCAATAATCATGGTCAAAGTAATTTTGATGGAAAACAAACCTTTTGTACATCTATTGACCAAATTAGAAACCGTGTTTCATTAATAGATGAAGAAATAAATGGAAAAAAAATCATGCTTTATAATTTGTGTGCTCATAAAATTGTAGGTGATATGGGAAAAAAATGGTGGTTTTCAAAAAAACCATACGAAGGCAAATCAAAATTAGATAAAAGAGTAGATCAAAATTTAGAGTTAGTAGAAAAACTCGTTTCTCTAGGTGTTCCTAGAAAACAGATATTTGTCACTGGACATTCTTGTGGTGGATTAACAACTCTACTATTCTTTTCAAGACATCCTGACAAAGCGGGGGGAGGAATAGCTTATATGCAGGCGTGCTTTGATAGACTAAGCAAGAAGTATAAGGTAGCAAAATTAGGGGTGGAAGCAGGTTTAGCTAAATTTAAAGAAAAAAAACCTGCACAATACGATTTAAGGTTACAATATAACAATGAAATATTAAAAAATCTTAAAGTTCCATTATTGGCTTTTACTCATCCAAAAGATCCTTTTGAAGGATTGACTTCTGATTGGTTAGATCAAATTGATGGAATGAATAGAATAGTTATATCTAAAGATTATATAATAGACGGAAAAAAATGTTTTAAATTAGGTAAACAAAAATCAGATAAATTTAAAGTTAAAGATGGACATAGTATGGATCAGGCAACTTGTTTTCAATATTACAATCCAGTTATATTAGAATATATAAGGTCTAGAATATGAAAACAAATAATTTAAAAATTGTAAAGATTGATAAAAATAAAAAACTTTTCAATTACGAAAAAAAAGTTCTTATTAAAGAACTTATTTTAGATTTAAAACTTGGATATTTTGATTTTGAAAAAGATGCACCCCAAAAAGTTAAATTTAATTTAGAAGTAAACTATGAAGATAAAAAGCCTTCAAATGATAAAGATATTAAATCAATAGTAAATTATGCAAAAATTGTAAGACTTATTAAGAAACTTATAAAAAATAAACATTACAATTTTCTTGAAACATTAGCGGAAGATGTATTTGATGAACTATTTAAAGATAAAAGAATTGATAAAATAAGTCTTCAAATTGAGAAATTAGAAATTATGAAAGATTGCTCCTCTGTTGGTATTCAAATTTCAAAAAAAAGAAGTCATGATAAGCTCTGATATTGGAAAAGAAGCAATTAAAAAAGAGCTACCACTTATACCCAAGCTTCCTGGTGTATACAGAATGTTAAATGAAAAAAATGTGATACTTTATGTTGGTAAAGCAAAAAATTTACCTAACAGATTAAAAAGTTATGTTTCAGAGAAAAATCATATTATTAGAACTGAGAGAATGCTATCTCAAACAAGGAAAATTGAGATCACAAGTACCTCTAATGAAAGTGAAGCACTTCTTCTAGAGGCAAACTTAATAAAAAAATATAAACCTAAATTCAATATACTTTTACGGGACGACAAATCATTTCCATTTATTTTTATTGGAAATGAGGATAAATGGCCTCAAATTAGAAGACATAGAGGAAAAAAAACTAGAGGAGGTTTTTACTTTGGACCATTCGCTTCAGCTGGATCTGCAAATTGGACTATTAAAATGATCCAGAAAATTTTTCAACTAAGAGTTTGTGATGATACAGTATTTAAAAAAAGAGAAAGACCGTGCATCCTTTATCAAATCAAGAGATGTTCTGGTCCATGTGTTGGATACATTGAAAAAGATGATTATAAGCTATCAGTAGATAGCGCAATTGAATTCGTATCTGGTAAATCAAGAAAGATACAAAAAAATTTGTCAGGACAAATGGAAAAGGCAAGTTTTGATTTAGATTTTGAAAAAGCTGCAATCTTGAGGGATAGAATTAAATCTTTAAACATTATTCAGTCATCTCAAAGAATAAATGAAGCAAATTTAGTTGAGGCAGATGTTATAGCTGGATACAAAGAGTCTGGTAAGACTTGTATTCAAGTATTTTTTTATAGATCAAAACAAAATTGGGGAAACCAAGCCTTTTTTCCTAAACATGACCCTGACGAAAACTTAAAAGAAATTTTGAATTCTTTTGTTTCTCAATTTTATGAAAATAAAAGTGTTCCAAGCTCTATAATCTTAAGTGAGGAAATTAAGGAGAAAGTTTTAATTGAAAAAACACTTTCCCAAAAAGAAAATAAAGAAATAAATATTTCTGTTGCAAAAAGGGGTTCTAAACTAAAAGTTATAAATCAAGCTCTTAAAAATGCAAAAGATAGCCTAAATAGAAAAATTTATGAGAGCCAAAATAATAAAGAGTTATTTGAAAATGTTTCTAAAAAATTTAATTTAGAAAATAACATTAATTTGGTTGAGGTATATGACAATAGTCATATTCAAGGAACTAATAGTGTTGGTGCACTAATTACTTTTGGCGATGAGGGTTTTATTAAAAAAAGGTATAGGAAATTTAATATTAAAATTAAGAAAAACGAACAAGATGATTATGGAATGATGCGTGAAGTTTTAAATAGAAGATTTAAAAGAGCTGTTCAAGAAAAAGATAATTATTTAACAATGCCAGACTTAGTAATAGTTGATGGTGGTAAAGGACAATACTCAGTAGCTAGAGAAACACTTAATGAATTAGGATTACACGATATTCCAATGATCGCAATTGCAAAAGGTAAATTTAGAAATAGCGGCAATGAAACCTTTTTTCATAATGGTAAAGAATTTAGGTTTGAAAAAAATGACCCTACCCTCTTTTTCTTACAAAGATTAAGAGATGAGTCACATAGATTTGCAATAAGTGCTCACAGAGCAAAGAGAAAGAAAGGTATTAGTAAGTCTTTACTTGATCAAATTGAGGGAATTGGATCTATCAGAAAAAGAGCACTTTTAAATCACTTTGGCTCAGCCAGAGCTGTTGAGTCTGCAAGCTTAGACGAGATAAAAACAGTCGAAGGAGTTGAAGAAAAAGTTGCAAAAAAGATATATAATTACTTCCACGAGTAATATATGAAAATTCCAAATTATTTAACTATTGGAAGAATTATAATTGTTCCTATATTTGTTTTCGCATTTTATTTGCCAGGATTTTATGGAGATGTAATTCCTTTTGCACTGTTTGTAACTGCCTCATTTACTGACTTCTTGGACGGATTATTAGCAAGAATGTTTAAGGAGGAGTCAAAACTTGGTGAATTATTAGACCCAATTGCTGACAAAATTATAGTAGCTACTGCATTAATATTGCT
This sequence comes from uncultured Pelagibacteraceae bacterium, assembly GCA_902579465.1. Taxonomy (GTDB): domain Bacteria; phylum Pseudomonadota; class Alphaproteobacteria; order Pelagibacterales; family Pelagibacteraceae; genus Pelagibacter. Next base: position 4,258 of record CACHGV010000011.1, read on the forward strand.
TGTCATGGATGGAACTATTAAAAACTATGAAGTTATTGCTGCAATAATAATACTTACAAGAGAAGTATTAATTTCTGGTTTAAGAGAATTTTTAGCTAAAGGAAGTGTCAAACTTCCAGTTTCAAGTTTAGCAAAAGTAAAAACATTTCTTCAAATGTTTTGTATTTCTGTTTTGCTCACTGGAGAGACTGGAAATAAAATTATAAATTTTCAAGACTATAACGCTCAAACAATTGGAATAATTTTATTATGGCTATCTGCTTTTCTTACATTATATACTGGATATGAATATTTAAGGAAAGGTATAGACCACGCAATATCTGAAGATAATAAAGGTTAAGCAGCTCTTTTTTTTCTTACTAATTTACCATAGCTTGCTGATAAATCTAAAATAAGATCACAAACCTTATAGTTATTTTCAGCAATTTGTGAAATTGGTGTTATCTCAGCAGCAGTACCAGTTAAAAAGCATCCTTCAAAACTAGATAATTCATCTGGTTTAATTTTCCTTTCATGAACTTTTATATTTTTTGATTTTGCTAATTCAATAACAGTTTGCCTTGTGATACCATTTAAGAATGAATCTGGAACTGGAGTATGAAGTTCACCATTTTTATCTTTAAAAAATATATTTGCGCTCGTTGACTCTGCAACATTATCTTCATGATCTAACATTAAGGATTCACTATATCCCTGTCTTTCAGCCTCATGTTTAGAAAGTGTACAAATCATATATAGTCCTGCAGCTTTGCTATCCCACGGTATAGTATTTGGAGCTGGTCTTCTCCAATTAGAAATATTTAATTTAATACCTTCAATTTTCAACTTAGGATCGAAATAGTCGCCCCACTCCCAAGTAGCTACCGCAACATTTATTTTTGTTTTTTGAGCAGATACACCCATCATTTCACTACCTCTCCAAGCAAAAGGTCTCAAATAGCCATTCAATACATTTTGAATTTTTATTATCTGGTTACAAGCTTTATTTATTTCTTCTTTTGTGTAAGGAATGTTCATATCCATTCTTTTCGCCGAATGATATAATCTATCTGTATGTTCTTGTAGCTTGAAAATTTCACCATCGTAAACTCTCACACCCTCAAATACTAAACTTGCATAGTGTAGTCCATGACTAATGACATGCAGCTTTGCATCCTGCCACTCAACAAGATCACCATTGTACCAAATTTTTCCGTCTCTTTTATCGTAAGGTATCATTTGATTTATTTTTTAGAAAAAATATCTTTGTATATATAATATGTCAATATAACTTACCATTATGAAAAAACTTTTATATTTAAAAGATCATCAATTAAAAGAATATATAGAAAAAATATTCAATGGATATAGAGAAACTGTCGCTGATGCTAAAAAGGTTTTGGATAAACATGCTTTAGGAACTGCTCACAATAAAGTAATTCACCTTATATCTTTGTATGAAGGCATAACTATTTCAAGATTATTAAGAAAGCTTAAAGTTACGAAACAAAGTTTAAACAGAGTTCTTAATGATTTGGTAGAGATTAAGGCTATAGAATTTAAAAGAGACGAAATAGATACAAGAGTTAAACATGTATACTTAACAGAAGAAGGGGAAAAAATATTTGATGAAATATTTTCTGCTCAAAAAAAGAGAATTTATGATGCATTTTTAAGTTCTGAATCTAACGATGTTATAAGTTTTGATAAAGTACTTAAAAAAATTATTAATGAAAAACTTTAAAGCACACATATTAATAGTAGATGATGATGATAGAATTAGAGATCTAGTAAAAGAGTATTTAAATCAAAATAATTATCTTGTTTCAACTGCCAAAGATTCAAATGATGCTTTTGAAAAGACTAAAGTTATTAAATTTGACTTAATAGTTCTAGATATAATGATGCCAGGAAAAACTGGACTAGAATTTACTCAAGATTATAAAAAAAAAATTGATACACCAATTTTATTATTAACAGCCAAGGGAGAACCATCAGAAAGAATTAAAGGACTTGAAGTAGGTGCAGATGATTATTTAACAAAACCTTTTGAACCAAAAGAATTAATTTTAAGAATAAATAATATTTTAAATAAAACTAAATCATTAGAAATAAAAAGAGTTATTGAATTTGGCAATATAAAAATAGACCTAAAAAAGCTTTTTATCTTTAAGGATGACCAAAGACTAAAAATAAACAACACAGAGAAACTAATATTGGAAAAAATGATAAATTCTCCAGGTAAGATCTATAAAAGAGATGAAATTGCAAGTTTAATAGATCTAAATAAAGAAAGATCAATAGATGTTATTATTACTAGGTTAAGAAAAAAAATTGAAGAAACTCCAAAAAGTCCTAAATACTTGCAAACCATAAGAGGAGAAGGTTATGTCCTTTGGATTGAGTAGAATTTTTAAGACCATATTGCCTAAAAGATTATTTTATAGAGGATTACTAATTGTTGCAGTTCCTATATTAATTTTACAAATTACAATCTCTTTAGTTTTTTTTGACAGTTTATGGATTAAAACTAATAAAGGCTTAACAAAAGCGCTAGTGAGTGAAATAGTGACTATTATTGACATTTATGACAATGAAAATGAATATAATAAAAAAATAGTTACCGACCTTTACAATAAAAATTTTAGCTTTTCTGTAAGGTTTTTAGACAATGAAAAATTACCAGATATAAAAGTTGAAAGATGGTTTAGTCCTATGGATAGGACTTTAAGAAGAGAATTGAAACCTAAAATTGGTCAACACTGGTTTAATACAATTTCATATAAGGAAGTTGTAGATTTAAGAATAAAATTTAGAGATGGAGTTTTGCAAATTTTTTTTCCAAAAGAAAGAATACAAGTATCCTCTATTAGAATATTTGCTTTTTGGATAACCGTTCCTGCAATTTTGATGATAGCAGTAGCGATGATTTTCTTAAAAAATCAGACTAGACCTATAACAAAATTAGCTCAAGCATCAGAGAGGTTTGGTAAAGGTGAAGATGTTGAAGAATTTAGGCCATCAGGAGCTTTGGAAATAAGAAAGGCAGGTATGGAATTTGAAAAAATGAGAAAAAGAATTCTAAGACATTTAAATCAAAGATCTGAGATGCTATCTGGAATAAGTCATGATTTAAGAACACCTCTTACAAGAATAAAACTACAACTTGCTGTTATTAAGGATAAAGATCTTTCAGAAAAAATATCAAAGGATGTTGATGAAATGGAAAAAATGCTAAATGAATACCTTCAGTTTGCAAGTACAGGTGCTAAAGATAAAACTGAAACTTTTAATATCTCAGAACTTTTGGATGAAATTATTCTTAAGTATGAAAATGGAAATATTCAGAAAAAAATAAAGAAAAACACCTATTTCAATGGAAGAAGAAATCTAATCACGAGGTGTATCAATAATTTAATAGATAATTCAATTAAGTATGCAGAAAAAATATCAGTAAATTTAGAAAAAAAAAATTCAACTATTCTCATATCAATTGATGACGACGGCCCCGGGATTAAAAAATCAGAATTTCAAAATATTACCAAACCATTCTATAAAATTGATAAAAGTAGATCTGAATCAAAATCAAGTGTGGGTTTAGGATTATCAATATCATCTGATATTATAAAGTCTCATGGTGGAGATATTAAATTTAATAAGTCAAAATTAGGTGGTTTGAGAGTAACTATCTCTTTGCCTTACTAGTTTTTTTTCTTTTCTTTTTTTCTTCTAATTTTTTTTCAAGATTGCTAATTCTCTTATTCAAAATATCTACTTCTTCTTTACTTGCTAGTTTCATTTTAAATACAATTTCATCTCGCTTTGATTTTAGTATCGAAATTACTTCATCAGATACATCTTTATAGTTAATCAGACCTTGTTCAATTAGTTTTGCAAATTTATCAAATACGAATCTTGATTTTGACATAATAATTATTTACTAGATTTCTATTTAATAGCTTATAATAAATTATACAAATGTTTACTAATAATTTTGACCCAGTAGCTTTTGAAATATTCTCTTTAAACGTCAGGTGGTATTCACTAGCATACATTTTTGGGATTATTTTTGGCTGGCTATATTGTAAAAAAATTCTAATTAAAGATGATATAATTCAGAAATTATTTGAAGATTATATTTCATATTTAATAATAGGAATTATTATTGGAGGAAGGCTGGGGTATGTAATTTTTTATAATTTTCCTTATTTTCTTAATAATCCAATTGAAATTTTTATGATATGGAACGGTGGCATGTCATTTCATGGTGGTTTAATAGGTATAATTATTGCTACTTATTTATTTTCAAAAAAGAATAAGAGAGATATTTTTATTTTTTTAGATTTAGTATCTATTTCAGCACCAATAGGCATTTTATTTGGTAGGATTTCAAATTTCATAAATGGAGAATTAGTTGGAAAAGTTACAAATTCTGATTGGGGAGTTTTTTTTCCAAACTACGATGATAAATTAAGACACCCTTCTCAATTATATGAAGCACTTTTAGAAGGTATTATTTTATTTATTTTAATGAATTTAATTTTTTTTAATAAAAATTATAAAATTGGAACCTGCTCATTCATGTTCCTTATACTTTATGGATGTTTTAGAATTACCTCTGAAATTTTTAGAGAGCCAGATATACAAATTGGATATTTATTTGGTCATGTCAGTATGGGAATGCTTTTAAGCACCATAATGATTTTAATTGGGTTTTTAATTTATTTTAAAAGAAATGATGAAACCAAATCTCAAAAAATTTAAAATTGCATCAAAAAAACCTTTACCAGTTGATGATTTTATTGAAAAAATTCTATACGAACCTAAGATAGGTTACTATTCCAGTAAAGATCCATTTGGCAAAAATGGAGATTTTATAACATCCCCTACTATTTCAAATCTATTCTCAGAAATTATAAGCATATGGTTGATTTCTGCCTGGGAAAAAATGGGTAAACCTAAAATATTTAATTTTGTAGAACTTGGACCAGGAGATGGAAGTTTAACTAAAGTTATAATTAGTACTTTAAAAAAGTTTCCAGAGTTAAATAGAGCTATAAAAATTTACTTATATGAGAAAAGTTTATTTTTAAAAAAATTACAAAAGCAAAATATAGATAATAAACGAATTAAATGGATCAAAAACTTTAATTCAATAAAAAAGGGACCAGTTATTTTTTTCGGCAACGAATTTTTTGATGCAATACCAATTAAACAGTTTTCGAATATTAATAATGAGTTATTTGAAAAATGTTATTCAGTGAGAGATAATATTGATATTATTGAAAAGTTTATAAGAAGTAATAAAAAAGATATTGCACAAATAATGACTTTTGGGACATTAAAAAAACTTAAATTTATTGAATTTCCTAAGAAGGGATTAATAGAGTTGAATCCAATAATAAAGAAAATAAATAAACTTTCTGGTGGTATTTTACTTATAGATTATGGTTATTTGAATAGTAATAACTCAAATACCATTCAGGCAGTGATGGGTAATAAAAAAATTTCATCTGAGACAATGTTAAAAAATCTTGGGAAAGCAGATATAACCTCCCTAGTAAATTTTAATTTATTAAAAGAGTATTTCCTTAAAAATAATCTTAAAGTAAAAAAAGTGGTCACTCAAAGGTTTTTTCTTGAAAGAATGGGTATAATTGAAAGAGCACAGATTTTACAGAAAAAAAAGACTAATAAAGAGCAAAAATATATGAGAGAAACTTTATCTAGGCTACTAGAAGAAAAAAAAATGGGTAGCCTCTTTAAAGTAATATTTGGATATAAAAATAAAAATAATAATTTTTTTGGTTTTGAATAATGTTTAAATCAAAAAAACTTTCTAAATTTAAGATGATTAGACATGGTTTTTTTAATCGATTTGGAGGTGTCTCAAAAGGTATTTACAAAGGTTTAAATTGTGGTCTAGGATCTGAAGATAAAATTAGAAATGTTAAAAAAAATATAGAAAAAGTTTGCCAAAAAATTGGCTGTAATAAAAATAATCTTGTATTATTAGATCAAATTCATAGTAATAATGTTTATAAAATAAGCAAAATTCCAAAGAAAAAATTAAAAGGTGACTCATTAGTAACAAGTAAAAAAGGTATTGCTTTAGGAATTTTGACAGCTGATTGTGCTCCCGTGTTTATATATGACCCAGTTAATAATATAATTAGTGCGCTACATGCAGGGTGGAAGGGAGCATACAAAAAAATAGTGTCTACTACATTAAGAAAATTCGAGTTAAGTGGGAGTAATTTTAATGATTTAATTGTTGTAATTGGACCTTGTGTAGGAAAAGATAGCTATGAGGTAAGAAATGATTTCTTGGATAAATTTATTAAACAAGAAAAATCTAATAAAAAATTTTTTAAAACCAATAGAAATAAAATATATTTCAGTTTAACAGATTATATTAAAGAGCAACTTCTGAAATTTGGAGTTAAAAACATTGAAATTATCAAAAAAGATACATATTTACTAAGTAACAACTTTTTCAGTGCTAGGAGATCAATTAAAAATAAATTAAATGATTATGGTAGAAATATTTCTGTAATTATGATTAAATAAGATATTCTCAAAAAATGAAGATTCTCACCGGAAATAGCAATAAACAGCTAAGTAATAAAATTTCTAAAAATCTTAAAAATAAATTAGTTAATACCAGTATCAGAAAATTTGCTGATGGTGAGATTTATATTGAGATTAATGAAAATATAAGAGGAAATAGTATTTTTATAATTCAATCTGTATCCTCTCCAGCAAATGATAACCTGATGGAATTACTTCTTTGCATAGACGCACTTAAAAGATCATCTGCAAAAAATATCACTGCAGTAATTCCATATTTTGGGTATGCGAGACAAGATCGTAAGGTTGTACCGAGAACTTCTATTTCTGCAAAATTAGTATCAAACTTAATTACAAATGCAGGAGCTGACAGAGTGGTAACAGTAGATTTGCATGCTGGTCAAATTCAAGGTTTTTTTGATATTCCAGTTGATAACCTTTTTGCTACACCAATCTTTGCAAAGCATATTAAAAGGAAAATTAAAAGTAATAATATAATTTGTGTTGCACCTGATGTGGGAGGAGTTGAAAGGGCGAGAGCTTTAGGAAAAAAATTAGATGTTGGATTAGCAATTGTAGACAAAAGAAGACCTAGTCCTGGAAAATCGCAAGTTATGAATGTTATTGGAAATGTTAAAAACAAAATTTGTATTTTAACTGATGATATAATTGATTCTGGAGGAACAATTGTTAATGCGGCAGACGCTTTAGTAAAGAGAGGTGCAAAAGAAGTTCACGTATATGCAACTCACGGAGTTTTTAGCGGTGATGCAGTTAAAAAGATAAAAAGTTCAAAAATTAAAAACTTAGTTATTACAGATAGTATTGATAGTTCAGACAAACTTAAAAAAGTAAGAAATATTGAAGTATTATCAATATCAATATTACTAGCTGAGGCTATTAAAAGGATTTCTAATTCAACATCTGTTTCAGATCTATTTAAATAAATCTTGTAAAATTACCAAACTGCGGTATAAAACCTGCAATTTATGAGCATAATTCAGGCAACAATAAGAGATACAAAAACTAAAGGCCAAGTCAACGACTTAAGAAGTAAAGGTAATGTTCCAGGAATAATTTATGGTGGAGAGCAGCCAAATGAAAAAATCTCAATTACAACTAAAGAGTTAAAAAATTTAATAAATAAAGAAAATTTTTTATCTAACGTAATTTCTATTAATTTAGATGGAAAAGAACAAAAAGTTCTAACAAGAAATATTGCTTTTGACACTGTCACTGATGAGCCTATTCATTTCGACTTGATGAGAATTGTTAAAGGTGGAAAAATTATTTTAGAAATATCTGTGAAATTTATAAACAATGAATTATCACCAGGACTGAAACGTGGAGGTGTACTAAATATAGTAAGACGTAAGGTAGAACTGAGATGTCCAGCAGAAAATATTCCAACTGAGCTTGTTGTTGATTTAGAAGGTTTAGATATTGGTACAAGTATAAAAATTTCATCAATTAGTTTACCTGAAAATGTAACCCCTACGATACAAGGTAGAGACTTTGTGATTGCAACAGTTGCTGCACCTACTGTAGTTAAAGAGCCAGAAAAACCAGCAGAGGCAGCTGAAGGTGAGGCTAGCGAAGGAGCAGAGGCAGCTGCAGAAGATGGCGATAAAACTTCAACTGATGGTGATAAAGCTGAAGGCGAAAAAGCAAAAGAAGAAGATAAATCTTCATCAGATAAAAAATAATAAATAGTGAAATTTTTTTCCAGATTTGATTTGATATGTTGTTACTTGTTGGTTTAGGAAATCCGACTCCTAATAGTCAAAATAATAGACATAACATTGGTTTTAAAATTGTAGATGCAATTAACCAAAAATTTGGATTATCTAAGCAAAAACCAAAGTTTAAGGGATTATTAACTACTGGAAATATTGGTGATAAGAAAATATATGCAATTAAACCTCTCACGTTTATGAATAACTCGGGAATTTGTATTAGAGAGCTACTTGAATACTTTAAAATAGATGCAGAAGATGTGATTGTATTTCATGATGATCTAGATATCGAATTTGGAAAAATTAAAGCAAAGTTTGGTGGATCAAGTGCAGGTCATAATGGAATAGCATCAATTGACAAATTTATAGGCAAAGAATATTCGAGAGTTCGTATTGGCATAGGAAAGCCAGAAAATAAAATATCTGTTTCTGATTATGTATTAAACGACTTTAATGAGGATGAACAAGTTCATTTGGATTCAATAACAAGTAATATAATAGAATCTTTAACTATATTGATTGATAAAAAATTAGATTTATTTTCTAGTACTGTTAACAATAATTAAATGGGTTTTAAATGTGGGATCGTTGGATTGCCAAATGTTGGTAAATCTACTTTGTTTAATGCTTTAACAAGCTCTAATAAAGCACAAGCAGAAAATTTTCCCTTTTGCACAATTGATCCAAATATTGGCATTGTAGCGGTTCCAGATGAAAGACTTGATAAACTGGCTGAAATTTCGATTTCAAGAAAAAAAATTAACACTACTATCTCATTTGTTGATATCGCTGGTCTTGTTAAAGGAGCCTCTAAAGGGGAAGGATTAGGTAATAAATTCTTATCCCACATCAGAGAAGTTGATGCCATTATTCATATGATCAGATGTTTTGACTCGGATGACATTCAAAATGTTAACCCAACCATAGATCCTGTCAGAGATTTGGAGATTATAGAAACCGAAATGAAGTTAGCTGATTTAGAGTCAATTCAAAAGAGACTTGATAAAAAGAATAAAAAAAATGTTGATACTGAAGAGCTTAAGTTACTTCAGACAGCCCAAAAGATAATCGATGAGGGGGGAGATTTGACACTGATCACAAATGAATTTGATGAAAAACTTTTAAAAAGTAGTGGACTTCTTAGTACTAAACCAAAACTATATGTATGCAATGTAGATGAGGAGAGTATTAAGTCAGGTAATAAATATACTGATGAATTTATGAAAAAATTTGATGAAAAAAATACATTGATAATTTCTGCAGATATAGAAAATCAAATAAACCAATTAGAAGATGAAAACGAAAAAAAAAATTATATGAAAATGATAAATATGTCAGAGACAGGACTTAATTCATTAATAAAAAAAGGATACGAACTTTTATCCTTACAAACTTTTTTTACATCTGGACCAGAGGAAACACGAGCTTGGACTATTACAAAGGAGTCAACTGCCCCAAATGCTGCAGGAGAAATTCATTCTGACTTTGAAAAAGGATTTATAAGAGCTGAAACAATTTCTTACGAAGATTTTTTAAATAATCAAGGGTGGTTAAAATCTAAAGAGGCTGGGAAAATGAGATTGGAAGGTAAAGAATATATTGTTAAAGACGGAGATATTTTAAACTTTCGTTTCAATACGTGACCAGATTTTTTTCATACTAAAATAAACCAAAACTGTTAAAACAGATAAATATATTATTACTCTAAAACCTAGTTTGTGTCTTGTTTCTAAGTGAGGCTCTGCAGTCCATTGCAAAAAAGTTGTAACATCTTTAGCCATTTGATCTACTGTTGCTTTTGTTCCATCAGCATACTCTACAATGTCATCATCTAAGGGGGATGACATTTTTATTTTGTTACCATACATATATTTGTTATAATAAACACCGTCATCAAGTTCCATACCTGCTGGTGGCTCATCATAGCCCATTAAAACAGAATAAATATAATTTGCCCCACCTTTTCTAGCTTTTACAAGAACTGACATATCTGGAGGATATGCTCCACCATTTGCTGCAATTGCTTCTTGAACGTTTGCATAAGGCATTACAAATTTATCTGATAATTTTGCTGGTCTTTCAAACATTTCTCCATCACTATTTGGTCCATCTGTTACTTCAAAATTTGAGGCAATTGCTTTGGCTTCAAGCTCTGTAAACTCTGGTCCACCTTTTTCAGCAAGATTTCTATAACTTAAATGTTTAAGTGAATGGCACGAAGCACAAACTTCTGTGTAAACTTGATATCCTCTTTGGAGGGAAGCTCTATCAAATTTTCCAAAGAAGCTTTTAAAAGACCAATCAACTTCTAATAATTCTTGCTGTTCACCAGCAGCATTTGCTCTCGATAAAATTAATGATGAAATTATAACAAATAAGAAAGTTAATTTTAAAAAGATTTTCACAGCTTCTCTTTAAAATCTGGATTATTTCTAGCCATTGCCATATCAGCGGATCCGCCCAATACTGGCTCCGTAATACTTAGAGGTAATGGGGTAGTTTTTTCCTTAATACCCAAAAAAGGTAAAATTATTAAAAAGTGTGCAAAGTAATAAGCTGTTGCCACTCTTGCTATTAATAAATACAAGCCTTCTGCTGGCATTGCTCCAACGTAACCAAGTATTAATACATCAGCAACTAAAAACCAGTAGAACTGTTTGTAAATAGGTCTAAAAACAGTTGATCTAACTTTTGAAGTATCTAACCAAGGTAAAATCACTAATACAAATATTGCAGCAAACATTGCAATTACCCCAAGCAGTTTATCAGGGACTGATCTTAGGATTGCATAAAATGGTAATAAGTACCACTCAGGCACAATGTGAGCAGGTGTGACTAGTGGGTTTGCCTCAATATAGTTGTCCGCATGACCCAGGATATTAGGTGAAAAGAATACAAAGAACGCAAATATTAATAAAAATATTAAAAGTGCAAATGCATCTTTAATCACTATATATGGATGGAATGGAACAGTATCTTTAGATGGTTTTTTAATGTCAATTCCAATAGGGTTATTGTTTCCAGGGACATGTAATGCCCAAATGTGAAGCACAACTAGTCCTAAAATTAAAAAAGGAAACAAATAGTGTAAACTAAAAAATCTTGTTAAAGTTGGATTATCAACTGAGTAACCTCCCCACAGCCAATTAGTGATACTCTCTCCTACTAAAGGAATGGCGCTAAATAAGTTTGTAATTACTGTTGCACCCCAGAAACTCATTTGTCCCCAAGGAAGAACATACCCCATAAATGCGGTTGCCATCATAAGAAAATAAATCAACATACCTATAATCCAAATAACTTCTCTTGGCGATTTATATGAGCCGTAGTACAAAGATCTAAAGATATGAATATAAACAGCTAAGAAGAACATCGATGCACCGTTTGCATGCACATATCTTATTAACCAACCGTAATTTACGTCTCTCATTATGTGTTCTACGCTTTGAAAAGCTAAATCAGCATGCGCTACATAATGCATACCCAAAACAATACCTGTAATTATTTGAGTGATTAAGCAAAAAGTAAGAATTCCACCAAATGTCCACCAGTAATTTAAGTTTTTAGGAGTGGGATAATCTGTTAAATGGTTTGCAAGTGTTAATAATGGAAGTCTATCATTAAACCATTTTCCAACTTTTGATTTAGGTGTGTATTCGTGATCGCTCATAAAATTTTTCTATCCGATTTTTATAGTGTTACTATTTACAAATTCATATTTTGGCACTTCCATATTTGTAGGTGCCGGTCCTTTTCTAATCCTTCCAGATGTATCATAGTGTGAACCATGACATGGACAAAACCATGCTCCATAATCTCCTTTATCAGTTAAAGGTACACACCCAAGGTGAGTGCATACTCCTAACATTACAAGCCACTCTGGATTTTTTGCTCTATCCTCATCTTTTTCAGGATGTTTTAACTCACTTAAATCAACAGCTCTTGCACTATCAATTTCATCTTGAGTTCTTCTCTTTATAAAAACTGGTTTGCCTCTCCACAAAACGGTTATTGATTGACCAGGTTCAACTGCACTTATATCAACTTCTGTACTTGCTAATGCCTTTACAGATGCATCAGGGTTCATTTGATCAACTAACGGCCAAACAACTGCTCCGACGCCTACTGCTCCTGCTGCCGTTGTTGCAGTTACTATAAAATCTCTTCTATTTGGCTTCTTTTTTTCTGAGTCAGACATTTATTAATATTTTAATTTTTTCTTAATATATGATTTCATATATGAAGAAAAACGTTATTTTTCCATGGTAACAATGACACACAAAAAAACTAAATCGATGCCCAAAATAGCACTTTACGAGCCTGATATACCACAAAATACGGCTGCGATAGCTCGAACATGTTCTTGCCTTGGGGCTGTTCTTGAGATTATAGAGCCTTGTGGATTTTTACTTAATGACAAGCGTTTTAAAAGAGTTGTGATGGACTACCTGGATAAAAAATTGATAAGGATTTACAAAAGTTCAGATGAATTTTTTGAAGCAAAGAAAAATGATAGGGTAGTTTTGATGACCACTAAGGCTAGTAAAATTTATACTGAATTTAAATTTAAAGGCAATGATACCTTGCTTTTTGGAAGAGAGAGTGCCGGTGTACCAGATGAGGTTCATAAAAGACTAGAGAATAGGATAAAAATACCAATGATTGAAAAAAAAAGATCCTTGAACCTCGCATCTTCAGTTGCAATAGTATTGTCAGAAAATATAAGACAATCAAATATTTATGGATCAAACAATTAAAAAAAAATTAGCCCGAAATTGGTTTAAGACTTTGCAAGAAGTAATTTGTCAAGAAATAGAGGAATTAGAGGCAAAAAAAAACATCTTCAAAATTAAAAATTGGGAGAGAGGTAAAAACTCAAATGAAGGTGGGGGCCAATTTAGAATTTTAGAAAATGGAAAAATTTTTGAAAAAGTAGGTGTAAATTTTTCAGAAGTGTATGGAAAATTTTCAAAAGAATTTAGAAATAGAGTCCCTGGGGGGGATAAAAAACCAAACTTTTGGGCAGCAGGTATATCAGTAGTAATGCATATGAAAAACCCTCATGTTCCTGCTATGCATTTTAACACTAGATATATTTATACTTCTCATGGATGGTTTGGTGGAGGGATAGATGTTACCCCTTGTCTGAAAGATAAAAGTTTAGAAAAATGGTTTCATAATGAATTAAAGAAATCTTGTGACAAACATAATAAAAATTTTTATAAAAAATATAAAAAATGGTGTGATGAG
>CACHGV010000012.1 GCA_902579465.1 uncultured Pelagibacteraceae bacterium
AATATTGTTTACCTTTGAGTTTTTTTATTTTGGTATTAATTTCTATAAAATTTTTTTTATCAAAATTATCATTAATTTCGATTGATATATTATTAAAAAAAAACTTCTCGCCGGAGTCTATGTTAAAATTAAGTTCAAAAAATTCGTTATTAATATTTTTTGCATAAGACGCCTTAACATTTACATTATAATAACCTTTCTTTTGATAATATTTTTTTAATCTTTTCTCATCCTGCTTTATTTTTAATTCATCGAGATATTTATTTGATGTTATAAATTTCCAAAATTTACCTTCTTCAGATCTAATTATATTCCTCAGTTTTGAATCTGAAAAAACTTTATTGCCTTGAAAATTTATTTTCTTAATTATAGCTCTTTCACCTAAAATAAAGTTATATACAATATCAACAGAGTTATTTTGATTATCTATTACTTTAGTATCTAATTCTGCAAAATAATATCCCGTACCTCTTACTATATTTAAAAGAAGATTATTTTGATTTTGAATATTATTTTTTAAAAATGGATACTTTTCAGATTTTTTTGTTAACTCTTCCAATTTACTTAATGTAGCTTTATTTCTAATTCCATTTATTTTGATTGATTGGATTATAGGATTTTCAACAATTTTAATTATCAAAATCTTTTTTTTTTGAGTAATTTTTATATCTTTAAAATAATTTGTTTTATAAAGTTTTTTTATTGATGTATTTAAATCATTAATCGTAAGGTCATCTGATAAATTTAAACCAGAAAACATTATAACTGTTTCAACTGAAAGCCTTTCATTGCCTTCAACTTTAATTTCCTTATAGATGTCTGCAATAGATGGAGAAAAAGACAATAATAATATGATTATTGTTAAAGTTTTTTTTTTGATAATCTTTTTAATATTTTCAATCATTAACTTTTAATTCTTTAATAAGATATTGATTTACTATTTCTACCATAGATTTGATATCTTTTATATTTTTAGGGCTTGATGAATAATATTTAGTAAAATACGGTTTTTTTAATAATTCTAGCATCTTGTAATGAATTGAAATGTAAGAAATCTTATTAGCAAGATAATTTTTAACAAGTATATCATTTATTGAAACTAAAATTATTTCAAAAAATGTATGTTTAAATTTATAATTTAATATTTTTAAAAGAGGAAAATTTTTAATATTTGGTTTTACAAAATTAAGACTATTTAATTTGTGATAATTAAAATTACTATTATTGTATATAAAATTATTTTTTGATACATATAACGAATTTGCAATTGGAATTTCCATTGTTGTTTCATGAGCCAGTAATTTTGTTAATCCATTTTTAAAATTTACAATGGCATGTAAATAAGATTTTGGATGGATCAATATATCAAATTTATTTCCTTCAATATTAAATATTTTAATTGCCTCAATTATTTCAAAAATTTTGTTCATCATCGTGGCAGAGTCAATTGATATTTTTTTTCCCATTTTCCAATTTGGGTGATTAAGGGCAAATTTAGGTTTGATATTTTTAATTTTTTTTAAATCTTTATTTAAAAATGGACCACCTGATGCTGTTAAATATATTTTATTAATATTTTGTTTACTTTCATTTTTTATAAGAGACCATATTGAAAAATGTTCAGAGTCCAGGGGTATAAATCCTGTATTCCATTTTTTTAATTCCTTTGTGATAAATTGCCATCCACAAATAATTGATTCCTTGTTAGCCATAGCTAAATTATTTGAATATTTTATTATATCTAAAGTTGGTTCTAGTCCTTCTATGCCAGAAATTCCATTTATTGTTAAAAAAGATTTTTTTTTATTTTTTCTTAGTGCATCTTTAATTGTTAAAAAAACATTTATTTTTTTTTTATTAAATTTTTTTATATTATTGAGATAACTTTTTTTGTTAAAAATAACTACTTTTTTAACTTTAAATTCAATTGCTTGTTTATAAATTTTTTTAACATTTTCGTTTGTAGATAATAATTTTACATTAAAATTTGATTTATCTTTTTTTATTAATTTTAATGCTGTATCTCCAATTGATCCTGTAGAGCCTAATAAGAAAATATCTTTCATAATTTTAAATTGAAATCAATATTATCCCAAAAGGTAAAGCAATTAAAATTCCATCTATTCTATCTAGAATTCCTCCATGTCCAGGTAATATTGATCCAGTATCTTTTATTTTTGCTTTTCTTTTAAGAAATGAAATAAATAAATCCCCTATTTGTGAAATCAATGAAGTTATTGTTATTATAATTAAGTAATTAACTTCAAAAATTAAATAGGTTTCATAATAAATATAAAAAAAATGACCCGAAATTATTGAGAGAAAAAATGATCCAATGACACCAGAGTATGTTTTATTCGGACTAATATGAGTTAATTTTTTACCACCCAACAATTTACCAAAAATAAAGCCACCAATATCTGTAGTTATACATATTAATATTACAAAAATTAAAGATATTACACTTTTGTTGCTATAAGGAATTAAGAAGCTCCATACTATTATTGAAAATATAGAAATATAAATCACACAAGCTAAAAAAGAGAAAAAAAATAATTTATTTTTTTTTTTAAAAATATATTTTAATAGATTATTGAACTCACATAGAGATAAGTAGTTTATTGATAAAAATAAAAATAATAAAACTATAGAATTATTTAAAGAGAAATAAATTATTATTAATAATAAGAATGATGTAAAAAATCTTTTCTGTAATTCAATCATTTTATGCCACCAAAATTTCTTTTAACTTTTGAAAAATTTGTAATTATTTTGCTGAAATCTTTTCTTGAAAAATCAGGCCAAAGTTTACTTACAAAATAAATCTCTGCATAAGATAACTGCCATAACAAAAAATTACTTAGTCGATTTCTATTTCCAGTTCTAATTAGAATTTCAGGATCTGGTATATTTTTGGTATATAAGTTTTTTGATATATTTTTTTCGGTAATTCTAATTGATGTTTTATTTAATTTTTTAACAGTATTTATAATCTCTTCTTTAGATCCATAATTTAAGGCTATTATAATCTGAATTTTATTATTTAATCTTGTTAACTTTTCTGCTTTTCTAAGTTTTAACTTGAGTGATTTTGGAAACTTGTCTAAATTACCTATTATTTTTAATTTAATTTTTTTTTTAATTAAATTGTTTAATTCTTTTTGAATATAATTATCTAAAATACTCATTAAAAATTTAATTTCACTTTTAGGCCTTTTCCAATTTTCTGTGGAAAAAGTGAACAAAGTTAAATATTTTATTTTTTTTAATATTGCCTCTTCAATAATTTTTTCAACTATTTTAATGCCTACGGAATGTCCGTAATTTCTAGAGTTTTTTTTTTTAATTCCCCATCTACCATTGCCATCCATTATTATGGCTACATGCTCTGGTAAAATCATATTGTCATTATTTCTTTTTCTTTTGTTGCAACCCTGTCATCAATAACTTTAATTTGGTTATCTGTATAATCTTGAATTATTTTTTCTTTTTTTTTAACTTCATCCTCTGAAATTTCTTTATCTTTTAAAATTTTTTTTAGCTCATCATTTGCTTCTCTTCTAATATTTCTTATAGATATTTTGCACTTTTCTCCCATAGACTTAATTAATTTCTTTATCTCGGATCTTCTTTCTTCACTAAGATCAGGGACAGGTAATCTAATTAATTGCCCATCTATCTGAGGATTTAATCCTAACTCTGACTTTTTAATTGCAGAGTCTACAAGCGCAACATTGTTTGTATCCCAAACCTGTATATTTATGACTCTGGGTTCTGGTGTTGTAATACTACCTAATTGATTTATTGGCATTTTTTGACCGTAAACATCAACTTTTACAATATCTAACATGGCTGCATTTGCCCTTCCTGTCCTTAATGAATTTAATTCATTTTGAAAAACTTCGTAAGTTTTTGACATTTTATTGTTATATTTTGTTTCTTGAAACATTACTCCCCTATTTTTAATCTAATAAAATTATTAATTTGTAAATTAGAAATTTCCAAGTTTTTCATAACATCCTTAACCTTCAATTTAGGTTCCATTACCCAATCTTGTGACATCAAACTATTTTCTTCTTTAAATTTATTAATTTTACCTAAGCTAATTTTCTTTGCAATAGCCTCGGGTTTGCCAGAATTTTTCAACTCTTCGTCAATTAAATTTACTTCTTTATTTATTATTTCTTGATCTATCTGATCTGCATTTAATGCTATAGGATTTGATGCAGCTATATGCATTGACAATTGTTTTCCAAATAAGTCAATTTTATCAGATTTATCATTAGTGTTCAAAGATACCATTACAATTAACTTTGACACATTATCTTTGATAACTGAATGTTGATAAACAAAATTTCTTGAATTTTCCTCAGATAAGGTTTTTGCTCTTCCTATTGTTATTTTTTCACCAATTTTTGCTATTAGGGCCACTAAATTTTCATCAACAGTTTTATTATTTTTCATTATAGATTTTTTTAAATCTTCGATATTTGAAGAGTGATGATTATTTAGTTCACTTAATTCTTTAACAAAATTAATAAAATCATCATTTTTTGCAACGAAATCAGTTTCACAATTAACTTCAATTAATGACATTTTTTTCTCATCTCCAGAAGTAACCACAACTCCCTCCGTTGCACTTCTAGACATTTTTTTGGAGGCTTTAGCTATACCTTTAACTCTCAAGATTTCAGCAGCTTTTTCTAAATCACCATTTGATTCTTTTAATGCAGCATTACAATCTTTAAAACCTGCACCTGTTGATTTTCTTAATTGTTTTACTTTTTCTATATCACTCATTTTACTTTCCTGTAATAAAATTAATTTTTAATTAATTTTTTTTTCTGATTTGTCTTCACTAGATTTTTTTAAGCTTGGTTTTTCAGTTTTTAAAGCTTCTGTTTCTTTATCACTAGTCATATTTTGTGGCACTTCTTTTTTAGCATTTAGAATAGTTTCTTTTAAAAGTGAGCAATACAAATCAATAGATCTTCTTGCATCATCATTTCCAGGAATAGGAAAATCAATACTATCTGGGTTGGAATTTGTATCTAAAATTGCAACTATTGGTATACCTAGTTTTACTGATTCTTTAATTGCTAGAGACTCATAATTTGTATCAATTATGAATACTAGATCGGGTATCTTTTTCATTGATGATATTCCACCGAGTGATCTTTTTAGTTTATCTCTTTGACCACTCATTTTTAACAATTCCTTTTTAGTAAAACCTCTATTCTCTGATTTTAAATCAGATTCTATTTTGTCCAGTTTTTTTATTGAATTAGATATTGTTCCCCAATTTGTAAGCATGCCTCCTAGCCATCTGTAATTGACAAAATATTGTTCAGTTTCATTTGCAAGTTCTGCAATTGCCTCTGATGCCTGTTTTTTAGTTGATATAAATAATATTTTTCCACCTGATAAAATTGTTGAATAGATTTTTTCTAAAGCCACTTTAGTTAGCTCAAGAGTTTGGGTTAAATCTATTATATGAATTGAGTCTCTTTTTCCAAAAATAAATTTCTTCATTTTTGGATTCCATCTTAAAGTTTTATGGCCAAGATGAACGCCAGCCTCTAATAATTGTTCTATTGTTAAGTTTGGTATTTTCATATTTATTCCCGGTTTTGCCACCACAATTACTGCCTAAAAAGGACCGGAGGTATAAAACCAGAAATTGTGTGCGTATTAATTTAGGATCTATTTACAAAAAAAAGAGAAAAAAACAAGTTTTTTTTAAACAACATCAATATTTTCCTCATTTCTAATTAAATTGAGCATTTTATGATCTATTTTTCTTTTTTCACTCAATTGAAAAGACATCCTTTTTTTATCAGTTTCAACCTCGATTATCACTTTGGTCTTGCCGGGTTCTAAACAAAATTTATTAATTTTTGTTATATGATCTATATTTTTGATTTCTATTTTTACTTCATCTATTGGTTTATCAATCACCTCTTTCATAGCAATAATTTTTCTTATATTAATTTTTTTTTGTATTTTACTTTCATCCACATAATTTTTAACTAAAGTTATCATAACAGAATTACCTTCAAAAAGTATTTCTCTATTGTTTTCAAAAATGTCTGAAAATACAAACAATTCAAAAACACCAGATAAATCAGAAAATTTAATTATTGCATAGGAGGTTCCTTTTTGTGTTTTTTTTTCTTGAACCTTTAGTATTGTAGATGAAATATTTGAACTTAAGATATTTTCATTTGAACTAAATTCTTCATAATCAATAATATTATATTGATTAAAAAGTGATTTATACTGATTTAGAGGATGGTCAGAAATGAAGAAACCTAAGGTTTCAAATTCTTTAGATAATTTAACATCCAGATTCCAATCTTCAATAATATCTAAATAAGTCTCATCATTATCTTCTTGAAATAAATCAATTTGGTTTGCAGAATTATTTTCAAAAATATTTTTTGATTTTAAAATAATATTAGGTATTGAATTGTATAAAGAGTGTCTATTCTTATACAAATTATCAAAAGCTCCTGCTTTTACAAGACCTTCTAACTGTAATTTATTTATGTATTTTGGGTTTACACGATTAATGAAGTCTGTTAGATCCTTAAACACTCCTTTTTTATTTCTCTCTTCTACAATTTTTGAAATTGCTTCAAACCCAACGCTTTTTATTGCACCTAGTGCATAAAGAAAATTTTTACCATCAGAGGAGAAGTCTGCATAGCATTTATTAATATCTGGACGAATTATATTTATGCTCAATCTTTTAAGTTCTTCATAAAATTCACTTAATTTTTTTTGGTTTGAAAGCTCCATCGACATAGAAGCAGCAAAAAATTCATGTGGATAGTAAGTTTTTAAAAATGCAGTTTGATATGCTATTATTGCGTATGCAGCTGCATGGCTTTTATTAAATCCATACTCAGCAAATGGTTCGATCTTTAAAAAAATTCCAGCTGCAATATCTTTGCTAATTCCGTTATTATGAGCTCCCTCAACAAATCTTTCTTTTTGTTTTTCTAGTTCTGCTCTTTTTTTTTTACCCATGGCTCTTCTTAATATGTCTGCTTCACCTGCGGTAAATCCGGATAATACTTGAGCAATTTGCATTACTTGCTCTTGATAAATAATCACACCATAGGTTGGTTTTAAAATTTCCTCTAGTTTAGGGTGTAAATAGTCAGGTTCTCTCTTTCCATGTTTGCAGTCGTTATAAATAGGGATATTACTCATGGGTCCAGGTCTATATAAAGCAACTAATGCAATAATATCTTCCAAATGATTAGGCTTCATATTGATTAAAGCATCTTTCATTCCAGAACTTTCTAATTGAAATAATCCAACTGTTTTACCACTAGATAAAAGGTCAAATACTTTTTGATCTTCGTAATTAATATTTTTAATTTTAAAATTTGGGTGATTTTTTTCCACAAGTTTTTGTGTCTTGTTAATTACTGTTAACGTTTTTAAGCCCAAAAAGTCAAATTTTACTAATCCAGCATTTTCAGCTGAATACATGTCGAATTGCGTAGAAGGTAGTAATAAATCTGCGGAAGAATCCTTGTACAGAGGCACAGTTTTCGTTAATTTTTTGTCTGCTATAACAACACCAGCTGCATGAGTTGCAACATTTCTATTTAGCCCTTCAAGTTTTAATGATAGCTCGATTAAACGACTAACTCTTTTATCCTCATTAATTAATTTTTGTAATCTTGGTTCTACATTGATACTTTCTTGCAACGTTAATGGCCTAGATGGATCAAATGGTATCATTTTACATATGCTGTCTATAAAACCATATGGCAGTCCTAACACGCGTCCTACATCCCTTATGACCATTCTGGCTTTAAGTTTACCAAATGTTATAATGTGAGCTACACTGTCTTTATATTTAGTTGTTAAATATTTGAAGACTTGGTCTCTTTTTTCCTCGCAAAAATCAATATCAAAATCAGGCATAGAAATTCTATCAGGGTTTAAAAATCTTTCAAAAATTAAATTAAATTTTATTGGATCAACATCTGTTATAGATAAACACCATGCGACTAACGAACCTGCTCCAGATCCTCTTCCAGGACCAACTGGTATATTATTATCTTTTGCCCACCTTATATAGTCTGAAACAATTAAGAAGTATCCTGAATAATTCATTTCAGTTATAATTTTTATTTCATGATTTAACCTATCTTTATAGGTTTCTTTAATTTTAACATCATTTGATATTTTTTTTATTAGCTCGTGATCGGTTTTAAATTTTTTCTCCAGGCCATTAAATGAGTCTTTTTTTAAGTTATCATCAATATTTGCTATATTTGTAGTAATGCTAGGTAATATAGGTTTGGAAGGTATAGGTCTAAAATCACACCTATAAGGTAAATTATAATTATTTTCTAATGCTTCAGGAAGATCTTCGAAAATCTTGGACATTTCCGATGAAGATTTAAAGTAATGATTGTTAGTTAGTTTCAATCTTTTTTTATCATTTATATAAGTTTTGTGACCAATGCACATTAAAGCATCGTGCGCTTCATGCATTTCCTTATCCAAATAGTAAACTTCGTTAGTTGCTATGATTGGTATTTCATATTTTTTTGAAAGATTAAGATTGAAAATTTCAAATTCTTTTTCATTCTTGTCTCCATGTCTTTGAATTTCTAAATAAAAATTTTCTTGAAAATTATTATTTAATAGCATTATTAATTCATCTAACTCATCAACCAATCCTTTATTAAAAATACTACCAATCAAATTACTAACTGATCCAGAAAGAACAATTATTCCATCTCTATATTTTATTAAATCATCAATGGAACAATGTGGCTGATCATTATCAGTATTTTCTAAATAAGCTTTTGAAGAAAGTTCAATTATATTTTTGTAACCAATATAATTTTTTGCAATAAGTGGAATAAGTCCATAAGTGTTTTTAAATCTAAATTGAATTTGTGAGCCTATTATAGGTTGCGTTCCTACAGATGATATATTTTCAGAAAACTCTAATGCACCTGATAAATTATAAGTATCACTTAACCCTACAGACTTTATCTTATTTTTCTTACAAAAGTCTTTAAGATTTTCAATCTTTAAAGCGCCCTCGCAAATGGAATATTGGGAGTGAATTTTAATTTGATTAAAAGATTTTTTTTCAGATTGTAGCATTGATGATTTGTATATTACCATCATTCATCATAATTTTACAATCTGCCATATTTGCAAAATATCTATTGTGAGTTGCAAAAATAATGGTTCTATTTTTATTTTTTAAATTAAATAGGATTTTAAAGATAAGTTTTGCATTATCAGAATCTAGACTACCAGTTGGTTCGTCGGCTAATATAATATCAGGATCATTAATTAATGCCCTAGCTATAGCAATACGCTGATTTTCGCCACCAGATAATTCATTTGGAAAATGGTTTATTCTAGATGACATACCTAAATTTTTTATTAATTTTTTTGCTAGATCTACTGACTTTTGTTTTTCTTTAGAAACTAGTAAGTTAGGCAAGTAAACATTTTCTAAAGCTGTAAAATCCGATAATAAGTTTTTGTCTTGATAAATTATTCCAATTTTCTTTGCCCTAATTAAATCATTTTCAACTTTATTATTTAATTTTATTTTATTGCTGTTTATTTCGATTGAACCCGATGTGGGGTTATCAATTAATGAAAGTAAATTTAGCAAAGTTGATTTTCCTGATCCAGATGGTCCCGTAATAGAATAGGTTTTTCCAGGTTCAAAATTAAATGAAATATCATTTAAAACTTTTATAGTTTTATTTTTTTCGTATTTTTTTGTTAGATTTTTTATTTTAATATAATTATTCATATTTTAGAGTTTTAACTGTATCTAAAGAAGATGCTTTTGAAGCTGGGTATATAGATACTAAAATTGTTGTAATTATTGAACAAAGAGAGATTATTATTATTGAAATTAAATTTAATTCTGAAGGCATAGAATTTAAAATATAAATATCTTCTGGAAAAAGAGAAATACCAAATATATTTGAGATAAATTGTCTAATGTTTTCTATATAAATAGAAAAAAGAGTGCCAACAACTACTCCAAATAATGTCGCTGATGTTCCTATAAAAAAACCCACTAAAAAGAAGATTTTTTTTATAGATTTACTTGATACCCCAATAGATTTTAGGATGCCTATATCTCTTGTTTTATTTTTAACTAAAATTGTAAGTCCAGATATTATGTTAAATGCTGCAACAATAATTATCAAAGAAAGAATTATAAACATTACGTTTCTTTCAACTTTCAAAGCTGAAAATAATGATTTATTCATATCTGACCAAGTATAGACAACTACATCAGGAAACAGTGCTATTAAATTTTTTTTATGAATTTCTATATTTTTTGGATCTTTAAAATAAAATTCTAGGAATCTATCTTCTTTATTTTTATTAAAAAAACTCTCAAGCGTTTGTAAATTAATATATGCAATATTTTCATTATAGTCTGACAGACCACTATCAAAAATTGAGGCTATTTTAAAATTTTCTTGTTTGGGAAGTGTGCCTACTAAAGTTTGTATTCCGGCAGGTGACATAACTGTAATAGTATCGCCAATATCAATATTTAAATTAAAGCTCAGTTCTTTGCCAATGGAAATAGTATTTTCATTTAAGTTTTTTGATCCAAAAAATTCTTTATTTTTTACTATTTGAAGGTTTTTAAAATCATTTTCAAAGTATCCTTTTAAGAAGATACCCTTAGTATTATCTCTATTCAAAATTACCGCTTCTCCATTATTTGAAACTATATTTTTTGCAAAATCTAAATCTTGAATATATTCTAACGGTTTATTCCCTGATTGAACTACTGCATGGGCATTAAAACCTACAATTTTAGTAATTAATTCAGTTCTAAAACCATTCATTACTGACATGACAATGATTAGAACTGCAACACCTAATGAAATACCAATAAAAGAAAAAATTGAAATAATATTTAAAAAACCATCATTTTTTCTGGTCTTTAAAAATCTAAATGTAACTTCTCTTTCTAACTGTGAGATCAATTTGATTTAGCTTTTAAAATTTTTGACGCAACATCTTCAATATTTAAATTTTGAGTTTCACCATTAATCTCTTTAAACTCAAATAAATCTCCATCAGTTTTATTTCCTAAAATTAACTGATAAGGGATTCCGATTAAATTAAATTTCCTTATTTTTGCTGATATATTTTCTTCAGTATCATCTATGATGACATCTATATTTTTAGACTTTAAATATTCAAATATTTTATGCGATTTTTCTAGGCTTGTTGTGTCATTTTTTTTTATCATTGGAATTATTGCGCAGTGATATGGGGCAACTAATAATGGCCATTTCATTATTTCATCTTTATCGTTATATTTAGCCTCAATTATGGCACCTACCAGTCTTGATACACCTATTCCATAGGATCCCATTTTAACAAATTCCTTTTTTCCATTAAAATCTACTGCAGCGTTCATTGGTTTAGAATATTTATCTCCAAAATAAAAAATATGGCCTACCTCAATACCTTTTGTATTTACTCTAAATTCTTCTGGGACTGCTTTTTCAAATTCTTTCTGATCAAACTTCTCATCTGTCACAGAATAAAATTTTTCATATTGTTGTCGTAAATTAGTAAGCGAATTTTTTTCTAATAAAGTAGATGAGCTATTCACATCAAATATTCTTTTGTCTGTATAAATTTTACTTTCCCCAGTGTCAGCTAGAATTATGAATTCATGAGAAAGATTTCCACCAATAGGTCCTGTATCTGCTGCCATTGGTATTGCTGATAAATTTAATCTTTTAAAAGTTCTTAAGTATGAAAGAAAAAATTTATTATATGAAAAAAGAGCTTCATTGTCATTTAAATCAAAAGAGTAAGCGTCTTTCATATAAAATTCCCTGCATCTCATAATTCCAAACCTTGGTCTTAATTCATCTCTGAATTTCCACTGAATATGATATAAAAGTTGTGGGAGTGATTTATAAGATTTAATACTTGATCTAAAAATTTCTGTTACAAGCTCTTCATTGGTAGGTCCATACAACATTTCTCTATTTTGACGATCTTTAATGCGCAACATCTCTTCTCCATAATCATCATATCTTCCACTTTCTTTCCAAATTTCTGATGATTGAATTGTTGGCATTAGAATTTCCTGAACACCAATTCTATCCTGCTCTTCTCTAACAATTTGCTCTATTTTTTTCATAACTTTGAAACCGAGTGGTAACCATGAATAAATCCCTGCTGATGATTGCTTAATCATTCCAACTCTTAACATAAGCTGATGAGATTTAATTTTGGCTTCTGTAGGATTATTTTTAAGAATTGGTACAAATGATTTTGAAAAATACATTTTATTATTTAAATTCTTACCAAGTTTATATTTGTTAGTGGTTTTTTCCCAGTTTTTTCTTTTGAAAATTTACGACAAGTTATTTTAAGAGCATCTATTAGATTATCTTGTTGTTTTGTGTTGTTTAATGAAAATGTTTTGATAGTTCTTTCTATTTCTTCCTCTAATCCATAAATAAACTCATCGCTCTCATATACTGGTAGACCTCTAAAAGTTACCAAAGGTTTATTGTGAATGTTTCCTTTTGGTGTGATCATAATTGTAGCTTCTAAAAATCCATTTGATGATATATTTCTTCTTTCTTTTATTGATCTAGAGTCTTCCTCTACTGGAACATTTCCATCTAAATAAACTCTTCCACTTGGTGCTTTGTCGTAGACTTCTGGTTTTTCTCCAGGATACAACTTAACAATATCACCGTTCTCAACTTGAACTGGGTATTTAACATGCATTTCTTTTGCAAATTCAATGTGCTCTATCATGTGTCTATGTTCTCCATGAACTGGGATAACAGCTTTTGGTTTAATCCAATTATACATATCTCTAAGGTCTTCACGGTTAGGATGGCCAGAAACATGAATATATTCGTTGTCTTCGGATATAACTTCAATACCTTCTTTGACTAAATTATTATGTAACTTATACAATTTCTTCTCGTTTCCTGGTATAATTTTTGAGGAAAAAATTACAGCATCATTTCTTTCTATATAGACATCCGGGTGAGTATATTTAACTATCCTATTCATTGCTCCCATCGGTTCGCCTTGACTTCCAGTGCACAAATAAACAATTTTTTCTCTAGATATATTTTTTGCATCTCTTGAATCTATAGGATAGATAACATTTTTAAGATAACCACATTGTCTTGCTGCTTTAAATATTCTGTGCATCGACCTTCCAACTAGTGAAATATGTCTTCCTGTTTGCTCTGCACAATAAAAAACAGTTTCCATCCTTGCTACATTAGATGCAAATGAAGTAACGATTATCCTTTTTTTTAATCTTTCAAAAACCTTAAGTAAATTTTTACGCACATCAAGTTCAGAACCTGCTCTACCTGCACTAAATACATTTGTAGAGTCACAAATCATGGCTAATACACCTTCGTTACCTATTTCCTTTAATCTTTCAGAGTTTATGTTTCCACCTATCAAAGGATCTGGATCACATTTCCAATCTCCAGTATGTAGTATATTTCCAGCTGGTGTTTGTATTCTAAGACCGTTAGGTTCTAATATTGAATGAGTAAGTGTAATAAACTCTATTTTAAAGGGATCTAGATTAATTGTACTATTAAGTTCTACTATTTTTAAATAACCAGTTATATCAATTTTTTTTTCTTTAAATTTTTCAGTAATTAATACTGAGGTAAAAGGTGTAGCATAAATTTTACATTTTAATTTTGGCCAAACATGAGCAATAGCTCCAATATGATCTTCATGAGCATGTGTTAGAACTATACCTAGCAAGTCATCTTTTTTATCTATTATAAATCCTGGATCTGGATATATGATATCAACACCAGGTACTGTATCGTCTGCAAATGTAACACCAACGTCAACAATAATCCATTTTTGATTTTCTGGCTTACCATATGCAAATAGGTTCATGTTCATTCCTATTTCACCAGATCCTCCTAGAGGACAAAATAATAATTCATCTTTCATTTTTTTTAATTTATAGCTACTCTTAAGATACCTTTAATTGTTAAATTTTTATCAATCGTTTTAATACCTTTAATTGATGATTTAAATAAGTGTGCAAATCCACCTGTAAGTATAATTTTAAACTTCTTTCTAGTTTGTTTTAAAATAAGTTTAATTATATTTTCAATTAAACCAGTATAACCATGATAAAAACCAGCACTTACGGCAGTTTTAGTGTTTTTGCCAATGACATTTGCTGTCTTTTCAAGCTTAATTTTAGGTATTAAAGAGGCTTTATCTATTAAACTCTTCAAGGAAAGTTCTACACCCGGCGCCAAAACACCTCCAATATAATCTTTTTTAATAACAATATCAAAATTGGTAGCCGTTCCAAAATCAACTATAATGTAATTAAATTTACTATCAATAACTGCAATCGCATTAGCTAAACGATCTGAACCAATTTGTTTTCTATTGACTTTTATATTTATAAATTTTTTTAAATTACATGTTTTTAATTCAAC
>CACHGV010000013.1 GCA_902579465.1 uncultured Pelagibacteraceae bacterium
GGTTAAAAATATTAAGCTAATCTCAGTAGTTTTTTTAGTTATTGTAAGTTTTTTTATTCTTCTTAAAGGCTTGAATAAAACAAATAACTATTCCCCTAATTTAAACTCAAATAAGATTGATTTTAACTTTAAGGCAAAGTTTCTTTACTCTGATGAAGAAACAACATTATATGAATTGATAAATGATAAAGATTTTTCAATAATTAATATTTGGGCTTCATGGTGTCTACCATGTAGGGATGAGCATTCTTTTCTATTAAACCTCAAATCATTGGACAAATTAAATATAATAGGAATTAATTATAAAGATAATGAGATTAATGCAAAAAAATTTATTAAAGAACTGGGTAACCCTTATTCTAAAATTGTAGTTGACCCTTCTGGAGTTAATTCAATTGAGCTTGGAGCATATGGTGTACCCGAAACAATTCTTATAAATAACAATTCTAAAACTATTTTAAAAAAATATATAGGTCCACTAGATGATGAGAAATTTTCTGAACTTAAATTGATAATTAAAAATGAAAATTAAAATTTTGATATTTATAATAATTTGGTTTGTTAGCTTCCTTAATTTTTCTTATGCAGATAATTCTGAAAAGGTCGATCAAATTTCCAAAAATTTGAGATGTCTAATTTGTCAAGGTCAATCAGTTTACGATTCCCAATCGGATTTTGCTTTAAGTATGAAAATTTTAATACAAAATAAAATCGATGAAGGTAAGAATGATGAGCAGATTTATAATTTTCTTAAGAGTAAATATGGAGAGTGGATAGTGTATGATCCAGAAATTAACAAAAACACGGTTTTGCTTTGGGTATTACCTTTGATTTTGTTCATTTTTGGCGGTATTTTAATTCTTAGAAAAGTATCTATAAAGTAGATACAAATTTTTTTATGCAAACCATATTAAAAATATTTTTAATTTATTTTTTCCTGGGATTTAACTTATTAAAAGCAGATGGACATAGCTCTAATGAAAATTGGAGTTTTTATACTGGAACTTTTGATTTTAGCGATGAGGGAAAAAAGTCAACTTTATTTGGTATACAGCATATTAATACTGGAAAAAATAAAGAGAGCTTTTTAGGAATCCTTCAACCAGTAACAGGTCTAATGGTGACGGCAGATAATGCTGCATATATTTATACAGGTTTTCAAATTTACAATGAGGGTCCTTTGAAGTTTACTCCAAGCTTTACTCCTGGTCTTTATTCTGAAGGTGATGGTAAAGACTTAGGACATGTAATTGAGTTTAAAACAGAAATACAAATTTCATATGAATTTTCTTCTAATAGTGAAATAGCAGTGTCATATAACCATATATCCAATGCGAGCCTTGGAGATAAAAATCCTGGGGCAAATAGTTATATGTTTAATTACATAAAAAAATTTTAAACTAAGCTTATGAATTTAAAAGACTGTCATAATTTTAGTGATTTTAGAAAATTAGCTGAAAAAAAATTACCTTCTCCAATTTTTCATTACATAGATGGTGCTGCAGATGATGAGATTACATATGCTAGAAACACCAGTGCTTTTGATGATGTTGATTTAGTACCGAATGTTTTAAGAGGAGTTGAAAATGTTGATCTTTCAACAACAATATTTGGAAAAAAATTAGACTTGCCGTTTTATCTAGCACCTACAGCATTACAAAGACTTTTTCATTATGATGGAGAAAGAGCGGTTGGAAAGGCAGCTAAAAAATTTAATACAATGTTTGGTGTTTCAGCTTTGGCTACAGTCAGTGTAGAAGAAATTTCTGCTATGATTGATACTCCTAAGATGTTTCAATTTTATTTTCACAAAGACAGAGGCTTGAATGACTCTTGTTTAGAGAGAGCTAAAGCAGCAAAATTTGATGTAATGGCTTTAACGGTAGATACTATTACAGGAGGAAACCGAGAGAGAGATTTAAGAACTGGTTTTACATCTCCGCCTAAATTGACTTTATCTAGTTTGTTTAGTTTTGCCACTAAGCCTATGTGGGGAATAAACTATCTGACAAAAGGTAAATTTGAATTACCACACCTTCAAGATTTTGTGAAAGAAGGTACAAGTACTAACTCTTCAATAGGGAGTTATTTTTCGACTATGTTAGACCAATCTATGAATTGGAAAGATGCTGAAAATCTTTGTTCTAAATGGGGTGGTCATTTTGCTCTTAAAGGTATTATGAGTGTTGAAGATGCTAAAAGAGCTGTAGATATTGGATGTACGGGTATAATGGTTTCTAATCATGGCGGGAGACAACTCGACGGTTCCAGATCTCCATTTGATCAATTAGCAGAAATTGTTGATGCTGTTGGCGATAAACTTGATGTTATCTGTGAAGGCGGAATTCACAGAGGAACTCACATGCTGAAAGCGTTATCTTTAGGTGCTAAAGCTTGTTCAGGTGGAAGACTTTATCTTTATGCTTTAGCTGCAGCTGGTCAAGCAGGAGTAGAAAGAGCACTAAATCAATATAAAACTGAACTGCAACGAGATATGAAGCTAATGGGTTGTACAAAAATTAGTGACCTAAACAGAAGTAACTTAAGATTCAGAGTATAATGAGCCTAAACAATTGCTATAACTTTGATGACTTTAGAAAGTTAGCAAAAAAAAAACTACCTGCACCTATATTTCATTATATAGACGGAGGAGCAGACGATGAAGTTACAATGAACAGAAATACAGATTCTTTTAATGACTGTGATCTAATTCCAAATATTTTAAATAGTGTTGGTGAACCTGATTTAAAAACAGAGGTCTTTGGAACCAAGATGGATATGCCAATTTTTTTGTCACCTACAGCTATGCAAAGTTTATATCACCCAGATGGAGATAAAGCTTCTGCTCGTGCTGCAGAAAAATTTGGTACAATATACAGTATGTCTACGATGGCCTCCTTTTCGATTGAAGAAATTGCAAATCTTTCAAGTGGGCCAAAAATTTTCCAATTATATATTCACAAAGATCAATCAATAACTAATGACTTAATTGATAGATGTAAAAGAGCAAACTTCAACGGAATGTGTATTACAGTTGATACTATTGTTGCTGGAAATAGAGAAAGAGATCATAGAACAGGTTTTACAACACCACCAAAATTTACTTTAGATAGTTTAATGAGTTTTGCTATGAGACCTCAGTGGGTCTTTAACTATTTTACACATAAGAAATTCGAATTAGCAAATCTTAAAGATAAAGTTGATAAAGGTACAAATATTGCTCAATCCGTTATGGGATATATAAATGAGCAATATGATCCTGCTATGAATTGGAAAGATGCAGAGCATTGTATAAAAAAATGGGACGGCCCAATTGCACTTAAAGGAGTTATGTCAGTTGATGATGCTAAAAAAGCAATAGACATCGGATGTACAGCCATAATGATATCCAACCATGGAGGAAGGCAGCTTGATGGGTCTAGATCTCCTTTTGATCAAGTAAAAGCTATTAGAGACGCTGTAGGAGATAAATTAGAGGTAATTCTAGATGGTGGAGTTCGAAGAGGAACACATGTTCTTAAAGCATTGGCAGCAGGTGCGACAGCTTGTAGTTTTGGTAAAGCTTTTTTGTTTAGTTTAGGGGCTGGTGGCCAACAAGGAGTAGAGAGATTATTACAGAATATGCATGATGAAATAAGACGTAACATGATATTGATGGGATGCAAAAGTATAAGAGACTTGGATGAGTCCAAAATTATTTATAGAAGATAAAAAATTTTAATTAATAGACATAGTTACCCTTTTCAGTTAGTTTTCTCACTTTAAAAAATAAAATTATGATACTGGCAAAAAATTTAGAAAACTTAGGAACAGAGTCAGCATTCAGTGTCTTAGCTGAAGCTAAAGCATTAGAAGCAAAGGGTCACCCAATGATACATTTGGGATTAGGTCAACCAGATTTTAAAACACCAAAACATGTAGTTGAAGCTGCAAAAAAAGCTTTAGACGATGGTCATCATGGATATGTTATGTCTAACGGAATTCCAGAATGTAGAGAAGCTGTAACAAGATGGATTAAAAAACGATATAATGCAGATATTGATGCTGAAAGAATTTTGATTATGCCAGGCGGTAAGCCTACAATGAGTTATGCAATTCAATGTTTTGGTGAACCAGGGGCTGAAATAATCCATCCTACACCTGCTTTTCCAATTTATGAGTCAATGATAAATTATACTGGCTCAACACCTGTTCCATATGATCTTACTGAAGACAAAGATCTTAAATTTGATCCAGACAAAATATTATCTTTAATTACTGATAAAACTAGATTGTTAATTTTAATTAACCCAAATAACCCAACAGGAAGTTTTGTTGAGAAATCAGTAATAGACTATTTTGCAAAAGAATTAGAAAAACATCCTCATGTTACAATCTTAAGTGATGAAATCTATAGTAGACAAATTTTTGACTATAAAGAAATGCCATCATTTTTTCATTATGAGGCTTTAAAAGAAAGATTAATTGTTCTAGAAGGTTGGAGTAAAGCTTACTCAATGACAGGATGGAGATTGGGATGGAGTTATTGGCCTAAAGAAATGGTTCCACATGTCAACAAACTTTTAATAAATAGTGTATCTTGTGTAAATGCAGCAGCACAATTTGCTGGTATAGCTGCATTGGATGGACCAGATGATTCAATTAAAGATATGCTAGATAAGTTTACTTTAAGAAGAAATTTAATTCATAAAGGCTTAAATGATTTACCTGGTGTAGAATGTAGTCTTCCTGGTGGAGCTTTTTACGCTTTTCCAAACGTCAAAGGCACTGGCATGACAGGTGCAGAATTTTGTAAAAAAGCAATGCATGAAGCAGGTGTTGCAATAGTACCTGGAACAGCATTTGGACAAACTTGCCAAGACTACGTAAGATTTAGTTTTGCCGCATCTAGAGATAACATACAGCAGGCCTTAGAAAACATAGGCAAGATGCTTTCTAAATAGGCTGTATTTTTAAAAGATTTTTTTGTAATATTTGATTATGAATGAGATTGTACAAACAGAATTGAAAAAAATATTTAACGGAAGATTTTCAACCTCAGAGTCCACGCGAGCAAATTATGCAAGAGGTGAAGACACGTATGATCCAATTCTTTCAAAAGCTGTAGTATTTCCCGAAACAAATGAGGAAGTTTCACAATTATTAAAATTATGTAACGAACACAAAATACCAGTTGTTCCATTTGGTACAGGTACTTCTTTAGAAGGTCACGTTGTTGGAAATCAAAACGGTATTACTATTTCTTTAGAAAAAATGAATAAGGTTTTAAGTGTCAATGCTGAGGACTTTGATTGTAGAGTTCAAGCAAATGTAACAAGAAAACAATTAAATGAATATTTGAGAGAAGATGGAGTATTTTTTCCAATTGATCCAGGCGCAGATGCTGCTCTTGGAGGAATGGCAGCTACATCAGCTTCAGGAACAATGGCTGTTAAATATGGAACTATGAGAACTGTAATTTCAGGTCTGACAGTTGTTCTTCCAAATGGAGATATTATTAAAACAGGGGCTAGAACGAAAAAGACTTCTGCAGGATATAATCTCACAAATTTATTTATAGGTTCAGAGGGTACACTTGGAATAATTACTGAAGTACAATTAAGATTATCACCCATACCTGAAAGTATAATGAGTGCAGTATGCTATTTTCCAGATTTAGACTCTGCAGTTAAAGCTTCTCAAGAAGTTATTCAATATGGTGTTCCAATTGCAAGAATTGAAATGCTTAATAAAGACCAAATGGAAATTAGTATTAAGTATTCTAAATTAGAAAATATAAAAGCATCACCTACTCTATTTTTTGAATTTCATGGTAGTGAAGCATCAAATAATGAAAATATTGGAATTGTTGAAGAAATTTCAAAAAGTAATGGTGGAAGTGATTTTCAATGGGCGTCCTCTCCTGAAGAGCAGAAAAAATTATGGAAAGCAAGACACGATGTTTACTATTCGGTTAAAGCTTTAGGAAATGATATGAAAGTTTATTCAACAGATGTATGTGTACCAATCTCAAGATTAGTTGAGTGTATTTCATGGGCAGAAAAAGAAGTTCAAAAGCTGGGTCTAACTGCTCCAATGGTAGGTCATGTTGGTGATGGAAATTTTCATTCTATCGTTCTTTATGATCCAGATGATGAGGATAAACAAAAAAGAATAAGACAATATAGTGATGATTTAATCAATAAAGCACTTGAACTTGAAGGAACTATTACTGGAGAACATGGTATAGGACTTCAAAAAAAACATTACTTACTAAGGGAACATCCGGATAATGTACCAGTCATGAAGTCTATTAAACGATCAATAGATGTAAATAATATAATGAATCCTGGTAAAATTTTTGATTTAAATTAATCTAACTTAATGAAAAAAATATTGGTCACCAGAAGATTGTTAAGATCTTGTGAGGATAAAGCAAAAGAAATCTTTGATGCAAATTTAAATCTTAACGATGAACTATATTCACAAAAAAAATTAATTGAAATGAGTGAAGGCTGTGATGGTATACTATCGGCTTTAACAGATAAGCTTGATGCTGATACAATCAATAAATTACCAGACTCTGTCAAAATACTTTCTAACTTTGCAGTTGGATTTGGAAATATTGATTTAGAAGCAGCAAAAAATAGAGGAATAGCCGTAACTAATACTCCAGACGTTTTAACTGATGCAACAGCAGAAATAGGAGTTCTTTTAATTCTTGGTGCTTGCAGAAGAGCTTCTGAGGGAATTGAAAGAGCTAGAGAAGGTGGATGGGTTTGGTCAGCAGATTTATTAATTGGAAAACAATTAACAGGCACAAGGTTAGGTATTTTAGGAATGGGAAGAATAGGACAAAAAATTGCTAAAGTTGCTAAATCTCTTGGAATGATAATTCATTATCATAACAGATCAAAACTTAGTGAGGAAAAAGAACAAGGTGCAATTTATCATGATAATTTAAAAGATCTTTTATCTGTATCGGATGTGTTGTCTATATGTTGTCCAGCATCAAAAGAGACAATTGATATGATTAATAAAGATACAATCGAATATTTACCAAAGGGTGCAATTGTTACTAATGTTGCAAGAGGTGACATAATTGAAGACGAGGCAATGGTTGATGCACTGGATAGAAGAAAAGTTTATGCAGTTGGGTTAGATGTTTATAAAAACGAGCCAAACTTAAATAAAGGCTACTACAAACATAAAAGTGCATTTATACTTCCTCATTTAGGCAGTGCTACAAAGGAAACTAGAACAGCCATGGCAAATTTGGCTATAGATAACTTAGATGAGTACTTTAAGACAGGAAATTGTAAAAACAAAGTCAATTAACAATCTCAAGTTGTATTTAACCTATTTGTCCTAATTTTTAAAATGACTCTAAGTTACATTTATGTTTAATTATCATTAGTTAATTAACTATAGAGGAGAAATAAATGATTAAAGACAAAAAACTAATGAAGGTAAAAAAAACACCTTCAAGACGTAAGTTCTTTAAAGCTGCTGCTGCAACAGGTGTTGCCGCTGTAGCTGCATCATCTTTGTCTGCTCCAGCTGTTGCCAAAGACAGAATTGAAGTTTCAATGGTAGCAACTTGGGGAAGAGATTTCCCAGGTCTAGGTACTGGTGCACAAAGATTTGCGCAAAGAATTGGTGATGTAAGTGATGGAAGAATTCAAGTTACTTACTACGCTGCTAACGAAAGAGTTAAGGCATTTGACTCATTTGATGAAGTTGCTTCAGGTAACTCTCAAATGTATCATGCTGCAGACTATTACTGGGTGAAAAAAGATCCTGCTTGGGGTTACTTCACTGCAGTACCTTTCGGTTTCACTTACACAGAAATGAATGCTTGGATCAGATTTGCTGGTGGTCAACAATTATGGGATGAATTAGCAGATAAATTTGGTCTAAAAAACTTCATGTGTGGTGATACAGGAGTTCAAATGGGTGGATGGTTTAACAAA
Organism: uncultured Pelagibacteraceae bacterium; assembly: GCA_902579465.1. Taxonomy (GTDB): domain Bacteria; phylum Pseudomonadota; class Alphaproteobacteria; order Pelagibacterales; family Pelagibacteraceae; genus Pelagibacter. The sequence goes on from CACHGV010000013.1 coordinate 7,953, forward strand.
AAAATCAGAAGTCCAAATGACTTTAAAGGTTTAAAAATGCGTATGCCTGGATTAGGTGGTCAAGTTATTGGTAAACTTGGAGGATCTCCAGTTTCACTTCCTGGTGGACAAATTTATGAAAACTTAGTGTCTGGTGCAATTGATGCAACAGAATGGGTTGGTCCATGGAATGATGAAGCAATGAAATTCCAAGAAGCAGCTAAATACTACTACTATCCTGGAATGCATGAACCTGGTTCAATGTTAGCTTGTGGATGTAATAAATCTTGGTTTACAAGTTTATCAAAATCAGATCAGTTGTTAATCGAAGCTTGTGCATCTACTGAAAACGACGTTATGATGTCAGAGTACAATGCTAAAAACGGAGCAGCATTAGCTAGATTGATAAACGACCATGGTGTTAAACTAGAGAAGTTTAGTGATAAAGTTTACGATGGTTTTGGAAAAGCAGCAGAGGAAGTTTTTGAGGAAACTAGAGCAAGTAGTGGTCTCGCTGAGAGAATCCACACAAGTTTCTTAAAAGCTAGAAAAGAAATTGGTGCTTGGACAAACCTATCAGACTCACCTTACATTCAGCAAAGAAACAGAGTGCTAGGAATGTAATTACGTCTTTTATGTAATTAAAAGGGCCCTTAATTGGGCCCTTTTTTTTAGTTTCAATAAAAGTAAATTTTTAGTATTAAAAAAAACCTATGGATTCCGAAAGTAAGATCACAGCACGTTATTTAAGAATTTTAAGCTACTCTGTGTTAGCTTTTACCCTAGCGTTTTTAATAAATAATGTTCTTACAGTTTGGGTCGACTGGCCAGGAGTAAAAAAAATTTTTTCTCATTACGAATTATTTGGTTTTAAACAAAAAGCTCTTCAAGGATCAGAATTAAATTATGGTTATTTGCAAATTGGAATTTATTTGATTTGTATTGTTGGAGTTATTTTATACGTTTTTAAAACATATTCTCAGACACTGGAACATGATTCAGAAATATTATCAAAATTTTCTGCATATTTAGTTAGATCATCTTTTTGGGCTGTATTTCTAGTTGGTGTTGCTGATTTTATAATTTCATTCATGGTTGTAGAAAGACTATGGGAAGCTATTTTCAGTCCTGAGGTCAAAGCTTTTATGGTTAAAGCCCCTGAAAGAATCACATTTATACATTTCCCAATTATTTTAGGATCTTTCATAATTGGTTATTTTACAAAATCAGTCGGATTTATTTGGCTTGCAGTTCTAGTCGTACTAAGTGAATTTGTAATAGTATTATCAAGATTTATATTTTCTTATGAGCAAGCTTTTCAGGGAGATCTTGTAAGATTTTGGTATGCAGCGCTATATCTATTTGCAAGTGCATATGCTCTAATACATGAAGGACATGTAAGAGTAGATGTCCTTTACTCTTCATTTAGTGAGAGAAAAAAAGCATGGACAAATTCGATAGGTTCAGCACTTCTTGGAGTACCACTTTGTTTAATAGTTATTTTTTATGGTTTAAACGGTAAGGCAAGTATTATTAACGGACCAGTAGTTGCTTTTGAAGTAACTCAGCAAGGTTCTAACGGACTATATCTACTTTATTTAATGGCTGTTTATTTAGGAGTTTTTGCAGTTACGATGTTGTTACAATTCACAAGTTATTTTATGAGCAGTAGCCACAAACTTCTGCAAAATGATGAAGAGATAAATATTTCAAAGGTAGATAAAACAAATAAAGTTAGTATTGAAAATATGGAAAGCCAATAATGGAATTATTTTTTTTAGCTATATTAGTTTTAATTATGATTGCAGCTCTAGCTTCAGGATATCCAGTTGCCTTTGCTCTTCCTGGTTCAGCTATCATATCTATCGGTTTAGCAGCTTTTTTTGGGTATATTTTTGCTGGTGATGTTGATGCTTATTTTGCTGTGGATGGTCCAACTGAATGGCTTGTTGCTGGTATCACAAATTTTAGAAGTAATTACTGGGACGTTGAGACCGACACTTTAATTGCAATTCCCTTATTTATTTTTATGGGAATTATGCTTCAAAAATCAAAAATTGCTGAGGATTTATTAATAACTATGGGTCAATTATTTGGCCCGATACCTGGTGGTTTAGGTATTTCGGTAATATTTGTTGGTGCATTATTAGCTGCAACCACAGGTATTGTTGGAGCAACAGTCATTGCAATGGGATTAATTTCATTACCTACAATGTTAAACAACAATTATGACAGAAAACTTGCAAGTGGAATTGTTTGCTCCTCTGGAACTCTAGGACAGATTATACCTCCATCGATTGTATTGATTATCATAGCGGACCAATTAGCGAGCGCATCAGATGTTGCCAATAATATGAGGCAGAACGACTATAAAGCTTTAACAGGAGAATTTAACATGCCAGGTGAATTTAGAGTAGGTTCATCTAGTGCCGGTGACATGTTCCTTGGAGCACTTTTACCAGGATTAGTTCTTGTAGCTTTATATATGATCTATGTATTTTTTTATGCAAGAATAAAAAAAGGAGTTGCACCACCTGTTCCATTTAAAGGTAAGTTTGATTTCAAATTTTGGATGAGAGTTATTGTTATAATTATTCCTCCACTTGCACTAATTTTTGCTGTTTTAGGATCGATTCTTATGGGTATTGCAACTGTGAACCAAGCTGGTTCTATAGGAGCAATTGGAGCAACATTAATGGCGGGTTACCGTCTATTTCAAGGTAAGAAAAGTGCCTTCTATCCACTTATAATGATAATTGGATCATTAATACCCATTACTTTTTTTGCATCAAATTATGAACTTAACATAAAAAATATAGAAGAAAGAGATTTAGGAGCAATTTATATAACTGGTATTTTTGTAATCACTTTGGTTTATGGAATAGCATGGAGTTTTTGGAGAACATATAAAACAGAAAATGTTCTTAAAGAAGTAGTAACTGAAACATGCGTTACAACTTCGATGGTATTTATTATTCTATTAGGTGCTGCCATGCTTACATCAGGATTTAGAGCATTTGGTGGTGAAGAATTAGTAAGAGACTTCCTTCAAGATTTACCTGGTGGCTTTTGGACTCAGTTTGTAGTTGTCATGATTGTAATATTCTTACTTGGGTTCTTTTTAGATTTTATTGAAATCGCTGTTGTGGTTGTTCCAATAATTGCACCTATATTATTAGCTGAGACAGGAGCAAATGTTACAGCGGTCTGGTTAGGTGTTATGATTGGTGTTAATTTACAAACATCTTTTTTAACTCCCCCTTTTGGTTTTGCCTTATTTTATTTAAAAGGTGTTGCTCCAAAAGTGGTACAAACATTAGATATTTGGAAAGGTGTTGTTCCATTTATAATTTTACAACTCATTGGCCTAGCAATTGTAGGTTCTTATCCAAGTCTTGTGAATTATCTTCCAAATAGAGTTTATCTGACTTCAAATGTTGCACCTCCTCCCATGAATCCAAAACTTCAGTATTGTTTGCAAGAATATAAATTTGCAAAATATACAAACAACGCAGATGAAATAAAGAATAGCATAGATGATTTTGATTCAATAATACTTGCAAATTTACCAGCCGATAAGTTAAGTTATTTCCAACGTCATGTTGATAATTCAAATTATACATTTGAATTAGTTGATGATGTAAAAAGTGCCGAAGCTATTTACAATGATTATGCTGTTGACTATCGAGATTTGCATTTCAAAACGAGAAAAAAACAAAAGAAAATTTTTAAACTCAATAAAAAAATAGATAAATTTAAAGCTGAAATTAGAAATTTAGATGATGATGAGGTTTCTGAAAAAAATAAAATTGAACAAAGAATTGAGAACACAAAACTTGAAATTGACGATATAGCAAACTCAATTTCTAAAGATTGGAAATCTAAAAATGATGAATTTAACAAGATTAATAAAGCAAAAAACTTAGCAGTAAAAAAATATCGTAAAACTGCAGACAATGCATACGATGATTTAATGTTGATAAAATTATTTATTTTAGATGCTGAAAAATTTGAAGAATTAAATGAAGACATTCAAATTCTTAAATCTAAAATTGATAATAGAGGCTATTTAGATGCTATTGATCATATTGATAATATGTTTGATAAAGTAGGAGAGATTTCTGGATCAGATGAATTTGCAGATAAATTAGACTATCTAATAACTATAATGGATGAAGATGAAAAAGATCCAGAACAAATTCAAAAAATAGCTAGTGATACTTATGCACATTTTGATCAAGAAGTAAGTTGGAGAAATGAATTTGACAAAAAATATATGGATAGGATAAATAATCACTTAACTGTATTAAGTGAAACTATTGGATTGAGGTTACAACAAAAACTTACAAAAGAGCAAGCAATTTATGTTTCAAAATGTAATTCAGTACACAGAGATATTTCTCTCAATTTTTGATTAACTTGTAATCTGTTCAATTATATTTGTCCTTTGATATAAACTAAGTCTTTCTGCTTTGTCTTTTAATTTGTTATACTCAGTTTTTAATGTAAGGGTTTTTACATTAATTTTATTTCCAATTTCAATTATTGATCCAATAATTGGATCTATTTCTAAAGGACGTCTTGCATGTAAGTCTTGCGTTGTCGAGGGTTTGTGACCAATAATAGAGACAGCAGCTTTAATTCTTTGATCGATTGAAACGTTGAATTTTACGCCTATTTTCTCTCCTACTAACTGACATTCTTCCATCAATTTTCTTACGGTGTTTAATAATTCTGGGTCGTTACCAATTTCATCCAAAGATTTATCATGTAGTGCACTCACAATATTAAATGAACAATTACCCCAGAGTTTTATCCATATTTCATCTCTTAGGTTGCTTTTTTGTGGTGCTTTTAAACCTCCTGCAATTAATAAGTCTGCAATAATTTTAAGTCTTTCTGATTTTGATCCATCAGGTTCGCCTAATGTAAATCTTTCACCACCGTTGTGTTTAATAACACCAGGTTCAGTAATTTCAGCTGCTGGATAAACTACACATCCAATAGCCCTCGAGGGTTTTAAGGAATTCCAAATTTTACCATCAGGATCTACACTATCTATATGTTTCTCATCTAAGTTTGTTCCTGTGTTAGCTTTATAAAAATACCACCAAGGTATGCCATTTACAGCAGATATTATAGTTGTATTTTCTCCAATTAAGCTTTGAATAGACTCAACTATATTAGAAATTGCATGAGCTTTTACTGAAATAAAAATAAAATCTTGAATTCCAAGTTCTTTGGGATCATCTGTTACATTTAATTTAAAGTTTTCTGTTTTATCTTTTTTAATTAATGTTAAACCATTCTCTTGTATAGCTTTTTTGTGTGGACCTCTAGCTATAAGTGATAAATCAATATTATTTTTACTTAAACATGCAGCTAAATATCCACCAATAGATCCTGCGCCAAATATACAAACTTTTGTCATTAATTATTTAAACCAAATTTTTTTGCTAAAACATTTCTTTGTAATTTACCAGTTGCTCCTTTTGGAATTTCTTCAACAAAAAAAATTTTTTTTGGTATTTTAAACTTAGCAAGTTTTTCTTGAGCATATTCTAAAACATCATTTTCTGAACATGCCTCACCACTTTTTATTATAATTGCACTAGCAATATTTTCTCCAAGCAT
>CACHGV010000014.1 GCA_902579465.1 uncultured Pelagibacteraceae bacterium
AAGAATCTATGTCTGCAAAAGGTGCTGCTATAAAAGGGTTTGGTCAACTTTGTAAAAAAAATTATTTTATTTTAAATAAAGAAAACAAGGTAAATTTTTCTATTTTAAAAAACTACTTAAGAAATAATAAAAATAAAGAATTTGTTATTTTTGGCTTTACTAGCTCAATATGGTTTAATTTTTTAAATGAAGCAAAAAAAAGAAAAATTAAATTTGAAAAAAACCAAGGAATACTGGTCCATGGTGGTGGATGGAAAAAAATGCATAAATTGCGAGTAGATAATCAAAAATTTAAACATGAAATTAAAAATGTATTTGGCCTAAAGAATGTCTATAACTATTATGGTATGATTGAGCAGACTGGTTCTGTATTTTTAGAATGTGAAGAAGGATATTTCCATTGCTCAACTTTTTCAGACATATTTATAAGAAATTCTAAACTAGGAATTTGTAAAATTAATGAAGCTGGTCTAATACAAACACTCTCTTTATTGCCCTTAAGTTATCCTGGACATAACATTTTAACAGAGGATATAGGTAAAATTCATGGTATTGACAATTGTAAATGTGGAAGAAAAGGAAAATATTTTACAGTTTTGGGTCGGGTACCTAACGTTGAGCTAAGAGGTTGTAGTGACGTCACTTAAAAATAATAAGAAAATAAAAATTATAGTTGGAAACCACAATTTAAAAGATAGTCCATATGACATTTTTAATAAAAATATAATTTTATTATTAAATGAAATATCAAAAAAAATTTTAAAAAGTAATAAATGCAAACAATTTCCTGATTTAATTGCTTTTGGGTTTTGGTGTAGAGCCAGCAATATAAAAACAATATTTAATAATTATAGTTTTTTGAAAAATAGGATGGGACGTGGTTCTGTATTGCACATAACTCCGTCAAATGTACCAACGAATTTTGCATACTCCATGGTTTTTGGTCTATTATCAGGTAATAATAATATAATTAGACTTCCTAGTAAAAATTTCCATCAAGTAAAAATATTGTGTGCAATCTTAAAAAATTTAGCCAAAAAAAAAATTTATAAGGAAAGTTTTAAAAAACTAGTACTAATAAAGTATGAAAACTCAGACATGATATCTTCTGAACTTTCTAAATCTGTAGATGCAAGAATAATTTGGGGTGGAGATAATACTATAAATAAATTTAAAAGGTTTGTAACAAAACCTAGATGCATAGATCTTGCATTTGCTGATAGATTTTCAATATCAGTAATTGATTCAAATAAAGTAGGAAAATTAAGCTCTAGAGACTTGGCGATTTTAACAAGAAAATTTTATAATGATACATATACAATGGATCAATTTGGTTGCTCATCACCAAATAGCATTTTTTGGCTAGGTAAAAATAATATTGCTAAAAAAAAATTTTGGTTTGAACTAAGCAAGATAGTAAATAATGAATATAACTTAGATCTCTCAGCTGCTAATAAAAAGATTTCGAGTTTAATGAATTATACTTTAGGTAAAAATAGAATATTTAAAGCAGACATAAAAGATTTTAAATTAATTAAATTAAAAAATAAAAAAAAAAAATTTGGTAATTTTGAAAATGTAAATTTTGGAACTTTTTTTGAAATTGATCTGCCTAACATAAATTATTTACAAAAATATATATCAGAGAAATTACAAACAGTTACTTATTATGGGACTGATTTTGATAAAATAAAAAAATTTATTATAAAAAACCAAATAAAAGGAATTGACAGAATTGTACCAATAGGTAGAGCTTTTGATATAACGCCAGAATGGGATGGAGTTGATATAATTTCAACCTTGTCAAGAACTATAGGAATTTAATGAAAAAATTAAATAGAAAAGAAATTACAAAATTGACAAATATTACCAAACCGTTCTTAATGATTGATAATATTAAAAAAATTTTAGATTTGAGATCAGCGATAGGGATCAAAAAAGTTAGTAAAAATTCATGGTTTTTTAAGTGTCACTTCATTAATCAACCAATGATGCCAGGCACATTAATAGAGGAAGCAATGCTTCAAACAATAGTGGCTACACTTTACTCAAGTAAAAAATTCGAAGATAAAAATTGTCTAGTGACTAGCAGTAAAACAAACTTTTATTCTAAAGTTGATAAACCTACGACCTTAAGTATAGAAATTAAGATACACAAAATAACAAAATTGAAAGTAGAAACATCAGCTATCGTTAAAAATATGAAAAAAATAAAGGTCGCCACTGGAAATTACAATTATTTTATATCGACAAAATGAAAAGAAAGATTTTTCCAATTAAGTATACTTCTATAAATATAATAAAGACTGAAAAAAATAAGATTACAAATAAAATAATAAAAAATAACATATTAAAAAAAGAAGATGTAAAAAAAAATTACGTCATAATTAAAGTAGAATATACAAATTTAAATTATAAAGATTTTTTAATGTTTAAAGGGAATGGTGGTTTAGTTAAAAAATTTCCTCATACTCCAGGTATAGATGCATCTGGTATTATATACTATTCGAATTCAAAAAAATTTAAAAAAAGTGAAAAAATATTTATAGTAGCTCGTCCTCTTGGTGTTAACACAAAAGGGTCTTTTTCAGAATATATTACTGTACCAGATGACTGGGTTGAAAAACTACCAAAAGGGTTGACAACAAAAGAAGTTATGATGATTGGTACTTCGGGTTTTACAGCCATAAAAGCTGTAAATAAGTCATTAAGTAAAATTTTAAAATATAAAAAAAAGCCTGTGTTAGTAACTGGAGCAACTAGTAATGTGGGGATGTTTACAATACTTTTACTAGCAAATATTGGTATAAATATCGAAGTGGTAACCTCGAAAAAAGAAAATAATACAATTCTAAAAAAAATGGGTGTAACAAAAATACATAATATTAAAAATTTTGTTAAAACACCAAACTTTCCTCTTTTAAATGAAAAATATTCAGTTGTTTTTGAAAATTTAGGAGGTGATATAATTTCTATTTGTCTTAAATATATAGTTAAAAAAGGTATTCTTTTATCCATTGGAAATATTTTAGGAAATATTTCGAAAATTAATATTTTACCTTTAATTTTAAGAGGTGTAGAGTTAATAGGTATTAATGCTGAAAGCTCTGGTGCAAATGAAAGAAAAAAAATATTAAAGACATTTAAGTCAAAAAAACTAATACAACAATTATCAAAAAGAACAAAAGTTATAAGTTTAAATGAAGTTTCAAAAATTATGAAATTTGAAAACTACAACAAAAAAACTTTACGATTCGTTATCAAATTATAATTTCTTATGGTGTTCCAAAATAGAGGAAATTAAAAAATTTTCATTTTGATTTATGCGATACTATCACACTATATCAATTTTCATTTTTGATCATATAATTTGCAAATTCTAAATCAATTGGTTCATCAATATCAATAGCGTCTCTTTTTCTCATAATTACATAGCCAACTCTAGTATTTTTATATTTGAAATTATCAATATTGTATTCTTTATTTTGATCAACGTTTTTTGATAAACAACTTATAACTCCACCATTAAACCTGTATAACAAGGGTAATTTCTGTCTATTTTCCCACAATTTTTTGTTTTTTACATTAAATAGTGGTCTCATTTTGTGATTAACTAAAACCATGGCTCTATAAGGATGATGTTCAAACTCGTTTACTGAAAAAACCCAATCATATTTATTAGATTTTAATTTCATTAAACATTCATTAATTATTTTTGGTTTTCTAAAGGGTGTTGTGCACAACATGGTACACAATGCATCTGGTACATAATTCTCTGTTTTTTTTAACCAATTGAGTGTGTATTTATAAATTTCAAAAGCGTGTGAATTATCCTTTGAGATTTTTTTTGGTCTCATGAATGGACATTCAGCACCATACTTAATTGCAACTTCTCTTATTTTTTTACTATCCGTCGCAACAACTACTCTATCCAATTTAGATTTTAAAGCAGCTTCTATAGTGTGAGCTATTAAAGGTTTTCCATTCAATAGTTTTAAATTTTTATTTTTAATTCCTTTAGATCCACCTCTAGCTGGTATTAACCCTAAAGTAACAAATTTTTTTTTTCTATTCATATATTTTAAATCGATCTTGATTATTTATATACATTAAAACTAAATCAAATTATCTTTCTGCTAAAATTTTATTTTAATAGAATAGATTTAAGTGTCAAAAGTCCATTTTCATCAAAATTTTAATTTTACAAAATTCTTTAATCATACTGTCTTTTCTGTTCTCTCAATATTCCTTTATCAGTCAAGTTTTTTAAAATTTTTTTGACGTAATTAATCTTTAGTTTGCTCTTTTCAGCTATTGAATATTCATTATTTTTTCCATCACAAAACGCGATTATATTCATTAAATTTCTAATTTTTTTTCTGGTTTTAAGAGTGCTTATTTTTGGATATAGACCATAAATATCCAATTTTGGTTCTCCTATTGAATTAGAAAAATAAAATTTTGACTCCTCAAAATTTTTGAATATCTCAAAATATAAATTTTGGCTCTCTTTAATACCTTGTATTGAAATAAAATTGAGATTATCCAAAGAGGTATGGTACTCTTTATATTCTCCATACTTTGATCTACATATTGAACTAAATGGTAGATTAACTTTTGGTGAACACCACTGCCTTTCATCACTACCTCGTTCAAGAAAAGATCTAGTTTCCCAGTTTTTATTTAGTTTCTTTGTTAATGTTTGTTTGGCAATAATGTCTGAAATAGAATTACCTTTCGGTGAAAGAACTAATTTAAATTTAGATTTAGTGCCAACACAAGTAATAATGTATCCCGCGTGGACATATTTCTTTAGTTTTCTAAAATTTGAACTTATATAAGCAATAGAACCAATTGTTTCAGGTAAAAATAAAAATCTATAGGAAAAATTTAACTCTTTATTTTTTATTAAAAATTTTTCAATTTTGTTAATAAGTAAAGCCATAACAACCGGTCCAGATAATTCATTGTTAGCCATCTGAGGGTGACATATATAAGTAGAAAAAACTATTTCCAAACGAGATTTGCCTTTAATAAAATATTCTCCATAATTCATTTTTCCATTTTTTTTTTTTGTATCAATCTCTACAAAGTATTTGGTATCTTCAAGCTTTTGAAAATCCTTATATTTCATACAAACACCCCAAAAATTTTTAGAATAATATTTTGTAACATAAGGTATCGCATTAGGACTTTCTTTTAAGGTAAATATTTTTTTAATTAATTTTTTTTTTGAAATATACCCTTTAAATGATTCAGAATTTACAACTAGCTCTAAGTTATTCCTATTGTAATCAATTATTTTATTTTTATTTTTATCTAAAATGATACCTTTTTTTACTATCCATTCTTGAGGAATTTTCCAATTATTAAACTTAGTATTTGATTTAAAAGATTTAACTTTTATCCTGTTATTACAAAAATTAGATAAAATTTTTAATGTTTTTCTATTTCCTGGGCCTGCAAGAGATCTTGGTATCTTGTATATGGTCGTTATTAATTTTTTTATACTCATTTATTTTTTGAAAACTAAGTTCATCATATTGCCTGGGAAACTAATATTTTTTTTTTTAAAAAGTCCAAAAATTTTTAAGGTAAAAATTAGATAATCAAAAAAAATATTTTCATAACCACTTTTTAAATAAGGATAATTTACTTCGATAAACTTAAAACCGTAAATCTCACTGATTTTTTTTAAATTACTAAATGATGGTAAATAAAAATTTCTATTTTCATCTAATGCAGGTAATGTTTGAAAAAGTCTATAGTAAACAGATGAAATATTTGGTGTTGCTAAAATAAACAAATAGCCACCTTTTTTTAATGCTTCATAAGATTTCTGTAAATAAAAAAAAGGTTGATCTACATGCTGAACTGTTCCTCTAAATATTATTACATTGAAATAATTTTTTTTATTTAAAACATTGTGATTAAATTTAATATTATTTTTTTTTGCTAAGGCTATAGCTCTTTTATTTACTTCCATTCCATATTTTTTACCGGTCCAATTTATAAATTTTAAAAATTCACCTGTTGAACAACCAATATCACATACTTTGGTATTTAAACTAACAAATTTTTTAATAAAATCTCTTTCATACAAAAAAGATTTTAGTCTTTTTTTATCATTTAAATTTCTTTTGAGAAAATAACTGTTATTAAATTTAACACTTTTGATTTTTTTTTTATTCATTAAAAAATCATTTCTTCTTTTACATATCTTTTTTTTGATTTTTTCCCAATATACTTATCCCATTTAGAAACTGAAGTGCCTGTTCCTGGTCTGAGGGCTATTAAATTTTTTTCAGAAAACAATTCGCCCTCTTTAATGTTTTTTTTTGCAAATAGACTTCTGCGAGCAAATTTAATACTATTTATCTCATCTTTTAAATTTTTAATTCCAGAACCAGCTAGGTCCCTTTTTCTATGCATAATTTTGTTAAAAATTTCTAAATCGTTTTTGTCCATAGAATGATAATGATCATTACCTTTTAATAATTTATTGTGAGTAAAATGTTTTTCTATTATTTGAGCACCTAGAGAATATGCTAATTGAACTGAAGTTAAGCCAAGATCACTGTTTGTGTGGTCAGAGTAACCTATAATGTGATTAGGAAATATTTGTTTTAATTTTTTAATATAATTTAAATTAGCAAATCTATCTTCTGTAGGATATTTTAGTACACAATGCATAATACAGATTTTATTTTCTGGCAAACTAAGATTTTTTATTGCACTCTTTATTTCCTTTATATTTGCAGCACCAGTTGAAATTATCACATGTTTTTTTTTAGAACCAATTTTTCTTACTAAAGGAATATTGTTTATATCTGATGATGAAATTTTATAAATTTTTATGAGTTTATCATACTTATCGACACTTTCTGTGTCAAAAAATGTAGACATAAAAATAATCTTTTCTTTCAAACTTTTTTTATAAAGAGAGTAATAATCTTTATAATTAAATTTATCTAACCGTTTAAAAAGATTAAATTGATTACTTATTTTTTCTTTTTTTATGTTCCAATATGCAGGGCTTTTTTTTGCAGCTAGCAGTTCGGCCTTATAGGTTTGGAATTTGATCGCATCAACACCTGACTTTTTTGCAGTTTCTATATATCTTTTTGCTAATGATAAATTACATCCGTGGTTGACTCCTGCTTCTGCAATAACAGTTGGCTTATAAGTATAAAGTTTTAAAGGACCAAATTTATTTATCATATTTTTTTTAATAGATTAGAATATTTTTTAATCTCATTTTTATTTTTTGTAAGATTTTTTTTGTGCATTGTGTATCTATAAAGTGGTAGATTGACATAACCAATTTTAAACTTTTTTGAATACTTTAATCTAAACTCTTTATCTTCTAGAACTCGAAATTTATTATTATAAAGGCCAACGTCAAAAATACTTTTTCTTCTATACAATATTCCACAAGCAATAGGATTTTTAGAAAATTCATATCTTTTTAATATTTTACCTTTCAAGTTTACTTTACTGTAGTCACTTGCCGCAGCATCCCAGCTAGAATTAGAATCAAGAAAACTTCCCATGAAATGCAAAAAATTTTCAGCTATATAATCATCTGAGTCCAACATTAAGATATATTTCCCTTTTGAAACTTTAATGGCCTTATTTCTTGACTTTGATAAACCTAAATTTTTTTTATTCTTAATTATTTTGATAATGCTATCGAACTCTTGAATCTTTTCTAAAGATTTATCTGTACTACAATCATCAATTACAATTATTTCATATTTGGTCCTATCTATATTGCTCTGATGTAACGCACTTCTGATACTTCTTGAAATTAATTTCTCTCTATTAAAACAAGGTATAATTATTGAAAACTTCATTGATCTATCATTTAATATTCACACTTTGCTTCTTGTCATTTATCTCTTTTTTTAATTCATCATATTCTTGCATTTTTTTTTCATAAATTTTAAGGTCAGGTTAAATTTATGCTCATTACCTTTTGGAGTTAGAGTATAAAAATAATTAATTTTTTTTGGATTTCTTCTAAAATTTTGAATTGCAATAAAACCTTTGTGTTGAAGTGCTTTCATGCAATAATTTAGTTTCCCTAAACTAAACCCTAATTCTTCTGCTAATTCTCTTTGAGTAGTCTTAGGTTTCTTTTGAATTTTTCTTAAAACTTCAAAATGATCATTAATATTGCCCATTACTACTATTAATTTTTATTGTTCAATAATTGAACTAATATAGTTCAGAGATTGGACAGTAAAGAAGAAAAATTTGAAAAAATAATTTAAGTAATATATCTATATTTTAATGAAATTTTTTTCAGTGCATAAATCAAGCCAATTGAGCTATTAGTACTGGTCAGCTGCACGCATTACTGCGCTTCCACATCCAGCCTATCAACGTGGTGGTCTACCACGGCTCTATAGGAAGAACTAGTTTTGAGGTGAGTTTCCCGCTTAGATGCTTTCAGCAGTTATCTCTTCCGTACTTAGCTACCCGGCACTGCAGCTGGCGCTACAACCGGTCCACCAGTGGTACGTCCATCCCGGTCCTCTCGTACTAGGGACAGCTCCTCTCAATTCTTCTACACGCATAGCAGATAGGGACCGAACTGTCTCACGACGTTCTGAACCCAGCTCACGTACCACTTTAATTGGCGAACAGCCAAACCCTTGGGACCTGCTCCAGCCCCAGGATGTGATGAGCCGACATCGAGGTGCCAAACACTGCCGTCGATATGAGCTCTTGGGCAGTATCAGCCTGTTATCCCCGGCGTACCTTTTATCCGTTGAGCGATGGCCCTTCCACTCAGAACCACCGGATCACTATGACCGACTTTCGTCTCTGCTCGACTTGTCAGTCTCACAGTCAGGCAAGCTTATGCCATTGCACTCTACGAACGATTTCTGACCGTTCTGAGCTTACCTTCGCACGCCTCCGTTACTATTTGGGAGGCGACCGCCCCAGTCAAACTACCCACCATACAATGTCTTGATGCCGGATAACGGCTATCAGTTAGATGTCAAAAAAAACAAAAGAGGTATTTCACTGGTGACTCCACGATAACTGACGCCATCGCTTCAATGTCTCCCTCCTATACTAAATATGTTTTTTCTAACACCAATGTAAAGTTGCAGTAAAGGTGCACGGGGTCTTTCCGTCTAACTACGCGAACTCCGCATCTTCACGGAGAATTCAATTTCACTGAGTTGATGTTGGAGACAGCGGAGAAATCGTTACGCCATTCATGCAGGTCGGAACTTACCCGACAAGGAATTTCGCTACCTTAGGACCGTTATAGTTACGGCCGCCGTTTACTGGGGCTTCAGAAATGAGCTTGCACCCATCGCATTAACCTTCCAGCACCGGGCAGGCGTCAGACCCTATACATCCACTTACGTGTTAGCAGAGCCCTGTGTTTTTGATAAACAGTCGCTTCTCCCTAGCTTGTGCCACCCTTCAATGGTTGCCCAAAAAAAGGTCTTCCTTATTCCGAAGTTACGGAAGCATTTTGCCGAGTTCCTTCAACATCATTCTCTCAAGCGCCTAAATATACTCTATTAATCCACCTGTGTCGGTTTAGGGTACGGTCTTATGATGGAGCTATTTCCTGGGACTTTTTCGCGGCATGTTCAATCCATTAAGAACACACAACTTACAAAATCCGTCACTTCCATCAGGTTAAGGAATATTAACCTTATTTCCATCGACTACGGCTTTCGCCCTCGCCTTAGGGGCCGACTAACTCTGCGCGGATTAACCTTGCGCAGAAACCCTTGGATTTTCGGCGAAGAAGTTTTTCACTTCTTTTATCGTTACTCATGTCAGCATTCGCACTTCTGATACCTCCAGGATCCCTCACGGGTATCCCTTTACAGGCTTACAGAACGTTCCGCTACCGCTTACAAAGTCCAAAGACTTTATAAACCCACAGATTCGGTATGTGATTTTAGCCCCGTTACATCTTCGGCGCAGAAACTCTATTAGACCGGTGAGCTGTTACGCTATCTTTAAAGGATGGCTGCTTCTAAGCCAACCTCCCGGCTGTTATGGAATTTCCACATCCTTTCACACTTAATCACAATTTTGGGACCTTATCTGGTGGTCTGGGCTCTTTCCCTCTCGACCATGGACCTTAGCACCCACAGTCTGTCTGTTGAAGAACTACGTTCAGCATTCGGAGTTTTATTAGGTTTGGTAAGAATCTCTTCCCCCTAGCCCATTTAGTGCTCTACCTCTAAACGCATATTTATTCAACGCACTACCTAAATAGTTTTCGCGGAAAACCAGCTATCTACGAATTTGGTTGGCCTTTCACCCCTTACCACAAGTCATCCAAAGACTTTTCAACGTCAACTGGTTCGGTCCTCCAGCAAGTGTTACCTTGCATTCAACCTGCTCATGGTAAGCTCATTCGTTTTCGGGTCTAATTCATAAAACTAATCGCCCTATTAAGACTTGCTTTCGCTACGCCTACACCTAGATGGCTTAAGCTTGCTTTATAAATTAAGTCACTGACCCATTATACAAAAGGTACGCCGTCACTCTAAAAAGAGCTTCGACTGATTGTAGGCATGCGGTTTCAGGTTCTATTTCACTCCCCTAATAGGGGTTCTTTTCACCTTTCCCTCACGGTACTAGTTCACTATCGGTCACTGAAGAGTATTTAGGCTTAGAGGGTGGTCCCCCTATATTCGAGCAGGATTTCACGTGTCCCGCTTTACTCAAGAAATTTGTTAAACATTACTCATACGGGACTATCACCCTCTGTGGTTAGTTTTTCCAAACTATTCAAATTTTTTTAACAAATCTACTGGCCTGTTCCGCTTTCGCTCGCCACTACTAACGGAATCTCAATTGATTTCTTTTCCTCCGGTTACTTAGATGTTTCAGTTCTCCAGGTTGTCTCTTTAAATCTATGTATTCAATCTAAAGTACCACATAAAGTGGTGGGTTTCCCCATTCGGAAATTTACGGATCAAAACTTGCATACAGCTCCCCGTAACTTATCGCAGTATACCACGTCCTTCATCGGCTTTCAGTGCCAAGGCATCCGCCACACGCCCTTAAACGCTTGATTTATGCACAGAAAAAAATTCTGTGTTGAATCAAATTTTTTTAATATTCATCTATTCGAATATTGATTGATTATTCAAAACTTTGAATAATCGGATATAGATATTGATAATAATTATAAAATATTTACGAATAAAATAGCTAAGTGTCTCTTGGTGGAGGATAGCGGGATCGAACCGCTGACCTCCTGAATGCAAATCAGGCGCTCTCCCAGCTGAGCTAATCCCCCAGAAAATTGGTGGGCCGAGAAAGACTCGAACTTTCGACCCCACCCTTATCAAGGGTGTGCTCTAACCAACTGAGCTACCGGCCCTTTTGTGCAAAAAGGAGAAACACTATTTTAAAAAGAGAAATGAGGACGGTCAACATTATCCTGTTATATTATTTAGATTAAGAAATAATCCTTAATCATCCTTAGAAAGGAGGTAATCCAGCCGCAGGTTCCCCTACGGCTACCTTGTTACGACTTCACCCCAGTCGCTGACTATACCGTAGTCAAGGGTTTTAAACCTTGCCTTAAGGTAGAACCAACTCCCATGGTGTGACGGGCGGTGTGTACAAGACCCGGGAACGTATTCACCGCGGCGCGCTGATCCGCGATTACTAGTAATTCCAGCTTCATGTACTCGAGTTGCAGAGTACAATCCGAACTGAGGCATCTTTTTAGGATTTGCTTGATGTCGCCACCTTGCTTCCTATTGTAAATGCCATTGTAGCACGTGTGTAGCCCAACACGTAAGGGCCATGAGGACTTGACGTCATCCCCACCTTCCTCCAGCTTATCACTGGCAGTTCTTTCAGAGTGCCCAACTAAATGATGGCAACTAAAAGTGAGGGTTGCGCTCGTTGCGGGACTTAACCCAACATCTCACGACACGAGCTGACGACAGCCATGCAGCACCTGTGTTTCGTCCGGCCGAACCGAAAACTCTAATCTCTTAGAGTCGCGACGAACATGTCAAGTGTTGGTAAGGTTCTGCGCGTATCTTCGAATTAAACCACATGCTCCACTACTTGTGCGGGTCCCCGTCAATTCATTTGAGTTTTAACCTTGCGGTCGTACTCCCCAGGCGGTGTGTTTAACGCTTTCGCTGCGACACTGAAAATAAATTTCCAACGTCTAACACACATCGTTTACGGCATGGACTACGAGGGTATCTAATCCTCTTCGCTACCCATGCTTTCGTTCCTCAGCGTCAGTAATGATCCAGAAAGCTGCCTTCGCAATTGGTATTCTTTCTAATATCTACGAATTTCACCTCTACACTAGAAATTCTGCTTTCCTCTATCATACTCTAGCTAAAAAGTTTTGATGGCAGTTCCAGAGTTAAGCTCTGGGATTTCACCACCAACTTTTTTAACCACCTACGAACTCTTTAAGCCCAGTAATTCCGAACTACGCTAGGTCCCTTCGTATTACCGCGGCTGCTGGCACGAAGTTAGCCGGACCTTCTTATTCGGGTACAGTCATTTTCTTCCCCGACGAAAGAGCTTTACAACCCAAAGGCCTTCTTCACTCACGCGGCATCGCTGCATCAGAGTTTCCTCCATTGTGCAATATTCCCTACTGCTGCCTCCCGTAGGAGTTTGGGCCGTGTCTCAGTCCCAATGTGGCTGATCATCCTCTCAGATCAGCTATAGATCAAAGTCTTGGTAGGCCATTACCCCACCAACAAACTAATCAAGTGCAGGCTCATCCTTCGGCGCATAAAGCTTTCTCCGTAAAGACTTATGAGGTATTAGCACAAGTTTCCTCGTGTTATTCCTCACCAAAGGGTAGATACCTACATGTTACTCACCCGTCTGCCACTAAGTATTGCTACTTCGTTCGACTTGCATGTATAAGGCGTGCCGCCAGCGTACGTTCTGAGCCATGATCAAACTCTCAAGTTTAAAAACGGCGCACACTAGCTTCTATACAAATACTAAGAATAATATTTATATAATTTTGAAGTGTGTACGACAAATTTTGGTAACCTTAACCGTCCACACTTCTCTTCTTAAAATATTAACAATTCAAATAGCTAATTGGACAATAAAGCCCAATAAATAACATTTTTATATGTTGAGTGTGACGCTTATATTGGAAATAATTTATAAATCAAGTTTTTAGATAAACAAAAATTGTGTTAAAAAGTCATAAAAATCA
>CACHGV010000015.1 GCA_902579465.1 uncultured Pelagibacteraceae bacterium
TACAAAAAAGAAAACCTAACTGGAAAAATAAATAATAATTATTTTTAATTTAAATTATGAACGACGATCAAATTAAATCCATTTTAAGAAAATCAAAAGTCATTGCAATGATTGGCGTAAGTTCTGAGAAAAAAGGGGAAGATAAAAAAAATCTTAAAAGAAAACCTGCAAACGTAGTCATGAAGTATATGCAAAACTTTGGTTATAAAGTGATACCTATAAACCCTTTTGCTGTAGGTGAAATTGTAAATGGTGAACCAATAGTTGAAAGCTTGGATAATGTTAAAGAAGAGATCGATATAGTTGATGTTTTTAGACCTTCAAGCGAAGCAGAGGCTATTGCAAAAGAAGCAATTCAAAAAGGAACTAAAGTATTATGGTTGCAGTATGGAATTCATAGCGATGAGGCTAAAGTGATTGCTGACAAAGAAAATATTGAATTTATTTCCAACAGATGCATAAAGCAGGAATATCAAAAACTTTTTCAAAAATCTAATCCAGTTTTTCCAGTTCTGAAAGATTAATGAAAAAAGTATTTTTGGTTTATGGTCACTATAATGAAAAATCTTTCAATTCAGCAATCAAAGATGCTTTTATAAAATCAGCAGAAGAAAAAGGTCATTCAGTAGAATGTATAGATTTATATAAAGAAAAGTTTAATCCTGTATATGCTGGCGAAAAAGCTGACGAAGTAGTTTTAGGTCACAGAAAAAAAATAGATGAATCTGATTTAATTGTCCTTGTAGCACCTATTTGGAACTATAGAATGCCAGCAATATTAGAGGGTTGGATAGATAAAGTGTTAGCACCACCTTGGGCTTTTTCTTTTAAGAAACTTATCGGTAACCATGGATATGCTGTAGGAAAACTAAAAAGTAAAAAAGCTATAATTTTCTGCACATATGGCTCTCCAAGATTTTCAATTACAGATTTTTTTTTAAATTTACCCCTTAGAAGAATTAAAAAAGGTATTTTTAATAAGTGTGGTATTTATGACATTGCCTATAAACGATATTTTGCTGTACCATTTGTCTCAAATGAAAAAAGAATTGAATTTTTGGAAGATGTTAAAAATACAGCCAGCAATATATAGCATCTTATTTCTATTTATTTTTTCTTTAAATGAATTATATGCCGACATAAGAAAACCAAACCCAGAAATAAAACCAAGAGAAGTTATTGAGATACAACTAAATGCTTTAATGAGGAACGATAGTCCTGAAAAAGACAGCGGTATCATTCAAACCTGGTTTTTTGCTCACCCAAACAATCAAAGAGTTACAGGACCTATTGAGAGATTTAAAAACATGATTAAGACCGATTCTTATTCAATGCTTTTAAACCACAAAAATTATGAAATTGTAGAAGTTTATAAATCAAAAGGTGTATCGACATTTGAAGTAACCATTATGGACAAGGATAAAAAATATTACAAATTCAAATGGCAAGTTGAAAAATACGAAGTTGATGGATTTTTAAAAAATTGTTGGCTCACTACTGCAGTATCTCAACCAATACCAATGGGCTCTTCTATTTAATGAAAAAACCTAGTTTTCCAGTACGAATTGCAATACTTATGGCAATTCTTTGTATCCCACCGATTGGTGCCACCCAGATAGGTTGGTATTATTTTGGACAAACTATGGGAGTAAATTTTGGTATGGCTGCAGGAGTGGTGAGTGTAATAACTGCCGCATATTTAATGTACCAAATGGGTTGGAGAGATGACGATGATGATGATTATCCCTATTAGAATTATGTTTAGTTTATAGAAAAAATTTAGTAAAAATCGCATGATGAAATCAAAAGCAAAAGTTGTAGTAGTAGGTGGTGGAGTTGTTGGTGTTAGTGCTCTGTATCACTTAGCTAAAAAAGGCTGGTCTGATGTTGTTTTGATTGAAAGAAAGGAATTGACATCAGGTTCAACATGGCATGCAGCTGGTCTACTTCCATTATTTAACATGAGTTACTCAGTTGGCCAGTTACATAAATATGCAGTTAATCTTTATAAAAGTTTAGAGGAAGAAACAGGTAAGAACGTCGGTTTCAGTGTTGTTTCAAATATTAGATTAGCGGACAACAAAGATAGAATGGATGAGTATCATCAATACGCTGGAGTTGCAAAAACTATTGGAGTAGATGTAAAATTTCTAACACCAGACCAAGTAAAAGAAATTTGGCCTTTGTGTAATACAAATGATTTAATTGGAGCAATACAACATCCCGAAGATGGATACATTCAACCAGCTGATTTAACGCAAGCATTAGCAACTGGCGCAAGAAATAGAGGTGCTGAGATTTATAGAAATACTACAGTTCTTGCAATGAAACAGAATAAGGATGGATGGGTTGTTGAAACAGATAAAGGATCTATAGAATGTGAACATGTAATTTCATGTTCAGGAAATTTTGCTAGACAAACTGGTAAGATGGTTGGTTTAGATATTCCAGTAATACCAGTTGAACATCAATACATTGTAACAGAACCACACCCAGAAATTCTAAAAAGAAAAAAGGAAGGTCTTCCTGAAATGGGAGTTTTAAGAGATAGTGATAGCAGATGGTACATGAGAGAGGAAGCAGGTGGTTTAATTTTAGGACCATATGAAGATGGGGCACCTGCTTGTTATGTAGATGGTCCTTCAAAGGAATCTGAGTATGAACTTTTCCAAGAGGATCTAGATAGACTTGCTCCTCATATTGAAGGAGCTATTCATAGAGTTCCAGCATTTGGAGAGGTAGGTGTTAAAAAAGTTTACAACGGTGCTATTTGCTATACTCCAGATGGAAATCCGATAGTTGGTCCAGCATGGGGATTAAAGAACTTTTGGATTAATGAAGGTCATAGTTTTGGAATTACAGCAGCCGGTGGAGCCGGATGGCAATTAGCAGAGTGGATTGTTGATGGTGAACCTACAATTGATATGCTTGGAGTAGAACCAAGAAGATATGGAGATTATTGCTCAAAATCATATCTTAAAGAGAAGAATGAAGAAGCTTACAGTCATGTATTTATAACTCACTTTCCAGATGAAGAAAGACCAGCTGCAAGACCTTTAAGAACAGCCCCGTGTTATGACAGAATGAAAAATCTTGGCGCAGTTTTTGGTCAAAAATTTGGATGGGAAAGACCAAACTTTTTTGCAACTGACGGCATGGAACAAAAGGATGATTGGTCATTTAGAAGATCTAATTGGTTCAAAGCAGTTGAAAAAGAGTGCAAAAATGTAAAAGAAAATGTTGGACTGCTAGATATGACCGCATTTGCTAAATGCAGAATTAAAGGACCTGGAGCTGAAGAATTTTTAGATAAGTTGGTAGCTAATAAATTACCAAAAAAAGTAGGTAGAATTAATTTATGTCACGCATTGAATACCAAAGGCGGTGTTCATTCAGAATTTACAATTATGAGAGAGTCAGAAAATAGTTTTTATCTTGTTTCTGCCGGGGCTTACCAAAGATTGGATCACGATTGGATATTTGGCTGGATGCCAAAAGATGGATCAGTTCAATTTGAGAACTTAACAAATAGTAAAGGTGTACTTGTAGTATCAGGACCGAAAGCAAGAGAATTAATGCAAAGGGTGTCAAATGATGATTTTTCAAATGAAAATTTTAAATGGCTAAGCGCAAAGCAAGTTGATGTTGGCTTTGCACCAGTAAATGCAATGAGAGTTAATTTTGTGGGAGAGCTAGGATGGGAACTTCATCATCCTATTGAATATCAAAATCATATTTTCGATAAACTTATAGACGCAGGTCAAGACTTAGGTTTAAAACCTTATGGTATAAGAGCAATGAACAGTTTAAGAGTTGAAAAATCCTACAAACTAGTAGGAACTGAATTATCAATTGAGTATTCACCTTACGAAAGTGGATTAGATAGATTTATTCATCCAAACAAAGGAAGTTTTATTGGACTTGATGCCTTAAATAAATGGAGAGAAAAAGGCTTTGATAACAAGCTTGTAACTCTAGAGGTTCACGAAACTAACGATGCAGATGTATTAGGAAATAACCCAATTTATGAAAATGGAAGTGTTGTAGGACGTGCAACTGGTGGTGACTTTGGATTTAGACTAGGAAAATCTATCGCACTAGGAATGGTTAAACCTGAGTTAGCAAATGTTGGACAAAAACTAAGGATTGATATACTTGGTAAAATGCATGAGGCAACAATTTTAGAAGAAAGTCCTTATGATGCAGAAAATAAATTATTGAGAGCTTAATGAAAATTTTAGTCGCTGTAAAAAGAGTTATTGATTATAACGTCCAAATTAGAGTTAAAGAGGACGGTAGTGGGGTTGTTACCGATAACGTTAAAATGTCTACAAACCCACCAGATGATAATGCTATTGAGGAGGCTGTAAAAATAAAAGAGTCAGGTAAAGCAACAGAAATAATAGCAGTTACTGTTGGTGAAGAGAAAGCTCAAGAAACAGTTAGAAAAGCTTTAGCAGTAGGAGCGGATAGAGGAATTCATGTAAAGGTTGATGGCAACATTGAGCCTCTTGCTGTTTCTAAAATTTTAAAAAAAATTGTTGAAAAAGAAAATCCAGACTTAGTTTTTATGGGTAAACAAGCAATTGATGATGACTGTAATCAAACAGGCCAAATGTTAGCAGCACATTTAAATTGGCCACAAGCAACTTTTGCCTCAAAAATAGAAGTAAACGATAAATCATTACAAGTGACTAGAGAAGTTGATGAGGGTTTAGAAACAATTGAAGTTAATACACCAGCTATTGTTACATGTGATTTAAGATTAAATGAGCCAAGATATGCGTCACTGCCAAATATCATGAAGGCTAAGAAAAAACCTATTGAACAGATTAATGCGTCAGATCTAGGAGTTGATACAAACCCTAGAATAGAACATATTAAGATCGAAGAACCGCCAAAAAGAAAAGCGGGTATTAAAGTTGCAAGTGTTGAGGAATTGGTACAAAAATTAAAAAATGAGGCTAAGGTAATTTAATGTCAGTTTTATTAATAGCAGAGCATAACAACAAAGAAGTAAAACCATTTACTTTAAATGCGATTACAGCTTCATCACAAATAGATCAAGATCTTCATGTTTTGTTAATTGGAAGTAAGGCAGATGATGTTGCAAAATCTTTGTCTGAAATTCCTTTAGTAAAAAAAGTTCTTCATATAGATCATGAAATTTATGAAAATTATATTGCTGAGAATTATACTGCAGCAATTTTAAAACACGCTGATAAATATTCACATATTATTTGCTCAGCAAATACATTTGGAAAAAACCTTATGCCACGAGTTGCAGCATTATTAGATATTTCACAAGTAAGTGATATTATAAAAGTTATATCTCCTGATACCTTTTTAAGACCAATTTATGCTGGAAATGCATTTGCTACAGTTAAAAGTAACGATGAAAAAAAATGTGTTACTATAAGACCAACATCATTTGAAGCGGCTGAAACAACTGGAGGATCTGCCGAAATAGAAAAAATAGATGCAGCAGACCAAACTGAAAATACGAAATTTATTAATAGAGAAGAAATCAAATCAGATAGACCTGAATTAGGTACAGCTAGAATTGTAATTTCAGGTGGTAGAGGCTTGCAAAGCGGAGAAAATTTCAAATTAATAACTGATGTAGCGGATAAATTAAATGCTGCAATAGGAGCTTCAAGAGCTGCGGTTGATGCTGGATATATTACAAACGAACATCAAGTAGGACAAACAGGAAAAGTTGTTGTACCTGATCTTTATATAGCAGTTGGAATTTCTGGAGCCATTCAACATTTAGCAGGAATGAAAGAAAGTAAAGTTATTGTTGCTATAAATAAAGATGGTGAAGCACCTATTTTTAGTGTCGCAGATTACGGCCTAGAAGCTGATTTATTCGAAGCACTTCCTCAATTCTTAGAGGAACTGAACAAATTAAACACTATACAAAAATAACAAATACTGTAAGAAATTAGTATGTCCAGAGAAGTGATGGAATACGACGTAGTAGTCGTAGGTGGCGGACCATCGGGACTTTCAACTGCAATAAAATTAAAGCAGTTAAATCCAGATATTAATGTCTGCCTTTTAGAAAAAGCATCTGAAATAGGTGCACATATTTTATCCGGGAACGTGTTTGAAACGCGAGCCTTAGATGAACTATTGCCAAATTGGAAAGATCTTAATCCACCAATTAAAACAAAAGTTAACAAAGAAAAGTTTCTATTTCTAGGAAAGACAAAAAAAATTAGTTGGCCAACTTGGTTATTACCTAAAGTACAACAAAATCATAACAATTATATTATTAGTCTAGCTAATCTATGCAGGTGGTTAGCAGAACAAGCTGAAGCTCTTGGAGTTGAAATATTCCCAGGTTTTCCTGCAAGTGAAGTTTTATATAATGAAGATGGTTCTGTTAAGGGTGTAGCAACTCAAGATATGGGTTTAGATAAAGAAGGTAATAAAAAAGATAGTTATGAACCAGGAATGGAACTTCACGCAAAAGTTACAGTTTTTGCAGAAGGGTGTAGAGGACATTTGGGTAAAGAATTAATCAAAAAATTTGATTTAGATAAAGGAAAAGATCCACAACAGTATGGAATAGGATTTAAAGAAATTTGGGAATTAAAAGAAGAAAATCACGACGAAGGTCTAGTGATGCATACTGCAGGTTGGCCATTAGATAATAGCACCTACGGGGGAAGCTTTGTTTATCATGCTGAAAATAAACAAATATTTTTAGGATATGTCATTGGTCTTGATTATAAAAATCCACATCTTTCACCATTTGACGAATTTCAAAAGTTTAAAACTCATCCTGCGATTAGATCAATATTAGAAGGTGGTAAAAGAATATCATACGGAGCAAGAGCATTAATAGAGGGAGGTTTTCAAAGTCTACCTAAGATGTTTATGCCAGGTGCATTATTAGTTGGTTGTGATGCTGGTACATTAAATATGCCAAAAATTAAAGGATCACATACTGCAATGAAAAGTGGAATGATTGCAGCGGAAACTATTATTGATCACATAAAATCAAGCAAAGAATTATCTTATTATGAGGAAAAATTTAAAAAAAGTTGGGTTTATAAAGAGTTATATGAGGCTAGAAATGTTAAACCTAGCTTTAGTTGGGGTTTAATTCTTGGAATAATATTTACAGGGATTGATCAAATTTTATTTAAAGGAAGATTGCCATTCACACTTAAACATAAACACGCTGATCATGAAACTTTAAAACCAGCAAGTGAAATGCCAAAAATAGATTACCCAAAACCAGATAATGTTATTACATTTGATAAAACAAGTTCAGTTTATCTAACAGGAACTAATCATGCTGAAAATCAACCAGTACATCTTCAACTTAAAGACAAAGATTTACCAATAAAATATACTTTAGGTAAATACGATGAACCTGCACAAAGATATTGTCCAGTTGGAGTTTATGAAATTCAAAAAGAAAATGATGTTGAGAAATTTGTAATTAATTCTCAAAATTGTATTCATTGTAAAACTTGTGATATAAAAGAGCCATCACAAAATATTACATGGGTTACGCCTGAAGGTGGGGGTGGACCTAAGTACGGAAATATGTAATTAAGAAAGATCTATTGCAAATTTTTTTAAAGTTTCAATTGGCACTAACTTTAAAGTATTAACGTGAGTTTTTTTTAAATATATAGAACATCCAATTCCCGCCTCTAAAGCTCTCGCAACCCAACTGGCACATACACACCAGTTATCTCCATCTACCAATCCAGGAAAACCAAATTCAGGGTGAGGTGTTATCAAATCATTACCAGCCTCCTTACACCATTCTAAAAATTCGTCGTTAACTTTTACACAAACTGTGTGTAAACCACGATCGTTTTCATCTGTGTTACAACAACCGTCTCTGTACCAACCAGTTAATGGATTTTTTGAACATTCTTCAAGATCTTCACCAAGAACGTTTTTTTGAGCCTCACTCATTAAATTTTAGTAGGATTAGGTTGTCCTTTATAAACAACTTCTGGATCAAATTTTTTCTTTTCTTCTTCAAATTTCATTTCTACTTTACGTCCATTTTCAATTTTGCCTGTAGGTACTGATCTATAAAAACATGATCTGTAACCAACATGACAACTTGCACCATCACCAATATCTACAGTTATCCAAACTGCATCTTGATCATCGTCAATTCTTATTTCTTTTACTTTTTGAGTAAAGCCACTAGTTTTTCCTTTATGCCAAATTTCTTTTCTAGACCTGCTCCAGTAGTGAGCTTCTTTTGTTTCTATTGTTAATTTTAAAGCTTCAACATTCATATAACCGTGCATTAGGATCTCTTTAGTTTCTGCACATGTTGTAATTACAGGGATTAAGCCATCATTATCGAATTTTGGAGATAAAAGGTTACCTTCCTCTATATCAGCGACATTTTCTCTTTTTTTAAACATATATAAGTCGCATTATCTAACATATTACTGAATATATTAAATATTTTAAATTTAAGGATTTACTGTATAAAAAGGCGCTATGAAATTAGTAAAAGACACAGACAATAAAAATTTAGAGACTAAACAAGTTTCAGATAAAGAAGCTGAAGAAGCTTTGATTAAGATATTAACTTGGATTGGTGAGGATCCAAATAGAGAAGGTTTGTTAGAAACACCAAAGAGAGTAATAAAAGCATATAAGGAATTTTTTAGTGGGTATAAAGAGGATGCTAATAAAGTTTTAGAAAAAACTTTTGGTGACGTTGAAGGATATAATGACATGGTAATTCAAAAGAATATATCTGTGCAAAGTCATTGCGAACATCATATGGTTCCAATATTGGGTATGGCACACGTTGCATACATACCAAAAGAAAGAGTTGTAGGACTAAGTAAGCTAGCAAGGGTTGTTGATGTATTTGCAAAAAGGTTGCAAACACAAGAAAGATTAACACTACAAATTGCTAAATCAATTATGACTGCTCTTGATGCTAAGGGTGTTGCAGTAACAATCGATGCAGCTCATCAATGTATGACTACTAGAGGGATAAAAAAAGAAAGAGCATCTACAGTTACTAATTACTTTTTAGGTCAATTTAAGGACGATCTTTCTATTCAGAATAGATACTTACGATTTATTAAAGAATAGAGTATAATTACACATGTCTGATACTTTCAAAGCCCTGGTTATAAACCAGGTGGGTGAAAATTTTTCTCAAGAAGTTAAAGAATTAAATTTTGATTTTTTAAAGGAAGGTGAAGTCTTAGTTAAAATACAATACTCAGATCTTAATTATAAGGATGCTTTGATTTTAAAAGATGGTGCAAAATTAGTTAAAGAGTTTCCAAGAATTCCTGGAATTGATTTCTCAGGTACAGTAGCAGAAAGCAAGTCAGATGAATTTAAAGAAGGTGATGAGGTAATACTTACTGGTTGTAGGGTTGGAGAATTATTTCATGGAGGATTCTCTCAATATGCAAGAGTTAAAAAAGAATTTCTGATAAAGAAACCTTCAGGTATTGATTTGAAGCAAGCAATGATGATGGGTACTGCAGGCTTTACAGCAATGTTGTGTGCATTTGCCGTTAAAGCAAAAGAAGAATTATTACTACAAAGTAAAGTGAACGATGTCCTTGTAACAGGTTCAACAGGTGGAGTAGGGATGGTTGCAGTAAATATTCTGTCAAAAATGGGATGTAATGTAACCGCAATCACAGGAAAACCTGAAAAAGCTGATTATTTAAAAGAATTAGGAGCAAAAACTGTTATAGATCGTAAAGAATTTGAAGGTGAACCAAGATTAATTGGTAAAGGTACTTGGGATGGTGTTGTTGACACTGTTGGTGGAAATATTTTAGCAAACGCAATATCTCAAACAAGATTAAAAGGAATTGTAGCTGTTTGTGGTAATGCGAGTGGAACTAACAAATTAAATACTTCTGTTGTTCCTTTTTATATCAGAGCTGTAAAACTATGGGGCGTAGACTCAGTTAATGTAAGCAACAAAAGAAAAGAATTTGTATGGGGTGAAGTACCAAGTTTAGTAGATTTTAGTATTATAGAAAAATCAATTAAAATAGTTGGGCTTGAAGAACTATTGACTGTATTTCCGGAAATGCTTGAAGGAAAACTGAAAAATAGAATTCTAGTGGATGTAAATAAATAATGGATTGGGACAAATTAAAAATTTTTCATGCAGTAGCTGAAGCTGGTAGTTTTACAAGCGCTACTGTAATTTTAAATCTAAGCCAATCTGCAATTAGTAGACAAATTCAATCTTTAGAAGAAGATTTAAAAGTAAAGTTATTTGAAAGACATGCAAGAGGATTAACGCTCACAGAAAATGGTGAATATGTTTATAAAACTGCACATGAAGTTATTAGTAAACTAAAGGAGGTAGAAACAACTTTAGGAGATCAAAAACATAAACCAACTGGAAAACTAACAATTACAACTGTTAGAAGTTTTGGTACTCACTGGTTAACCCCAAGAATTCAAGAGTTTATGCAATTAAATCCAGAAATTGAAATAGAATTAATTTTTGACGATAAAGAGTTAGATTTAAGTACAAGACAAGCCGATATTGGAATATTTATGAGAAGACCAAAACAACTAAATTATATTCAAAGAAAACTAATGGATATAAATTATCATATATATGGCTCAAATAAGTATCTTGAAAAACATGGCATGCCTAAATCTATTAATGATTTAAGCAAGCATAACTTTATATCATTTGGTAGAGGAGCCCCATCACCAGTGTTTAACCCAGATTGGGCATTAAAACTTGGTATAAAAGATAATAAAAAAAGAAAACCTGTTATGAAAGTAAATAGCGTTATGGGTTTACTGTTAGCAGTCGAAAGTGGTGTAGGCCTTGCGGCTCTTCCAGATTATTTAGTTTCTTTATCTCGAAATGTAATTAAAGTTCTACCCAGTGTTGAGGGTCCGATTACAGAGGCTCACTTTGTCTTTCCAGAATCTTTGAAAAATGTAGCTAGAGTGACAACCTTCAGAAACTTTCTTTATAGTAAAATTTCAGAATTTAAGTCTTAAAATATCAATAATATAGGCGTTAAGTGCGTCATTAATGCGATTGATAATCATTATCATTGCGAATAGTTATCAAAATCATTATAATTTATAAAAACTAAAAGAGAGAGATATATGAAAAAATTGACAATATCGGCATTAATCTTATCCTTATTTGCATCAAGCTTTGCAATAGCAAATGAGGTAAATATTTTTAATGCAAGACATTATAAAGCTGATGCAGAACTTTATAGTAAATTTACAGCAGCAACAGGAATTAAAGTAAACTTAATCAATGGTAAGGCTGGTGCTTTAGAAAAAAGAATGATCGAAGAAGGCGCTGATTCAGCTGCCGATCTTTACATAACTGCTGACGCTGGAAGATGTGGTGCATTTAAAGCAAAAGGAATGACTCAATCAGGCTTAGTTTCATCTACAATTAAATCATCTGTACCAAAAAGTTTTAGAACTACACACTGGGTTGGAGTAGCAAAAAGAGCAAGAATTGTTTACTACTCACCAGAAAGAGTAAGTGGTGCTGAGTTGTCAGGGTTAACTTATGAAAGTTTAGCTGATCCAAAATGGAAAGGCAGAATTGCAATTAGAGCTTCTAGCAACATTTATAACAAATCTCTTGTAGCTTCATTAGTTAAAAATAATGGAAAAAAAGCTGCACGTGAATGGGCTAAAGGAGTTGTTGCAAACATGGCAAGAGATCCAAAAGGAAATGATAGAGCACAAATTATGGCTGTAGCAGCAGGAGAAGCTGATATTGCTGTTGCAAATACTTATTACTTAGCTTTGATGTTATCTGGTAATAAAGGACCTGAACAACAAGAAGCTGCAAAAAAAGTTAAAGCTTTTTTTCCTAATCAGAATGATAGAGGAACACACATGAATATAAGTTGTGCAGCTTTAGTTAAAGGAGCGCCCAATAAAACTAATGCAATTGCACTTGTTGATTTCTTATTATCACCAGAAGCTCAAGAACACTTTACAAATAATACTTTTGAGTTTCCAATGATAGCTGGAGTTTCACCAAGTCCATTGGTAGTAAACAACTTAGGTTTAGATTTTAAACAAGATCTAACAACGAGTGTTGCTAGTTATGGAGCAAAGCAAGCTGACGCCTTAGAGGTGATGACGGCTGCTGGTTGGAAGTAACATTGAAAGTAAAAAAAAAATTTATGTCTGAGGTTAATTTAAATAAATCAGCCAATGCATGTGTACCATGTGCTGAGGAGTGTAAAAAAAATAACAAAAGAATAAATAAAAGGAAATTATCAGAGATAAGTACTAAAGATTTTCCGCACAATTCAAAGGTATTCAATATCTGACTTTTCTTAATTAAAGTGCCTGTGCATCCTTCGTAGGCACTTTTAAAAATATTAAAAGAGACTATATAGGTCATTTAAATTACAAATATCTCTATGTTTACAAACAAATTTAACATCTGGTTTTTAAGCTCTCTGCTTATTTCATTGCTTGTTATAATTCCTATTTTGACAGTCTCTTTTAGTTTTTTTGAAGATACTTCCAGATATTTTGACATACTTAAAAAAACTTTTTTGTTTGAATATATTTTTAATTCTTTGTCACTTTTAGTTGGTGTCTTAATACTAACTTTTTTTCTAGGTGTTGGATCTGCTTACATAGTCTCTTTTTACAAATTTCCAGGAGTTAACTTTTTTAAATGGGCATTAATTTTATCTTTTGCTATACCACCCTATATTTATGCATACTCTTTATTTGCATTTTTTGATAATTATGGCACTGCATTTACAATATTAAATACTTTATTTGGTGATGGTGAGTACAATAAAAGTATACCAAAGTTTGATGGAATGTTTGGTTTAATATTATCTATTTCATTTTCTCTTTATGCCTATGTTTATATTCTTGCAAGATCTTCTTTTTTATATCAATCACAAAATTTAATAGACCTTGGAAAAAATTTAGGTTTTTCAAAATTTAAATCTTTTTATTCAATAATATTACCAGCTGCCAGACCTGCCATAGTTGCAGGTCTCTCTTTAGTTGCAATGGAAACACTAGCAGAGTT
>CACHGV010000016.1 GCA_902579465.1 uncultured Pelagibacteraceae bacterium
ACTTATCCAATAATTTTAAAAAATTTTTAATTTTATTTTTACTTTTTTTCTTAAAATTTTTTGTAGCTAAATTTGCAGATGCATTGCAATATATGCAAGATTGAGATTGATAAGAGAAATCTTTTATAACATTGTCTTTAATAATTAAAAAAATTTCAATCTCATCACCACAAATTTGACTTTTATATTTCATCGAATGAGTGCAGTTATTAATATGTTTATTGTTTTTGGTATCAGAAGCTATTTTTAAAATATTAATATCCATTAATTTGAGTATTTATTTGATTGTTATTATACAAATTTATATTTATATTTTCATACTTCTTAAATAAAAAAATAGCACATGCTAAACTTAAAAAATCCTAAAGTAGCCATACCAATCGTATTAATTGCTGGTATTTTTTGGTCATTTGGTCCATATGTTGTAAGGCATATCGACCAGCCAGAAACAGTTCCTTGGCAATATTTATTTACAAGAGGAATAGTTATTTTTCTTTTGCTAAATATGTATTTGTTCCTTGAGGAAGGAAAAGAGTTTTATAAAAATTATTTTAAAGTTGGTATATCGGGTCTAATTGGGGGTATTGGTCTTGGTACCGCAATGATAACATTTATATGGTCAATTACTAATACGACAGCAGCTATCACTTTACTTTGTCTCGCGGCAATGCCATTTATAACAGCCTTATTAGGATTTTTATTTTTAAAAGAAAAAATTTCATTAACAGTATGGATTGCGATTGTAGTTGCAGCAGCTGGTATATGTATAATGGCTTTTGACAATTCTGGTAAAAATTCATTGCCAGGGCTTGTGTTTGGACTTATTTCTGCATTAGGTTTCTCAATTTTTTCTGTTTCACTTAGATGGAGAAAAGAAACACCAAAATTTACTACTGTAGCCTTTGCAGGGTTTTTCTGTTTCATATTTTCTGCTGTAATGCTTATGTCAAACGACGCTAATTTTTTATCTACTGGAAAAAATGAAGCCTTATTTGCTACTCATGGAACTCTAGTATGTATGGGTTTAATATTATATTCAATTGGATCAAAAAACATTCCAGCAGCTGATCTAACTTTACTTTCACTCACTGAGGTAATAGGTGGAATATTCTGGGTGTGGTTACCATGGATGGGAATTAATGAAGTCCCATCTACGAATACTATTATTGGTGGATTTTTTATCTTTATGTCAATTTTTTATTACAGCCTCATCATGCAGTCTAATAGAAGATTTATAGGTTTAAATTAAAATGAATAATGAAAAAGTAATTGTTAATAGTTGGAATGAATGGGATCCATTGAAACATGTAATAGTAGGTAAAGCAGATGGTACTTGTATACCTGCCCCTGAGCCAGCATTAGATGCCAAAGTTCCAGAGGACAGCGATATGAGAGGAAAATTTGGTCCAAGAAATAAAGATACTGTAGATAAAGCAAATCAGCTTTTAGATGATTTCTCAAATATATTAAAAAAAAGAGGGATTAAAGTTGATAGACCAGATCCAATTGATTTTAATCAAAAAACATCTACACCTGATTGGCAAGCGGAGACAATGTTTGGATGCATGCCACCTAGAGATGTTTTGCTAACTGTTGGTAATGAAATTTTAGAGGCTACCATGAGTTATCGTTGCCGATGGTTTGAATATCTATGTTACCGACCACTTTTAAAGCAATATTATAATTCAGATCCAAATATGAGACACGAATCTGCTCCTAAACCTAGGTTAACAGATGAGGATTACAGAGAAGACTACTTATCAGATAAAATAGGAATTCAAAAAAGGCTTGAATGGACAGAAAATAAATATTTTGTAACCACTGAAGAGGAACCACTATTTGATGCTGCTGACGTACTAAGATTTGGTAAAGATTTAGTAGTACAACATGGATTTACTACAAATTTAAAAGGAATTGATTGGTTAAAAAGACATTATAAAGATCACAGGGTTCATGCTGTTAATTTTCCAGGTGATCCTTATCCAATTCATATAGATGCAACTTTTACACCTATCAAAGAGGGTTTAATAATTAACAATCCTCAAAGAAGACTTCCTAAAGAGCAAAGAAAATTGTTTGAAAATAACGGATGGGAAATTATTGATAGTGCTCAACCTGCACACAACGAGCCTCCTCCTCTATGTTACTCTTCAACATGGCTATCAATGAATGTTTTAGTTTTAGATCCTAAAACTGTATGCGTAGAAAAAACTGAAATATACCAAGCAGAACAACTAGATAAATTAGGCATGGAGGTTGTACCTGTTGAGCTTAGAGACGCTTATGCATTTGGCGGTGGATTACATTGTTGTACAGCAGATGTTTATAGAGAAGGTGAATTAAAAGACTATTTTCCAAAACAATAATTGTGACAAAGATAAAAACAAAAAGAGAAAGAGTAAAATTTGCATCAGATAATGTTACAGGCGCATGTCCAGAGGTCTTAAATGCACTTCTTAAAGATAATGAGGATGACAAAACTCCATATGGTAATGATGAGCTGTCGAAAAACTTACAAAATAAATTTTCAGAAATATTTGAGAAAGAAGTTATAGTTTTTCCAACAGCGTCAGGAACAGCTGCTAATGCTTTAGCCTTATCAACGATGACACCCTCTTTTGGAAATATCTATTGCCATAGACTTTCCCATATAAATGTAGATGAATGTGGGGCTCCAGAATTTTATACTGGAGGTGCAAAGTTAGTTAATCTGGATGGTAATAATGGAAAAATAATAGCAGAGGAACTAGATAGAAACATCTCTGGAAAAGGTGTGGTACATCATACTCAACCCTCATCAGTAAGTATTA
Organism: uncultured Pelagibacteraceae bacterium; assembly: GCA_902579465.1. Taxonomy (GTDB): domain Bacteria; phylum Pseudomonadota; class Alphaproteobacteria; order Pelagibacterales; family Pelagibacteraceae; genus Pelagibacter. Next base: position 2,811 of record CACHGV010000016.1, read on the forward strand.
CCCAATTATGTGAAACAGGTGTTGCTTACAATTTAGATGAAATTAAAAAAATATCAGAGATTACTCATAAACATGATCTAAATATTCATATGGATGGTGCAAGATTTGCAAATGCGTTAGTTTCATTAAACTGTACTCCAGCAGAAATGACATGGAAGTCTGGGATTGATGTACTGTCATTTGGAGCAACTAAAAATGGATGCCTTGCAGCAGAAGCAATTATTTTTTTTAAACCAGAGTTAGTTGGAAATTTACCTTTTTTAATGAAAAGAGCAGGGCATTTACTATCAAAGATGCGTTTTGTATCAGCTCAATTAGATGCTTATATCTCAAATGAGGTTTGGTTAAAAAATGCAAAGCATGCAAATGCTATGGGGAAAAAATTAAGCCAAGGTTTACTGAAACACAAAAATATTGAATTAGCTTATCCAACAGATGCAAATGAAGTTTTTGTCAAAATACCAAAAAATATAATTGACCAATTTAATTCGCATGGTTACAAAATTAACGATGATGAGTGGGAAGATAAAGCTGTTCGATTAGTTGCTGCCTGGAATACTCATCCAGATGATGTAGAGTCGTTTTTAAATATAATTAAATCTTAATTTAGCTAGGATTTTCTTTAAGGAAATTTATATAATTTACTATTTCATCAAATTTTTCATCATCAATATCTTTGTAACTTGCATTAAATTTACTCTTTACGCAAATTGCGACATGTGCATAAGGATTTCTGCCTTTAGGATGATTAGGATGATCTGGAAGTTGTCCTTGCAAATAATCGCCAGCTTCCTGAATAATTTTCCAGAGTTTACTTGCGTTTACTTTGTTCACACCTTCACTTTTTTTGTTTTACACGAAAAGTTCTAGTTTGGGAACTAGTTACATTATTTTCTCAAGTTTCCAAGCTTCATCTTTAGCATTAAACTTTGCGTTCCAGTCTTTAGATCTTTGATCTTCAAATAAGGCATAAAATTTTTCTTCATCAGTGACATTTGCAATAAAAATCATTTTACCTTCACGAATGTGTGCCCATTCAAATGATGACGTGCATTTTGCAAGATCATCTTTAAACAGAGTGTATAATTCATCTGCATCTTTTTTAGTTCCTTGATATGTTGTTGTTCCAACAAAATTCATAGTTTTTCCTTTCTTTAATTAATTAAGCTAATATAGGTTCAACAAATTTCTAATCAATAAAATTTTCAACAAATTTTTTTCACCTTGTTCTAGTTCTGGTTCTAGTTTGACATTTAAAATCCACCACGCCAATTATTTTTAGATTTTAAATCTTTCTCTTCTTGTTTTGAAGTAGGTCTAAATAGATAAAAGCCTACTACAATAATAACAAATATACCTAAAATAATTTCAATCATAAAATAGCCATTTATTATACCAAAAAGTTTTTTCATTTAGGTTACATTCACCAAAAAATAATTTATTTTTACTCAAATACAAATTCAATTATGGCAGATTTTTTATTTATATCTTCCGAAGGTGCCCAAAGATTTAATCCAGGTATTTTTTTAATTAATTCATATTTCATTTCAATAAGATAATTAGAGCAGTTTCTAGTGTTATCTTCAATTGCTATAACTGGTTTGCATAATTTTATTGTTTCTAAAGCCCCCTTCAATGCAAATAGCTCATGACCTTCAATATCTAAATGTATTAAGATAATATCTTGAGCTTTTAAGGAATCAATTTTCATTGTTCCACAAATAACTCCCTTGGTATCAATATTTGAACTACCGCCTCTATGAACGCCACCTATATCCATAGTATTAATTCTTAAATTTTCAATTTTTTCACTTAATGCAGAATTATAAATAATCACATTTGAGAGATTATTTTTTTCAACAGTTAATTTAGATAAAACAAAGTTTTCTAGCACTGGTTCAAAAGCATAAATTGTATTGCTTACATATTTAGAAAAACTCGGCAACATATCTCCAAAAAATGTTCCAGCATGAATTATAGAGCCATTAAATTTTGAACAAAAATATTTTACAAATTGATGTGTTATAGGCTCATATAATTTTCCTTGAAGAAAATTAATTACAGCAGGACGGTGTGAGGCATATTTAGGTATAAAGTAAGTATTATTGTCATATTTAATATTCTCATATTCTATTTGGTAAAAGTTATTTTTTTCAAATCTAATAAAATTTGTAGACACATTTTTTTTATATAATTTAAGCCCAAATTTACTTAGAGATTTCTTAATTAATTTTTTCATTATTTTTATTAAAGATCAATTTATATTTAATCCCTAAAGTTAATGAATTCAATTGGGAGACCTATATCTATAGTTTCTATGGCAGATATACCTTCTTGAAGATCATCCTTTTTTTTTCCTTGAACTCTTAATTCTTCTCCTTGAATTTTAATTTGGATTTTAAGTTTCAGTTTTTTTACATCAGCAATAATCTTCTTAGCATTTTCTTGACTAATGCCCTCTGCTAATTCACTGACTTGTCTGATGGTTCCACCAGCTGCACCTTCTGAATTTTTAATAATTATTACTCTTGGATCTACTTTTCTTCTTATAAGATGAACTTGTAATAATTCATTTACTTGTTTTAATTTTAATTCATCAGGTGCTATTATAGTTATTATTTTATCTTTTCTTTCAATTGAAATATTAAGTCCCTTAAAATCATATCGGTTAACAATTTCTCTTAAACAATTTGCAAGAGCATTGTCAAATTCTTGATAATTAATTTTACTTATTACATCAAATGAAGGCATAATTTTAATATTTTATACAATATTACATTTTTTTATGAGAACAACCTTCTTTAATCATTGTTATAATTTTTAAAATTTTAGTATATTTTAATTTTAAATGTCCGAAGGTAAAATTAAAATTCATATAAGAAATAATCACTGGAAAAAAGGTTCTTTGCCATGTGATTTAGAAGGCGAAAAAAATAGTAGTGTCCCTAAAGAATTATTTGAGAATTTTCTCAATAAATATTCTGATATAAAAGATAAGATTTCATACATAGTTGATTGGGATGATGATAATTGGAAATCTTCAATGAAAGATGCAGATATTTTGCTCACATGGAATTTTCCAACAAATAATCTAAGTAAAATTGCACCAAATTTAAAATGGATACATATTGTGTCAGCGGGTGTTAATCATCTTTATCCATTTAATTGGCTTAAAAAAGATTTAGTTTTAACAAATAGTAGTGGAATACATTCTAAAAAGGCAGGTGAATTTGGATTAATGAGTGTTTTGATGCTTCAAAACCATATGACAAGAATAATTACTAATCAAAAAAAAAAAGAGTTTGTAACTTTATTAAGCAACCCAATTGATAGTAAAAAAGTTGTTGTAGTAGGTACTGGATCATTAGGCGGGTCAATGATTAAACATATCAGCTCATTAGGAGCAAAAGTTATTGGAGTTAATAGAAGGGGTAGAGCAGTTGAAGGTTGCTCAAAAGTAATAACATTTGATAGGATTGATGAAGTCTTACCTGAGGCTGATTTTCTTTATTCAGCTGTTCCAGAAACAAACGAAACAAAAGGATTAATTAATAAGAAAAGATTAGATCTTCTTAAAGCTTCGTGTGGAATTGTTAATATTGGTCGTCAATCTGTAATGGATTATGAGCATCTAAGAAAAAAATTAAAAAAAAAATGAAATTGCTGGAGCTATTTTAGATGTTTTTTCAGAAGAGCCCATAAACAGAAATTCTAAATTTTGGGACACACCAAATTTAGTAATTACACCTCATATATCTTCAGATAGTAAAGGAAATTATATAGAGATGGTTTTAGAAAAGTTTTTCAAGAATTTAAAACTATTTATTGAGAAAAAAGATTTGCATAATCAAGTTGATCCTAAATTAGGTTATTAATTATTTTTGTGACCAGGAACTGTACAAAGGGTTGTCATTGGTAATTGGAAGTTTGATACTTTTGTTTTGTCTTGATGAACTGTAAACAGCTGTTACAAATTCTAAAGATTTTCTAGCATCCAATAAAGTTACTTCATCACTAACTTTTCCATCAAGTTTGTTGGCAATTTCATCAAACATACCTGCGTACCATGATTTAGGTTTTTCGACTTTTAATAATACTTCTTCAATTTGACTTTTTGAAATAGGAGCCCTTGGTAAAAATACCCATTCATCGTCAGCTGGATTATAAGGTTTATCTGGAGATGCTCCCGATTCTACTGTCAGTCCATCAAAACAGAATTTTAGTCTACTTGTATCATTTGCTGCACCAAGGGTGATTGAGCTAGTAACCAATGTTCCATCTTCCATTTCAATTGATAAAGACGCACAGTCTTCGACCTCAATATCATTTACTCTTGTTGTTAATTTTGCAAATACATTTGAAACTGGGCCTAATATCATACTCACCAAGTCATGAATATGTATAGCATGACTTAATATTGCCCCACCTTGTTCACCATCCCAAGTACCTCTCCAAGGTTTTGAATAATAATCTTTTCCTCTATTCCAATGAGTCTCCAATGAAGCGATTAAAGGTTTTCCAGCAAGTCCTGACTTTATTAGTGCCTTAAATTTAGAAAATCCTAATCCATACCTATATTGGAATACAGGAAAAATTATCTTTCCTGTCTCTTTACTAATATTTTCTAGCTCATCAATTTCTTTAAGACTTGAAACCAATGGTTTTTCGCAAATTACATGCTTTCCAGCTTCAAGAGATTTTTTGCACGCAGAAAAATGTAAATGGGGTGGGAGACAAATATCAATTATATCTATTTCCTTTACTTTTAATACATCATCAAAGTTTAATGACATTTTAGTATCATTATTTGACGCCAATATTTTATCTATTGCACCTCTAGTTAAACCACACAATGTATGAACACTGAATCGGTCTGATACTTTTTGAAAATCTTCAAAATGCTTAGCTCCTATATTAGTTCCTATTATTGCTACCTGATATTTTTTCATTTTTTTTCAGCTAATTCTTGAGCTTTAATTGCTAGTTCCATTGATAAGTAAGTAAGTTCCTGCGAACAAGCAGTATCAGTTCTATTTAAAACATCTTGAATTAAATTAGCAAAGTAGGGCAGTTTTACATTCGAACAGTCAATATGTTTAACATAATCATTATTTGCCAAAAATAGTTGATTTCCTTTTTCAGATTTTGCTAGGTCTGTATATTTTCTAATTTCAATAAAACCTTTATCACCTAGTATAAATAGCCTTCCATCTCCCCAAGTAGGAAGTGCATCAGGAGTAAACCAATCTAAACGAACATATCCATGACCACCACTTCCAGTAAGATTAACTTCCCCGAAATCTTGAAAACCAACAAATTCTTTCTTAGTCGTATTTTCGACTAACGCATGGTTTACTTTAGCTTCATTTGAATTAGTAAATACTAAAAATTGGTGAATTTGATGTGATCCTATATCTGTTATAATTCCACCATAACTATCACGATCATAAAACCAATCTGGTCTTTCATAATTACCTTGCCTGTGGGGACCAGTACCAATTGTTTGTTTTACTTTTCCAATTTTACCATCAGCGACCAGTTCTTCAGCTTTTGTAACAGCAGCTATATGAAATCTTTCTGAAAAATTAATTGACCAAATTTTTCCTGTGTCTTTAACTGTTTGTTTTAGATTGTTAAGTTGTTCAAGAGTTGTACATCCTGGCTTATCAACCATTACGTCTTTTCCAGCTTTCATTGCGTCTATAGATAGATTTGCCCTATCTCTAGGAATGGATGAAATTAAAATCATATCAATTGCATCATCATTTAAAATATCACTTTTATTATCTACTCTTTTAATTTGAGGATATTTTTTTCTAAATTCGTCTAAAGTTAACGGAGAACCTTGTGTCCAAAAATAATTACAACTAC
>CACHGV010000017.1 GCA_902579465.1 uncultured Pelagibacteraceae bacterium
ATCATTAGCATGAACATATAATCTAAAAAAAAATTAAACCAATACGAAAAAATATGTGTGGAAGATACGTCATCACCAATGCTGTTTCAAAAACAAGTAAAATCGTTAAAACTGCAATCAACGTCGAAGACTCAGAAAATTATAATGCACATCCTTACCAAAAACTTCCAGTTATTAAGAAGTATAACAATGGAAATACTCTTGAAAATTTAAAGTGGGGAATTGTACCTAGTTGGGCTAAAAAAAAAGACTTCAAACCACTAATTAATGCAAGATTAGAAACGATTGATGAAAAAGTCTCTTTTAAAAAGTTAATAAAGCTTCAAAGATGTGTTGCTGTGGCCGACGGATTTTATGAATGGAAGAGAATAGAAAAAGAGAAGATACCTCATTACTTTTTAAGAGAAGATAAGAAGCTAATCTATATCGCAGGTATTTATGAGGAGGATCAATTTTGCATGATTACTGAGGAAGCGAGTTCAAATGTAACAGAAATTCATCACAGACAACCAGTTATCTTAAATGAAAGTGATGTTAATAGATATTTGAATATTGAAATTTCAGGTTCAAATTATTTAAAACAATCGCAAAAATCAAAACTTTCTTTTTATGAAATTTCTAAGGATGTAAATAAGCCAACAAATAACAATATTTCTCTAATACAACCTCTATAAAATTATTTTTCAATAATTGTTAGATGTCCCATTTTCCTTTTTGCTTTTACTTGTTTTTTTAAATAATCATAAAAAAACTCATTCTCTTTAAAAGTTTTATTTCTATAAATTGTTATGTCATCACCAATGAGATTAATCATTTGAGCATTATATATTTTTTTTGTGTCGATTTTTTTTAAACCACAAACAGCTCTTATATGATTTTCAAATTGACTAACATTATGTGAGTTTATTGTTAGATGACCAGAATTATGAACTCTAGGTGCAATTTCATTAACATATAAGTTTTCATTTTTATCAATAAAAAACTCAACACATAAGGTTCCAATATAATCTAGTTCTTCAACAATTTGTTTTGCCCATTCTTTAGATTTTACCTTTATTGTTTCTGAAATTTCAGCAGGAATTTTTGAATGTTTCAAAATTTGATCTTCATGAACATTCTCAATCGGTTCATATATTTCATATTTTTGATTGCCAAATCTACATATAACAATTGAAATTTCCTTTTTAAGATGAATAAACTTTTCTAAAATATATTCTTTAGTAAAATCAATTTCTTCATTTATGTCAATAAAACTATTTAATTTATGTTGACCTTTACCATCATATCCAAGAGTAGTAGTTTTAAGTAACCCAGGCAAAAGGTTTTCATTTTCTTTTATTTCATCCTTATTTTTAATTAAAGCATAGTTAGTTGTTCTAATATTGTTTTTATTTAAAAAATCTTTTTCAGTTAATCTATTTTGGATTAAACTATTTATTTCTGGTTTGGGCAAAACACTCTTTGATTTATTTATTTCATTTAATATATTAAAGGGTATATTTTCAAATTCATAGGTAACTAAATCAACGCTTTTAACAAATTCTGTTATAATTTTTGTATCATTATACTTTCCATATATGAACTTATTTGTAAAATTTTTGGCTGGCGCATCCGGATCATCACTGAGTACTACAGTTTTTATATCTAGTTTTTTAGCAGCTTCAGAAAGCATACTACCTAGTTGACCACCTCCAATTATTCCTAAAACTGGCTGGTTCATTTAATTTGGTTTTTTTTTAACAGATTTTGATTGTTTAGATCGCCACTTATTCAGATTATTTTTAACACTCTTATCAAAGGTAGAAATAATCGATGCGGCATACAAAGCTGCATTTATTGCTCCATCCTTACCTATTGCTACAGTTCCAACAGGTATACCTTTTGGCATTTGAGCTATTGATAGTAAACTATCTAGACCTTTTAATTTTTTACTTTCGATTGGCACTCCTATAACTGGAATACTTGTTAGAGATGCAATCATTCCTGGTAAATGGGCTGACCCTCCAGCTCCAGCAATTATCACAGAAATGTTATTGTTTTCTGCAGATTTTGCATACTTAAACATACGTTCTGGAGTTCTATGAGCTGAAACTATATTTGTTTCGTAATTAATTTTAAGTAATTTAAGAATTTTTTCACAAAATTTCATGGTTGAGTAATCAGAATTACTTCCCATAACAATTGATACCTTGTGACTATATTTTTTATTTTTCACGATACGAATTTGAATTAGTATAGATTAACATATTCTTTAAATTTAAACTAGTCGACAAATTAAATTATACTTATATTGTCTTTAAATATGAACTATCGAATAGATAATCTTCAATATTGTAACTGGTCTAGAGATATTTTTCTCATCAATAGGGAGGCTGGATTAAATGCAGTACACGTTACTCTAGTATATCACGAAGATTATGATGAATTCTTACAAAGAGTTAAAGAGTGGAATAGTTTTTTTGAAGAAAATTCAGATTTAATTTTTTTGGGAAAAACATTCGAAGATATTACAAAAGCACAATCTGATAACAAAACAGCAATTTTTTTTGGTTTTCAAAATTGTTCCCCAATCGAGGATGATATAAACTTAATAGAGAAAGTCCATGAGCATGGTTGTAGATTTATGCAACTTACTTATAATAATCAATCTCTTCTAGCCACAGGATGTTATGAAAAAAATGATTCTGGAGTCACAAATTTTGGAAGAGAAGCAATTAAAGAGATGAATAGGGTCGGTATAGTTGTGGACATGTCTCATTCAGCAGAAAAAAGCACTTTAGATGCGATCGAAATAAGTGAAAAACCAATTGCAATTACCCATGCTAATCCTTCTTTCTGGCATCAAGCTTTAAGAAATAAATCAGATTTCTTGTTAAAGAAACTTTCTGAAAGTGGAGGTATCTTAGGTTTATCATTATATTCTCATCATTTAAAAGATGGAACAAATTGTAAATTAGAAAGTTTTTGTGAAATGGTTGCTAAGACTGCAGAAATAATGGAAGTAAAAAATATTGGTATTGGGTCAGATCTATGTTTGAACCAACCTGACAGTGTTGTTGAATGGATGAGAAACGGAACTTGGTCTAAAAGTACAAATTATGGAGAGGGAAGTAAAAAAAAACCTGGATTTCCAAAACAACCTGACTGGTTTTTGGATGCTAGAGGGTTTGATAATTTAGAAAGTGGATTAAAAAAAGTTGGTTTTAATAAGCAAGAAGTAGAAGGAATTTTAGGAAATAATTGGTTTAATTTTTATAAAGGAATTAATTAATGGAAATAAGATTAAGAGATCCAAAATTTTTGATGAAACTATCTAAATTGGGATCTTTTCATCAATCAAAATTATCATTTCTAAGATCTTTTTTATCTGAATTTAAAGATTGGAAATATAGCCGAGATTTATTTCAACTAAATGACAAAGGACATGGAAGAGCAGTTTATTCATTTACAAAAGATAAAAGAACATATTCTCTCATTTGTTTTGCTAATGAAATCAAAGATGATGAGAGATCAGATAGAGTAATAGCCACTAAGTGGGATGCTGCTTTTACTTTGTTTGATGGAATTCCATCAAAAGAAGACATAGATAGACTTAACGATAATGTTCCAAAACAAGAGGTTGGAAGACTTTCGTATAAGGAATTAACACTATCAAGAGCTAATAAGTCAGTAAGAGTTTTTGACCATGTGGTTGAAAGTTTATCAAATGGGGAGCAACCTAATAAAGAGATTTTATCTAAAGTTGGTTATTTATATAGAACAACGGCTGTTTATGGATCTGGAAAATTTGGTTTAGCGGACAGGTTTAGAATTAAAAATAGGGAGGAAATCAGAGGACCTTTTAGATTAGAAATGATGCTAGTTTATCTCGTTAGACAATTTACCTTTGATCAGGTTAATCATATTGCAAAAAATAAAAATCCAAAATTAGCAGTAGAATTAGATCCTGCAATTAGCAGAAAATTAGGAATAGGAAATTCCACTGGTCTTGGGATGGCTCCTTTTATTGTTAATCATCCTACTTTGTTGAATAATTGGATACATGCAAGAGAAACTGCCTTGAAACAAATAAGAGAAATAGAGCAAGTTTCAAAAAATGAGATTGATACTTTTTATAATTGCCTAATTAAATCTTTAAAGAATATAACCAGTTGGCACACTGATAGCGAATTTCAACAAGAAAAAATCAAAGGTTTAATTGAAGATTTAAAAAAGTTTATAAAATTTATGAAAGAAGATTTTAAATTTCAAAATTCATATCAATTTAATCAAATTTATAACTGGTCAGAGGAAAATTTAAATGATGAATGTATAGAATATATTGTATCTATGATGATGGAACCGTATGATAACATAGTTAATCCATTGATTACGCAAATGAGTTCTGATGAGGAAGAGCACTTTAACATTCCTGTCGATAGAACTATTGAAGATTTAAGAAACATATTAGAAAATAAATATTCTGAAATACTTAAAATTGATTTTTTAAAAGACGAAAATAATCAAAACTTTTGGTTTATATCAAAAAATAAAGAAGAGCCTAGAATAGGAGACAGATATATTGATGAGGGATCTGATTTAGAACAACCTTTGGCAATAGCAAGAGACATAAATAAACTTTATGAAGCTGTATTTACCAAAAAAAATAGTTCTAAAATTGGCAAATTTTTAAAAGATAATAATCATTTAAGACACGTTGTCAGAAGAGCATTTATTGCTGAAAAGTTTCCTTATTCAGAAATCCAAGACAATACAATTGGGTCCAAACTAGTTCCAATTGATATGTTAAGATTAAAATTATCATTTTTTGGGGCTATAAAGTTTGATCCTAGATCAGATAAATGGTTACGTATTTGCATGTTCCAAGGAGCTCCATTACCTTCCGAATTAGATAATTTTGATGATAAATGGATTTATAAATCATAAATAAATGAGAAGCTTTAGTGAAATAGAAGTAACTACAAAAAAAGCATCTAAAGCTATTGGTTTTTCTTGGGGAATATCAGAGGAAGTTGGAAAAAATATTCGATTACTAGAAATGTTTGGACTACCAGGTCTTAAAAATTTAAACCAATACTACAAGATTTATAAAATCAGTAATTTTGAAAATATAGATGAAATATCGGCCTCAAATTCTCCAAAGACTTTTTATTGTCCTATATTATCTGGATTAAATTTTTTTGATCAATCTTCAGCAATATCTAAATTCAATGAAATTGAAATAAATAAGATTGCTTTTCCACTTATATTTTTATCATTTGTAAGTAGAACTTCAGAAATTATTGGTAAGAGAATTTTTTTAAAGATGGATGATAAAGAATTTTTATTTAATTTTAATGAGTCTATTTATTCAAACTATCTAACCGGAGACGTATTGGAAAAATCAGACAAAATAAATTTAAAATTTTTAGATAACAAAAATAGTTTTACTGAAGATGATTGGGCTGAAATTTATAATTTATCGCTAAAAACTTATGTTGATGAAAGTGATAAATCGAGGGAACGAACAGCAGGAGCTGGATTAACCGATAATGACTAAAGAATATGATACAGAATTAAATAAGAATTTAGAAGCAGATTTAAATGATATTTGTGAAGAGTGTAAAAAAGAAGATGAAAGTGTAACTCAAAATTTATTTCTTACTGGTTTTAAAATATGCAAATCTTGCAGAACATCTAAAACTGTTTTTCCTTTTTAGCTTATATTACTAATTGGAATTGAATTCATTCTATTAATTATGAATGTTATAGACAGAAAAGCTATTATTAGAAAAGATAAAAATACTATTCCAAATGATTTCAAGTTAGATTTTAAATTCAAAATTTGTTTGGTTGATATTATAAGAGATGCAAAAATCCAAAATTGAGTAAGGAAAATAATTGGCAGAACTAAGTCAGGTGTTACCGCAAAAAACCTAATTAAACCTGGCGCATGAGCATATCCCACGGCTATTAAAATCTTTTTAAAAGGAACCTTACTCCCTTTATCTGGAAAAATTTTTACTCCAATTACAAAAATAAAAATAGCCCAAACAAACCATGTTAAAAGAGCTGTCAAGCCTGAGATTCCAATTGATGTTCTTACAATTGAATTTGCCGCTACTGCTCCAGCCACACCATCAAGTATCATTACAAGACCAGCAAAATAGATTGCAGCCTCACCAAAGTATTTATTATCTCTGTATAAGCTCTTATCTAATTTTAATGATTTAAAAAAAATTTCTAAAAATTGTGCGAACATTATAATTAGGGAGGAGCCAAACTCCTCCCTTAAAGTTATTTAACCTTTTACAACTTCTCTTGTATTTGCGTTGTAAGATTCTTTAAATGGTATATCTACTATTACTGCATCAACAGGTTTACCTGGAGTTTCTGAATATTTTTCTGGCAAATGTACCTTGAACTTAGATCCTACCTTTCCTTTTGGAAATCCATTTGCATTCAATGTTCCATCAAATGGTACATAACCCATAGCAATATTCTGTTTTTTTTCAGGGTGATACCAAGGCGAAGTAATAAAGCCTATTGGTTCCCCACCACCCTCATCTGAAATTAACCAAAAATCAGGAGCGTATTCCTCAATTGGCTTTCCACCTAATTCTAATCCAACCAATTGAAGTTTATAAGGTTTATGTCCAGCTTTTAAATCAGCTTTCATTTTTTCAAGGGCTTTTTTTCCAACATAGTCAGCTTTTTTATTCCATTCACCTTTGCCGGATAATGAAACTTGATAACCTAAATTACATTGGAATGGATTGTGTTGATTGTCCATATCTTGACCCCAAGAAAGAATTCCAGCTTGAATTCTTCTGTGGTGTGCAGGTGCAATAACCATTAGGCTATGTTTTTTTCCTGCTTCAAGAACTGCATTCCACATATCCTCTGCATATAAAGTACATTCTCTTAAATATATCTCATATCCGGCCTCACCAGAAAACCCTGATTGAGATATCACGCAACTTCTTCCCCCAACCTTAGCTTCAGCTAAACCGTAGAAAGGCATATTATCAAAATCAACTTGATCTCCACATAAATCTTTCATTAATGCTTTTGACTTTGGCCCTTGAATTTGAACCGGACTTACATCTATTTCATCTATTTCTACATTAAATCTCTCATCAGAGTTTACCCCTTGTAAATAAAGTCCTATATCACTATCAGATAAACTGAACCAAAATTCGTCTTTTGATAATCTTAAAAGTATGGGATCATTTAATACGCCGCCATATGCATTGCAAAGAATTACATATCTTGCTCTCATTGGAGAGATTTTTGTAGCATCTCTTGTAATTACATAGTCTACAAATTTTTCTGCA
>CACHGV010000018.1 GCA_902579465.1 uncultured Pelagibacteraceae bacterium
CTCAGATAATTATATCAAAGATATAAAAAACCAAGATATTTCATGGCGCTTTGAACTAAATGCAATATCTTCCCATATTACAAAAGATAATATTAATAGCATGCTTGAAAAAAATAAAATGACATCAGATATAGGATTATTAAGTATAGACATAGATGGAAATGATTACTATGTTTGGAGATCAATTGATATCGTAAGACCAGTGATAGCAGTAGTTGAGTACAATGCTGTTCTTGGAGATTTGCATTCTATAACAGTTCCATATAATCCAAGTTTTTTTCGAACAAAAGCTCATTACTCAAATCTTTATTTTGGAGCTTCTTTGAAGGCATTAGTAGATTTAGGAAAAGAGAAAGGATACACATTCATAGGAACTAATACTAATGGTGTAAATGCTTTTTTTATTCGAAATGATTATGCCCCAAAAATTATACCATTATTATCTTCTGTCTCTGCATATCCCTCGAGGTTTAGAGAAGCTCGAGGGAAAAATGGAGAGTTGATGTTAGTAAGTGGATCAGACCGATTAGAGATTATAAAGGATTGTCAATTTTTTAATCTTACAACTGAAGAAAATATTAATATTAAAAAATTAGGTAAAATATATTCGTCTGAATGGGAAAGTGGTGAAAGAAATAATTTTAAATGACTGTTTTTTGAAATTCAATTTTATTAAATTATTTATTGTGACAACTTGCATAAAATATAAAATTGTATTTTCAAGAAATAATTTTAAATCAAAATGAAAATATTATACGATCATCAAATATTTACCGAGCAGGTGTATGGTGGAATTTCAAGATATTTTTTTGAACTTGCAAATCATTTAGCTCTATACAATTCAGAACAAATAAATGTAAAAATAATTTCTCCTTTATATAAAAATAACTACTTAGCTAAAGAAAATAAAAACTTTTTGTTTAGAGGACTTAGAGTTTTTGATTTTAAAAAATCCACTGGATTGTGTGCAATGATCAACTCATTTTTTTCTCCTTTTTTATCTATGCATTATAATCCAAATATACTTCATCAAACTTATTACAATATTATGAAATATAGAAATATTAGAGCAAAAAAGATTATTACAATCCACGATATGATACATGAACTTTTCCCTGATGAATTTTCAAAGAATGATAATACTAGCAATTTAAAAAAAATTGCTGTGGCTGAAGCAGATCATATAATATGTGTTTCAAAAAACACACAATATGATTTAGTTAAACTTTTTAAAGTAGACATAAAAAAAACAACTGTAATTTACAACGGGTTTTCATTGGAAGAAAAAGATGTAAAAATACCCAAAAAGACTGGTAAACCTTATTTATTATTCGTAGGAAATCGAAAAGGTTATAAAAATTTTAATCGATTTATAAAAGCCTATGCCACAAATAAAATAAAAAATTATTTTGATTTAGTGATATTTGGTGGTGGAAAAATTAACAAAGATGAATTTGAAAAATTTGAAAAATTACAAATACCAAGGGAGTCTTTTAAACATTTTGATGGTGATGACTCGACTCTTGCTGGTTTTTATAAAAATGCCTCAGTACTTGTATATCCATCACTTTATGAAGGTTTTGGAATTCCCCCACTTGAAGCAATGAGTTATGGTTGCCCAGTTGTTTGTAGTAATGTTAGCAGTATTCCAGAGGTTGTAGGTGACGCTGCTCTTTTATTTGATCCATATTCAGTTGACTCAATTAAGGAAAATATAATTTCTGTTTTGTATAATGACAAGATTAGATCTTCACTAATTTCCAAAGGTTTAAAACAAGTCAAAAACTTTTCATGGAGAAAATGTGCGAAAGAAACTTACAATGTATATCAGGACGTATTACGGTGAAGATACTCTTTTTTGATGGTTGTAGTTAGGATTGTTTATATAGTTTTTTAAAAAATAAATATAATGAAAACTTCTAAAAATAATTTTAAGTCTAACAAAAAAAATCCTCTAGTTTCTATCATTACAGTCGTCTTAAATGGAGAAAAGCAAATAGATAAAACTATACAAAGTGTAATAAATCAAACGTATGATAATCTGGAGTATATAATAATCGACGGAGGATCTACTGATAAGACAATTGATATTATCGATAAATATAAAAATGCTATAGATTATTGGATATCTGAAAAGGATAACGGTCTTTACGATGCAATGAATAAAGGTATTGATATTGCAAAAGGTGAATGGATTAATTTTATGAATGCCGGAGATGAGTTTTACAATTATACTGTTTTAATGAATTTATTTAATAATCAAAATCATCAAGAGGCAAAAATTATTTATGGTAATCATGAAATAATTTATTCGACTGGTCGTTACCGTTTTGTAAAAGCAGGTATGATTAAAAATCTTTGGAAAGGTGAGCAATTTAGCCATCAAGCGAGTTTTGTAAAAAAAAGTTATCTTCAAATCAATAAATTTAATCACAGAAAAAAAATAGCTGCTGATTTTGAACTTTATTATAAAGCGTTCCAAAATTATACGAAATTTAAATTTATGAATTTAACAATTGCAAAATTTGAGTCTGGAGGTGTTTCTGATGTTAAGCGTATTAATTCTATTTTAGAACGCTGGGGAATTGTTGAAAATACGTTAAAAAATCATATGTATTACTGTATGTTGCTTGTAAAAGAATTTTTAAAAATAATAATTAAACGTTTTGTCAAAAAATATAATTGAATTTAATAAATTAGATCATGTTTTAAGAAAGTATTCTTACTTTCTCTTTTTTATTTTTACTTTTTTTCCTTTTATTTCAATTATAGATTTAGGTACAGATATGCAGCCTTATGGACTGGTCATGTCTCTTATTCTATTTTTTTCTTTTAAAAATATAAAATTTACCGTCATGCAGTTTTATTTACTATTGATATTTATTTTTTCAATTTTTATTTTTTTTGGTAGTGGAATAAATTTTGCTTCTACCAGGTCACTTTTTAATTATATGCAGTTATTTTTTGTAAGTTTTGTTGGGTACCAAATTCTGAAAACAGAGAGAATTAATTTTGAGTTTTTTTTAAAATCAACAATCGTCGTTTGGCTTCTTGTTGGGTTCATACAAACCTTTATAGATAATTCTTTTTTAACTTTCTTAACAAGAGATCCTAGATTTTTGGGCGAAACCAGAGGTGCAGTAAGTTTAGCAGCAGAACCAACTTTTTATGGCATAGTTTTATTATTTTTTACACTTTTTTTATTTCACTCAAATTATAAATATAAAGTATTCTTCATATTTATCTCTCTCTTTGGAATTATTTTTTTTGCGAAATCCTCAATGGTTTTGTTATTTCTAATAATTATGATTTTTTTTTATTTTTTAACTCATCTTAGTATTAGATCCTTATTTTACATGATTATTTTATTATTAGTGATTCCTTTTTTAATACTTGAGCTTATGCCAACATCTCGTATGGCATATTTAATTTCTGAAACTTTGTCGGAAACTTTGTCTGAAACTAGCCAAGGAAATTTATTTATTGATTTAAGTGTTGTAGATCGAGTTTATCATATATTTTTTTCTTTAAAAGGTTTCTATGATAATTTTATGCTCCCAAATGGTTTTTTAAGTTGGCAACCTTTCTTGTCTAGCCAGATTGAAAAATATAGTTCGCTAGGAATAATACCCCCTGATTATGCAAATCATCCTGCAAGGGCAAAGGGAAGTAGAATTATGTCTGGCTATGGATCTGCTTTTTTTGAGCTAGGTATTATTTCAGTTTTGATACCTTTTGGTTTGATAAAATTGTATTACTCCTTATATAAAAATGATTTAAAAAAATTCTTCTTTTTTTCTCTTTTTGTAAATGCGATTATGTTCTCTGGAATTCCAATTGGTTTTAGTATCTTTGCATTTTATATTGGATTTTTAATTTATCTAATCCAAAAGAGAAAGTATTCTGTACAATGATATAGTGGATATTAATAACTTGTTTCAATGTGTAAGTTTATTGTTCAAATAAGAGTTATAAAAATTTAAAAATTAGTAAATTATCTAAATTGATTATCTCCAAACATTTCTTTTGGTTTAAATATGGTGTAATATTTAATTATGTATTATATGTTTAATTAAAACCTTATGAATATAATTAAAAAACTACGCCAATTTCTTTTAAAAAGAAAAATGAGAAGTACTAATTTAAAAGACTCTCGAAATGTTTTTCATCAATTATTATTGTACCTGATTTATTATAGAAATAAAAAACTACTTCAAAAAAATATCAATATAAAAAACTCTTTTTCCGGAAAGCGTTGTTATATATTTTTTACAGGTAATAGTGTTACTAATTTTGATTTTAATATACTAAAAAATGAGCCAGTAATTGCATGCGGTGTATCAGTATTACATAAAGACTTTAAAAAATGTAACGTAGTGGCTTATATGAATCCAGGCCCATGGGAACCAAGATCATTATTATTTTTTGACTTTCTTTTTGGTAATGTATTTAGATCAACCAAAAATGGATGTAGTATTTTTCTTCATACCACTGCTTTTCCTTATATAAAGGAATTAACGTCTTATAGAGAACAAGATACTTATTTCATAGCGTCTAACGGAATTTATTTATCAGGAAGCGATATTAACTCTGATTTACAGAAATTAAACAATATACAAGAGGGCTCTTTTTCAACTGCCTTGGGCATTGCAAGTTATATGGGTTTTAAGGAAATTTATTTGTTAGGTGCAGATTATTTATCTGACCCTCCAGTATATGGTCATTTTTATGATGGTTATCACGAAATTGGAAGTCCATCAGATTATAAGGAGTATAGAGATAGAACTTCATTGATGATTGAACATGTTGAGAATAAAAATTTAGGTTCAGATGAACTTCCATCTTTTAGGGTATATAGAAAAAGAGCGTCTTTAATGATTGATCATGTTGAGAAACAAAAGTCATGTAAAGTTATTCAAGTTATCAAAGATGCTGATCACGTATCATCAATAGAGAGTATAACTTTTCAAGATTTAAAGAATAGACAGAGTTTATAAGGATATATTGAAAAAATTAATATTAATAAAATTAAAAAAAAAGATAAAAAATGTCTTTAATTTAAAAAATTTATTTTAGAAAAGTATGAACATTTAATAAATATTATTTATTGCTCTAAGAATATATAACAATATGAAATATTTTTTTGTTGGTCCGCTTATCCCACCTGTTACGGGTCAATCTTTAGCTTTCTCAAGATTTGTGGAAAGTATTTCGATTAATAAAAAAATAGTTTTAAATACTAATCATGAAAATAAGACAATATTAATAAAAATATTTTTCTCTATAAAAACACTATTAATTTTATTTCTAAGAGCTCTATTTAATGATTATCATCTGGTTTATTTTACTTGTAGCAGGAGTATTCTTGGAAGTATAAAAGACATATTGCTTATAAATCTTGCAAGCTTTAAAAAAAAAAAAATAATTAATCATCTTCATGGATCAGACTTTTATGAATTTTTACACAATAGTCCAAAATGGTATAGAAAAATACTTTTTAAAAGTTATGATAAAGTAGATATTTCCATAGTGCTTGTTGAAAGTATGAAGTTACAGTTTAGGGATTTTAAAAGTATGAAAATTGAAGTCATAGAGAATTTTTATGACGAAGAGTTAGACCACGAAATAGTAAAAAAAGATAAAACTAAATTAAGTCTATTATATCTATCAAATATAATGGTTAGTAAAGGAATATTTGAGCTTATTGATGCCTTTGAAAAGTTAGAAAAAAAAAATGATAATATAATTTTGAATATAGCTGGAGATTATCTTTCAGATGAGCACATGAGTGCAAATAAGGTAAAAAAAAAGTTTGAAGAAAGATTGTTTAAAAATAATAAAATAAAATATCTGGGAAAAATATTTGGACTTGATAAAATAAAATTACTTCAAAGTTCTGACATATTTGTATTGCCCAGTT
Organism: uncultured Pelagibacteraceae bacterium; assembly: GCA_902579465.1. Lineage (GTDB taxonomy): Bacteria > Pseudomonadota > Alphaproteobacteria > Pelagibacterales > Pelagibacteraceae > Pelagibacter. Next base: position 5,921 of record CACHGV010000018.1, read on the forward strand.
ACAAAGAAGCATTTCCTATATCTATAATTGAAGCTATGGTATCCAGAAATGCTATTGTAGTTACGGACCAAAAGTATATTTCGGAAGTGTTAACTAGTAAAAATGGAGTCTTAGTTCAAAAAAAATCTGTAGAAAGTTTAGTCGAAGGAATTCAATTTTTGATAAATAATAAGCAAGAATTAATTCAAATCCAAAACTATAATAGACAAGTGGCCAAAAAAAAATTTAGCAAGAAAAAATATCTTAAAAAATTAGAGCAAATAGTACTGAATGTTTGAAACAAACTTAACTAAAATCTTGATCTTTTATCAAATATCTCAATTTTCGAAAATAAAAATCATTTCTAAAAAAAGAATTATAAGTACTGATTAGTTTTATGAAAATATCAATTATTACTGTAGTTTGGAATAACATTAATACCATAAACGACACTATAAATTCTGTGCTTTCTCAAAATTATAAAAATATAGAATATATTGTAATAGATGGTGGAAGTACTGATGGAACTCTTTCCTTATTAAATTCAAAGCGTGATCAATTATCGATATTAGTCTCAGAGTCAGATGAAGGTATATATCATGCTATGAATAAGGGTATCGAGCTTGCGAAAGGTGACGTTATAGGTTTTTTAAATTCTGATGATTTTTATTTTAACAATGAAGTTATTTCAAAAGTTGCAAGAGAGTTTAATAATGATCCCTTTCTTGAAGCTCATTATGCTGATTTACTTTATGTTGATCAAATAAATACCTCTAAAGTTATTCGTTACTTTAAATCTAGTAAATTTCAACAAGGATTGTTTTTAAAGGGCTGGTGTCCACCTCATCCTACTTTTTTTGTTCATAAATCTATTTATAAGAAATTTGGTAATTTTAATTTAAACTACAATTTAGCATCAGATGTTGATATTATGATGCGTTTTCTTGAAAAGTACAAAATTAAATCTCTATATACACCAGAGATATGGGTTAAAATGAGAATGGGTGGCGTTTCAAACAAAAACCTAAAAAATATTTGGTTACAAAACATGGAAATTCTTAATTCATTCTCTAAAAATGGTTTAAAGGTGAATCCAATAGTATTTTTTTTTTATAAAATTATTTCACGTCTTAAACAATATATTAAAAAGGAAATAAAATAAAAAATTTTAAGCTAATATTAATGTGTTT
>CACHGV010000019.1 GCA_902579465.1 uncultured Pelagibacteraceae bacterium
TTACTACCGGGAAAATAAATGAAAATTTCACGATTATTAAAAACTATATTCATGATTGATTTTGTGACTGGTTTATTAATTGCAATAAAAGAGACTTTTAAGGCAAAAAAGACAATCAATTATCCTTTTGAGAAGGGATCCTTAGGAACAAGGTCTAGAGGGGAGCATGCTCTTAGAAGATACCCTAACGGTGAAGAAAGATGCATAGCGTGTAAGCTTTGTGAAGCTGTATGTCCAGCACAAGCTATTACAATTGAATCGAAGGAAAGAGATGACGGTAGTAGAAAAACTGTAAGATATGACATTGATATGCTTAAGTGTATATACTGTGGACTTTGTGAGGAGTCTTGTCCTGTAGATGCAATTGTTCAAGGTCCTAATTTTGAATTTGCAACAGAGTCTAGAGAAGAGCTTTATTATACAAAAGAAAAACTCTTGGAAAATGGAGACAGGTGGGAAAATATTTTAGCTGCCAATATAAAGGCTGATAGTTCTCACAGGTAATCTTATGATTGCACACTCAGTTTTCTTTTATATTTTCTCCTTAATAGCTATTGTTTCTGCAGTCATGGTAACAGTCTCAAAAAATACAGTTCACTCCGTATTTTTTTTAATCCTAGATTTCATTAGCATATCTTGTTTGTTTATTATGATAGGTGCAGAATTTTTAGGCATGATAATGCTTATAGTTTATGTTGGAGCGGTTGCAGTTTTATTTTTATTTGTTGTAATGATGTTAAATGTAGCTGAACAAAAAGGTCAGTGGTTTAGCTCAAGGTGGGATGGTGGAACCCATATACCAGTTGGCTTATTAGTTAGCTTAATTATTTTTTTTGAACTTATAATTGTAATTGGAGGATGGAAATATAAACCTGATTTATTAAATAGCCTTTCTATAAATATGTCTACTGAAGTCACTAATACTAGATCAATTGGAAATGTTTTATATACAGATTTTATACTTCTATTTCAAATTTCAGGAATGATTTTGTTAGTTGCTATGATAGGAGCAATTGTTTTAACTTATAGAGAAAGAGCTGGAGTTAAAAGACAAAGTTATGTTAAGCAAATTTCTAGAGAAAGAGATGAAGGTGTTGATTTAGTTGAGGCCGAGAGAAATAAAGGAGTTAAAATAGATGCTTAGCATAGGTTTAGGACATTATTTAACATTAGCTGCAATAATATTTACTATTGGTGTTGTAGGTATTTTTCTTAATAGAAAAAATGTAATAGTCATTTTAATGAGTATTGAGTTAATTTTACTTGCAGTAAACATAAACCTTGTTGCCTTTTCTATATTTATCAATGATTTAAGTGGGCAAATTTTTACACTATTTATTTTAACAGTTGCAGCTGCCGAGGCTGCTATTGGATTAGCCATAATTGTAGTTTATTTTAGAAATTCAGACACAATAAGAGTTGAAGAGATAAAAAATTTAAAAGGATAAAATGGAATACCTAATTTTGTTTCTACCTCTAATAGGATCTGTAATTAGTGGTTTTTTTGGAAATAAAATAGGAGACAGAAATTCTCAAGTTTTGTCAAGTTCGTTTGTGAGTATTTCAGCAATACTCTCTTTACTTGTTTTGTATAAAGTTATTAGTTCAGATTATTCAAACAATCTTGTTATAGCTACTTGGATTAACTCTGGAACATTAAATGTTAATTGGTCGATAAAAATTGATGCTTTATCAGCAGTAATGTTTGTTGTGGTAAATTTTGTTTCAGCTTTAGTTCATATTTACTCTATTGGTTACATGTCACACGATCCTCATAAAACTAGATTCATGGCATATTTATCATTGTTTACTTTTGCAATGTTAACTTTAGTAAGTTCAGATAACTTTATTCAACTATTTTTTGGTTGGGAAGGTGTAGGCTTATGTTCATATTTTTTAATTGGATTTTGGTTTAAAAAAGAGAGTGCAAACAAAGCTGCAATAAAAGCCTTTGTTGTTAATAGAGTTGGTGACTTTGGTTTAGCTCTTGGAATTTTTCTGATTTTTTATATTTTTGGTACAGTCAATTATGATGAGGTTTTTGAGCAAATCCCAAATGTTTTAGATAAAGAAATTAATTTTATTGGAATTAATATAGAAATTATTGATTTGATTTGTTTGCTTCTATTAATTGGAGCAATGGGTAAATCAGCTCAATTTTTATTACATACCTGGTTGCCTGATGCTATGGAAGGCCCAACTCCTGTATCTGCATTAATTCATGCTGCAACAATGGTGACAGCAGGGGTGTTTCTGATTGTTAGATGCTCACCTATATATGAGTACTCTCCATTAGCTCTCACAGTTATAACCATAATTGGAATGACTACTGCTTTCTTTGCAGCAACAGTTGCACTTGTTCAAAATGATATAAAAAAAATTATTGCTTATTCTACTTGTAGTCAATTGGGATACATGTTTTTTGCTGCTGGGGTAGGTGCTTACAATGTTGCGATGTTTCATCTATTTACACATGCCTTTTTTAAAGCTTTGTTATTTTTAGGAGCTGGCGCTGTAATTCACTCATTTCATGAGGAACAAGATATAAATAAAATGGGTGGAGTTATAAAGAAACTCCCATACACATATGCATTAATGCTTATTGGGACTCTTGCTTTAACAGGTTTTCCTTTTTTATCAGGTTTTTATTCCAAAGATGCAATAATAGAATTTGCGTACCTAAAAGGAAATGGAGTTGGAATACTTGCAGCTTTTGCCGGTATTGTTACAGCTTTATTAACATCAATTTACTCTTGGAGACTTATTTTTAAAACATTCCATGGTAATTTTAATAATAAAGAACTTAGTATTGATAAAATACATGAGTCTCCTTTGGTTATGATTGCCCCGTTAGTAATCTTGGCAATAGGAGCTATTTTTGCAGGTATGGCCTTTAAAGATTTGTTTATAGGTCATGAAATAGCATACGAATTTTGGGGTAAATCTATAAAATTTTTAGAACCACTAAGCACAGATCACCCACCAACATGGTTTTTGTTTTCAACACCTATACTTGTTACTTTTGCAATTCCATTTTCTTATTATTTATATCTAAAAAACACAAACATAGTAAATGGATTGAAAGAAATGAATGAACCAATTTATCAATTTTTAGTCAAGAAATGGTACTTTGATGAAATATACGATTATTTGTTTGTCAATCCTTCAAAAAAAATTGGAAAGTTTTTATGGAAAAAAGTTGATGGATCAATAATAGATAAATTTGGTCCTGATGGGATTTCAAGTGTAATTAAAAATTTATCAATTAAAGCAGTCAAATTTCAATCTGGATTTATTTATCAATATGCATTTGTTATGTTGATTGGATTCTCAGTTTTACTAACAATAATGATATTAAACTGATGAACTTTCCAATTTTATCGTCCTTAATTTTGCTACCTACAATAGGTGCTTTATTTATATTATTCACAAAATCATCAAGTGGAAAATATCAAAGTTCCAAATATGTAGCTTTATTTATTTCTTTAGCAAATTTTTTATTATCTTTGTATCTTTGGCATGTTTTTGATAAAAATTCAGTAGACTTTCAGTTTGTAGAAAATAGAGAATGGTTATCAGGATTTATAAATTATAAAGTTGGAATAGATGGTATTTCAATTTTATTTGTAATATTAACAACTTTCATAACTCCAATTTGCATTATTTCAGTTAATGCTACAATTACAAATAGACTTAAGGATTTCTTAATTGCCATATTAATAATGGAAACTTTTATGATTGGTGTTTTCTGCTCACTTGATTTAGTAGTATTTTATTTATTTTTTGAGGCAGGTCTTATACCAATGTTTTTAATTATTGGCATTTGGGGTGGAGAGAGAAGAGTATATTCAGCCTTTAAATTTTTTCTATACACTTTATTAGGATCAGTTCTCATGCTGGTTGCTATTATTTCAATTTATTGGATAACAGGAACCACTGATGTTGAGAAACTTTATGAACTTGGCATAAGGGCTGAATATCAAAATTTATTATGGCTAGCATTTTTTAGTTCTTTTGCAGTAAAAACTCCTATGTGGCCGGTACATACTTGGCTGCCTGATGCTCATGTAGAAGCTCCAACTGTTGGATCTGTATTGCTAGCAGCAATATTGCTTAAAATGGCTGGATATGGGTTTATTAGATTTTCGTTAGGATTATTTCCTATAGCTTCTGAAAATTTCACAATGTTAGTTTACATCTTAAGTTTAATTGCGATTATTTACACATCTCTGGTTGCTTTGATGCAGGAAGATATGAAAAAACTCATAGCATATTCCTCAGTTGCACATATGGGATTTGTAACACTAGGTATTTTCACAATGACCCAACAAGGTATTGAGGGAAGCATTTTCCAAATGATTAGTCATGGACTGGTATCAGCTGCACTTTTCTTAAGTGTTGGGGTTGTTTATGAAAGGCATCACACAAGGTTAATTAATAAATATGGGGGTTTAGTCTCTATAATGCCAAGATATGCAATTGTTTTTATGGTATTCACACTAGGAGCTCTAGGACTACCTGGAACAACAGGTTTTATTGGAGAATTTTTAATTTTGATGGGTGCATTTGAGAAAAATATCTTAGTAGCAATGATTGCAAGTTTAGGAGTAATTCTAGGAGCAGCATATATGTTGTGGCTATTTAAAAGGGTTGTTTTTGGCGAAATGAATAATCAAGAACTTAAAGGTATGAAAGATTTAAAAACTTTTGAAATTATCACTTTATCAGCTCTAGTAATACCAATTTTATTTTTTGGTTTTTATCCAGAACCTTTAATGAATTCAATCGAAGCATCAGTTGAGAATACTTTAAACATGTACAACTTTGATTTAATTAACAACCTTGCATCGAAAGATTAATGGAAAATTTTCAATATATATTACCTGAAATCTTCATATCGGTATCTATAATGCTATTTTTACTAGTTGGAGTTTTCAAAAAAAATAGTGCAAATTTAATTTATAATTTATCTAACATATCGTTAGTTATTTTATTGACGTTAATAATAAATATCAGCTCATTAGATACAATTTACTTATTCAATGAGTCATATTTAATAGACAATTTATCTAATTATATGAAGATTATACTTGTTGGATCTGGAATTTTTGTAATGCTAACAGGATCCAAATATATCCAAGTTATCAATTTAAATAAAATTGAATACCCAATCCTTATTCTAAGCAGCATTTTGGGAATGATGATAATGATAAGTTCGAATGATTTAATTGTTTTTTATATGGGTCTTGAACTACAATCATTAGCTTTGTACGTCCTTGCATCTTTTAATAGAGACAATTTACTTTCTACAGAATCTGGACTAAAATATTTTGTCCTTAGTGCATTATCATCTGGTTTACTGTTATATGGGTGTTCTTTGACTTATGGATTTTCTGAAAGTACAAATTTTGATCAAATACTTGTAAACTCTACTGAATTTAATTATGGTACCACGTTTGGGATAGTCTTTATTTTAGTTGGTCTTGCATTTAAAATATCAGCTGTACCTTTTCATATGTGGGCACCAGATGTTTATCAAGGTTCTCCTACGTCTGTAACTTTATTCTTTGCTATATTGCCAAAAATAGCAGCACTTTCTGTATTCATTAAGTTTTTATACACCCCATTTGCTAATATGAATGATCAGTGGCAGACTATTATTGTATTTATATCAATTGCTTCAATGATATTTGGTTCAGTAGCAGCCATAGGTCAAAAAAACTTAAAAAGATTAATTGCTTACAGTTCGATCAGTCATATGGGCTATGCGTTGGCTGGATTAGCGACAGTTAGCAACCAAGGAATACAAAGTTCTATTACTTATATATCTATTTATTTGGTAATGAATTTAGCCTTTTTTAGCTGCTTATTTATGCTAAAGAGAAATGATCAATATTATGAAAATATAGAGGACTTATCTGGACTTTCTAAAAAACATCCAGTTTTGTCTTTCTCTTTGTTGATAGTTTTATTTTCTTTAGCAGGAATACCCCCGCTTGCAGGTTTTTTTGCAAAATTTTATGTATTCTTAGCTGTTATAGAGCAGTCAATGTATTTTTTAGCAATTGTTGGATTACTAGCAACAGTAGTAGCAGCTTTTTATTATCTAAGAATTATAAAAATTATATATTTTGATCCAGAAAAAGAAGAATACGAAACATCTCATAATTTAGGACTAAAAATTACTTTGGCTATTTCAACAATTTTTATTTTAGCATACTTTATATATCCGAGTGGCATAACAGAAATAGTATCTAAAATTACTATGATCTAATGAAATTAAAAAAATATTTATACAAAAAAGTTGAAAGCACTAACAATGTAGCGCTAAGATTAATTAAGC
>CACHGV010000020.1 GCA_902579465.1 uncultured Pelagibacteraceae bacterium
TCAAGTAGACTTTCAAAGAGACGTTTGGAAAAATGATAGTTTTCAAATTATTTATGAAGAATTCTTAAATAAAGATGAAGAGATAGTTGAAACTGGCAATATAATTTTTGCTAATTTAAATTTACAAAATGAGGATCTTAAACTTTATAGGCATGAGTATGAAAAAAATAAAATTGATTACTTTGATGAAAATGGAAAAAGTATGAGAAAAACCTTAATGAAGACTCCAATTAATGGAGCAAGACTATCTTCCTCGTTTGGAAAAAGGAAACATCCCATTTTAGGCTTTACAAAAATGCATACTGGAACAGATTTTGCAGCGCCGACTGGTACTCCCATTTTAGCATCAGGTGATGGATTGGTTGTAAGAGCTCAATGGTGTGGAGGTGGAGGTAATTGTGTAAAAATAAAACATAATAGAGTATATCAAACTGTTTATGCTCACATGTCTAAGTTTGGTAAAGGTATTAAGAAAGGTGTAAAAGTTAAACAAGGTCAAATTATTGGTTATGTAGGATCAACAGGACTTTCCACAGGTCCACATTTACATTATGAGGTAATTGAAAATGGACGAAAAATAAACTCTCAAAAACTTAAGCTTCCATCTGGAAAAGTATTGAAAGGAGATAATCGTAAAGTTTTTGAGGTGAATAAAATTAAAATTGATGTGCTAAAATCTAATCTTATATCTAATCTCTAACTTATTTGGCAATTAGATCTTTTACTTCTTTAATATCAGTTTCAACATTATTTTCTGTCTCAACTTTTATTTTACTAACTTCATAATTTTGAGCAGTATTATCTGAATGATTTCTAGAATTTTCTTGCGATGTTAGAATCCTGGAAAAGTGATCCGAGTGTTGCAAGTAGTTTTCAGACAAAATTTTATCTCCATTTGAAAGTGCTTCTCGTGCAAGATCATTGTATTTCTCAACAAGCTTTGCTGCATTCTGATTATTTTTACCTGGATATCTTCTCTTAAAGGATGAACCATTATTGAAATCTCCATTCGGTTTGTGTCCATTTCCATTTCTTCTAAAACCTCTATCACCATTTGGCTTGAATCGGCTTCTTCTATTATTATTTTTAAAATTGTTCATTTATGATAGTTTTGTGCTTATTATACATCTGTCTTTTCCGGATAAATCTTTTGATATTTTATTAATATAGTAACCATTTTCGTTTAACATTTTTACAGATTGGTTCTTTTGTTTATGTCCAATTTCAATCATTAACCTGCCATTCAATTTTAACAATTTTTTACTTACAATTATAATTTTTTTTATATTTCTAAACCCATCGAAACCTCCTGATAAAGCAATTTTAGGTTCGTGGAGTTTTACATCATCATCTAATCGTTTAAAATCAATACTATTAATATAAGGGGGATTAGATATAATTAAATCATAGTTAGAAGATTTATATTTGTCAACATCGATATTAATAAATTTTATTTTATTTTCTACCTGATGTAATTTTGCATTAGTTTTTGCAACATTTATTGCTTTTCTAGATATATCTATGGCAGTTGCTTTGCATTTTACCCTCTCTTTAACAAGAGAAACTGCTATACAACCTGAACCAGTTCCTACATCTAAAATTTTTTTTGACTTATTGATTGGTAGGTATTTAAGGGCCTCCTCTACAATTAGTTCAGTATCTGGCCTTGGAATCAATACTGATTTATTAATTAAAAACTTATATTTCCAAAAATGTTTATAACCAAGAATATATGCCATTGGTTCTTTATGATGTCTTCTAAACAAATAGTTTTTAAATTTTATTATATCAGTATTATTTAATTTATTGTTTGTATTAAGTAATATCTTTTCTCTTTTTTTATTTATTACTTTTGATAAGATTAATTCAGTATCTAAATTTGGATTTTTAATATTACTTTTTTTTAAAAAATTTTCTCCTTCTTTTAAAATTTGATTATAATTCATATTTAAATATTACTAAGCTCATTTTCTTGGGCTTGGATCACTAGGTTTTCAATCATCTCATCAAATATCTCACCTTCCATAAATTCAGATAATTTATGTAATGTTAAATTAATTCTATGATCTGTTACTCTTCCTTGAGGAAAATTATACGTTCTAATTCTCTCAGACCTGTCTCCCGTACCAATTTTACTTTTTCTATCTTTTGACCTCTCCTCATCTCTTTTTTGTCTTTCTAACTCATAAATTCTTGATCTAAGAATTTTTAATCCTTTTTCTTTATTTCTTATTTGTGATTTTTCATCTTGCTGACTAACAACTATTCCAGTTGGAATATGTGTAATCCTAACAGCAGAGTCTGTGGTATTTACACTTTGACCTCCTGGACCACTGCTTCTGAATACATCAATTCTTAAATCTTTTTCCTCTATCTTAACATCAACCTCCTCAGCTTCAGGCATTACTGCAACTGTAGCAGCGGATGTATGCACTCTTCCTTGGGTTTCAGTATCAGGAACCCTCTGAACTCTATGAACACCACTTTCATACTTTAATGAAGAATAAATATTTTTACCTTTGATTGACGCAATTACTTCTTTTAAACCACCAGCATCACTTTTGGAAATAGATATAACCTCCATTAGCCATTTTTTTTTATGACTTACTTTTTCGTACATTTTAAATAAATCTGAAGCGAACAAGCTTGCCTCTAGTCCTCCAGTTCCAGCTCTTATTTCAATCATTGCATTTTTTGTATCTGCTTCGTCCTTTGGTAACAAAAATAATTTTATTTTTTTTCATTATTTTGATTATTTTTTTCAAGCTCATTTAGTTCACTTATTGCTAAATCCCTCATTTCTTTGTCAGCGTCATTATCATTAATTAAATTTTCCAATTCGTCTTTATTTTTCTGAAAATTAAAGTAAGAAACTGCTGCTTTTATAATTTCACTTAAGTCAGAGTATTCTTTTGACTTCTCTGCAAACGATTTTTTATCAATTTCTTGAGAGGATAGCTCTTTTTCCAATTTGGAATGTTTTGCTATTAAATCTTTAACTTTTGATAAAGGTACCATTATTTGGCTTTTTCGATTTCTTCTGCTTTTTCTTCTACCAATCGTACAACTTTAGAAATCATCTCTTCACTTGATATTTTTTTACTTTCAACTCCATTTAAATAAAGCATATTATTGCCCTTTCCTCCTCCAGTAATACCAATATCCGTTTGAGCTGCTTCCCCTGGTCCATTAACTACACATCCAATTATAGATAAAGAAATAGGAGTTTTTATATGAGACAGTCTATCTTCTAACTCTTTAACAGTTTCAATTACGTTAAAAGCTTGCCTAGCACAAGATGGGCAGGAAATAATTTTTACACCTCTGTTAAGTAAATTAAGTGATTTAAGAATTTCATTGCCAACTTTTATTTCTTCTACCGGGTCGTCCGATAAAGAAACTCTTATAGTGTCTCCAATACCACTCATAAGAAGCGATCCAAAACCAATAGAGGATTTTATACTACCAGGTAAAAATGTCCCTGCCTCAGTGATACCCAGATGTAATGGATAATTAGTTGCTTTAGAAAGTTGTTTATAAGCTTCAATAGATAAAAATACATCAGAAGATTTGACGCTCACTTTAAATTCATAAAAGTCAAAGTCTTCAACAATACTAATATTTCTTAATGCGCTCTCCACTAAAGCTTCTGGACAAGGTTCTTTATATTTTTCTAATAAGTCTTTTTCTAAAGATCCAGCATTAACACCAATTCTAATTGAACAATTATTATTTTTTGCAGCAGAAATTACTTCTTTAATTTTTTTTTTGTCTCCAATGTTTCCAGGGTTAATTCTAAGACAAGCAACACCACTCTCAGCTGCTTCTATTGCTCTTTTATAGTGAAAGTGAATGTCAGCAACTATTGGTATAGAAATATTTTTAATAATATCTCTAAGAGCTTTCGTTGAGTCTTGATCTGGACATGATACTCTGACGATATCTGCTCCCGCTTCCTCAATTTGCTTGATTTGATTTACAGTTTCTTTAACATCTTTTGTTAAAGTATTGGTCATTGATTGAACAGAAATTGGATTATCTCCTCCAACTTTTACATTGCCAACCTTTATTTCTTTTGTTTTTCTTCTTTTTATTTCCCTAAAGGGTCTAATATTCATAAATTATCTATTTAATTTAAATTCTTTGTGAAGAGAAGATATAGCTTTTCGCACATTCTTTTTATCTATCAAGACAGAAATTTTAATTTCTGAAGTAGATATTACTTGAATATTTATTTTTTGATTAGCAAGGGACTGGAACATTCTATAAGTAACTCCAGGGGTAGTAACCATTCCAACTCCAATTATTGAAACTTTTGAAACATTCTTATCAAATATCAAATCTCTAAAATTTATTTTTTTGTTTTGTAAAATAGTTTTTTTTGTTTTACTTAGATCATCTGATTTTATTGTGAAAGTTAAGTCAGTTTCTTTTCCATTAGCAGAAATATTTTGTACTACCATATCTACATTTATAGAATTTTCAGACAGAGGTTTAAAAATCGATGCTGCAATACCTGGTTTATCTCTTACACCTAAAAGAGTAACTTTAGCATCATTAGTAGTATTTGAAATACCAGTTATAATCTTATTATTTATTATATTTTTTCTTTTTGTTATTAGAGTTCCCTCATTATCAGTAAAGGAAGATCTCACCTCTATATCTACCCTATTCAACCTTGCATCTTGAATTGAATTAGGTTGCATAACTTTTGCTCCTAGTGAGGCCATTTCTAACATTTCTTCATAGGATATAACTTTTATTTTTTTAGCTGACTTAAGTTTATTTGGATCTGTAGAATAAACACCATCCACGTCTGTATATATTATACATTTTTCAGCATTGAAAAACTTTGCAAACATAATTGCACTTGCATCTGTGCCGCCCCTGCCAATAGTAGTTATTCTGTTTTTATTATTTATACCTTGAAATCCTGTGATTATTGGGATGCCACCTTTTTTTAAATAACTTAAGATTTGACTCTTGTTAATTTTATTAATTCTTGAAAATTTATACTTTCCTTCTGTACTAATTGGGATTTGCCATGACATCCATGATCTTGAGTTGAAACCTTTATTAATTAATTCTCCTGAAATTAAAGCACAGGACACTTGTTCTCCCGATGAAACTAAAACGTCATACTCTGAGTCTGAAAAATTTTTGCTAATTTTTTTGGATAAATTGATTAAATTATTTGTCACACCACTCATTGCAG
>CACHGV010000021.1 GCA_902579465.1 uncultured Pelagibacteraceae bacterium
AAAACTCTTAACAGACATCTAAGTTATATTTGCATTTAAAATATTGTGTATATGAATAAATCCAATTGTTTTATTTTTTTTATTATTTTTATGCACACACAAACTTGTAATTTTCTTGTTGTTCATTACTGAAAGAGCCTGTGCAGCAAGCATATCCTTATCAACACTTATTGGTCTCTTTTTCATAACTTTTTTTAGTTTCAAATCTTTAAAGCTAAATTTTATGTTATTAATCCTTTTTAAATCACCATCAGTTAAGATACCAGTGGTGTAATTACGATTATTTCTAATAACTAGAGTGCCAAGATTTTTTTTATTTATACTTTTTAATGCATCCCTCATACTAACATTTTCATTTATGAAAGGAATTTTTTTTCCAGACAGCATTAAATCCTCAACTGTCTTTAGTTTTATTGATAAAGAACCACTCGGGTGAAATTTTTTAAAATCTAATTTTCCAAATTTTTTATAAACCATGCATGTTATTGCTATTGCATCTCCTAGAGCAACTTGTACTGTAGTAGATGATGTCGGGACAATATTACCAGGTCCAGCTTCTTTTACAGATGGCAATAAAAATTTTAAATCAGCATTTTTATATAAGAGTGAGTCTTTTTTAGATGTTATACCAATTAGTTTTATATTTTTGTTTCTAGATGTATACTGAATAATATTTTTTAATTCCTCACTTTGTCCACTTAAACTTATAAGTATTAATATGTCATTTGATGTAATTTGACCCATATCTCCATGACTAGCGCTTGAGGCATCTAAAAAAAAAGAGGGTGTTCCAGTTGAAGAAAGTGTAGCAGACCATTTTTTTCCAATTATCCCACTTTTACCAACACCAGAAATTATAATTTTGCCATTTTTACAATTTATTATTGTCTTAATTATTTGTTCAAAAGATTTTCCAATATTTGCCTCAAGTTTTTTAAGTGAAGTAGTCTCTATTTTAACAACTTCTTTGGCAATTTTTATAATATTTTTCATCTTAGTGAGACCAGATATCTTCTTTAAAAGAGGCAAAATCTAGTTCAACTCTAGTATTAATAAATTTAATTGTATTATTATAGAGCTCTAATCTTTTTTCTCTCTCTAATATTTTTTTTAAGGAGTCATATATTTTATGTAGATAAACTACATCCTGTGCACAGTATTTAATTTGTTTTTCAGATAGTTCTCCTCCAAAATCCGATGTTTGTAATTGTTTGCTAACATCTATTCCAATAAACTCTTTAATTAAATCTTTTAATCCATGTTTATCAGAATAACTCCTAGCAATTTTACTCATTATTTTTGTACAATTAACATTTTTAATATCTACTTCTAAATATTTTTTTATAAATAAAAGATCAGCCCTAGCAAAATGAAATAATTTATTAATATTTTCATTTGCAAGTACATTTTTAAGATTTGGCGCGTTATAGTTATCTTTATTTAATTGAATAATATGTGCATCATTTTTTCCTGAAGAAATTTGAAGTAAACATAATCTATCCCTCTGAATGTTTAAACCTGTGAATTCACAGTCTATTGCTATCTTGTCACTGAAAGTTATTTCATCTGGTAAATCTTCTTTATGTAATTTAATATCTAAATTCATTAGTAGATATATATATATGAAAAATCAGGATTCAATTTTAATATTTGGTTCATCTGGTCAAATAGGAAAATCTCTTATAAGAAAATTTACAAAAAATAACTATAGAGTTACTGCAGTTACAAGAAGTATTCATCAAAAAGGTTATCAAATTAAGACACAATCAAATTATGGGTATTTAGAGCTAGAGGAGATTAAATCCTTTACAGAGGAAAATATATCTAGATTAATGAAAAACAACAATGTGTGCATAAATTTGATTGGTATATTATATGAAAAAAAAAAAAATCAATTTAATTCGATACATTCAGATCTTCCATCTCTTTTATCAAAAATTGCGCAAAAAAACTCTTTTGATCAATTTATTCATTTATCAGCTTTAGGCATCGAGTCAGCAACGGATAGTAATTATGCTATGAGTAAATTAAGTGGAGAACAAAAAGTAAGACAAAATTTTTCGTCTTCAGTCATTTTAAAACCCTCCATAGTATATTCAGTAGATGATAATTTTACTACTAATTTTATGAAATTATTGGGCTTGCTTCCTATAATGCCTTTATATTATTCTGGAAAAACTAAATTTACACCAATTCATGTTTCTGATCTAACAAATATTATTTTTGAAGTAGTTCAAAAAAAAATAACAGGTACAACAATAGAATGCATCGGTCCAGAAGTCATAACTTTTAAAGAAATAATTTTAAAAATTCTTAAATCAATTAATAAAAAAAGGCTATTATTACCATTGCCATTATCTTTGGCAAAACTTAATGCCAAAATATTTCAATTAATGCCCAAGCCATTATTAACAATGGACCAGCTTAAATTATTAAAATATGATAATGTTGTGTCTAAAAAATACAAAACAAATTTTGATTATAAAATAGAGGCAAATAAAAAATTTGATGATGAAATAAATCGTTATAGCTTTAACTGGACCAGCGGAGGGCAATTCTCAAAAAAAAGAATTAGTAAAACAAATTAATGTTAACAAATTTAATATATCTTGCAGTCTTTGTAATTCTTGTATTTGTTTTATCTATTGCTGTAAAAGCAATAACTAGAGGAGTCGAGGCAAAACAAATAATTAAAGATGAAAAAAATTTTGATTTAGACTCAGAAAAAAGCATACAAAATACAGAGGTAGTAAACCAAATAAAAGAGTTAAAAAATTTACATGAAAAAGGTGTTCTGAATGACGATGAGTTTGAAAAAGCAAAAGAGAAAATTCTTAAGTAGATTAAGCTGATTTTACTTTTTTTTCTATAAATTTTGGAACTTCATCTTCCTTGTCAACCACCTCGTCTTTTTTACCTTTTGGCTGAAAAACTATCATTAAATGTAAAGGGCAATAAGAAAATTTCTCAATAGTTTTTCTTCCACAAAATGATGAGTCCTTTTCGTCAGGGTGACCTTCCATATATTTACAAGTATTTTCATTTAAATCTTCTAAGTTAAGATTTTTTGCAGGTTCAAAGTTTTTATCTAGAAGCAATGATCTAAATCTATGTTTTCTACCACCCTTTTTTAAACTATTGTTATTATCTGATATTTTTCCAATATTATTATGGTTTATAGATGATCGAGTTTTAATTTTTGCTGATAAATTTAATCTATGTGCTTTTCCAATAACGGCATTTCTGCTAACTCCTCCAATTATTTCAGCAATTTGGCTTGCAGTTTGACCTTTACCCCAAAGATCTTTGAGTTTATTAACTTTTTCTTCTGTCCAACTCATAATACTATATTTAGTATAATTAAATTTATTTACAACACCATCTAGAAATCACAATTAATACTCTATAACAAGCCTTTTTTTATGTTTTTTAACAATTATTTAAAAAAAAGTTTATTAATAATTACTTATGGTTGAATTACAGAAAAAATATCAAATTGGTGCAAGAAGATTTGGAATTATTAATTGGGTAGGAACTTATTCTTTGTTTAAAAAAGAAGTTTTAAGATTTTTAACAGTTTCAGGTCAAACTCTTTTTGGACCAATACTAACTAGCATTTTATTTTTAACAGTCATCTCATTAGCGATAGGAGATCAAAGAGCTAATGTATTAGGAGTTCCTTATATTGAATTTTTAGCTAGTGGTTTAATAATGATGCAAGTAATTCAACAAAGTTTTGCTCATTCAAGCTCTTCTTTAATGATGGGAAAGATGATGGGCACAATTACTGATGTAGTACATAGCCCCTTATCATCATCAGAGGTCGTATTTGCTATAACTTTTGCTTCTGCAGCTAGAGGTCTTTTAATTGCATCTGCTTCAACTTTAATATTTATATTTTTTATAGATTTATCAATTCAAAATTTTGTTTTGTGGTTTACGTATTTATTCTTAGGTGGATTATTTATGGGGTCACTTGGGATTATAGTTGGTTTATATGCAGACAAATTTGATCAAATGAGCACTGTTACGAATTTTATAATTGTGCCTTTAAGTTTTTTAAGTGGTACTTTTTATAGTATTGATAAATTACCTAATTTTTTGAAAATTCTAAGCAATTATAATCCTTTTTTTCACATGATAGATGGATTCAGATATTCATTTATTGGTCAATTAGATGGTTCGGTTACATTCGGTATCGCATTGCTTACATTTTTAAGCTTGGTTATAACTTATTTTGCATACTTTCTAGTACACAAAGGTTATAAAATTAAATCATAGTATACATATGAGTTCTCTAGCTAAAAACTATAAAAGAAGAAACCTATCTTTCAGTAAGGGAAAAGGTTCCTTTTTATATTCAAAGAGTGGAATCAAATTTTTAGATTTTGTTCAAGGAATTGCAGTTAATTCTTTAGGTCATGCAAACCCAAATTTAATAAAAGCAATTAATAAACAATCAAAAAAACTTTGGCATGTTTCTAATTCTTTCATAATTCCTGAGGGAGAGGAATTAGCCAAAAAATTAACAAACAGAACTTTTGCAGATGCTGTAATTTTTCAAAATAGCGGGGCAGAAGCTACAGAGGCCGCCATAAAAGTTGCAAGAAGATATTTTTATTCTATA
>CACHGV010000022.1 GCA_902579465.1 uncultured Pelagibacteraceae bacterium
TTACCATCTGTATTACCATTTTTATTATTGGCATTATTATTTAGGGGAATTGAGAATTTTAAAATGTTTGATATGGTCGTCGAACTTACATCTGGTGGCCCTGGCTCAGCTACAGAGCTCGCCTCAATCAATTTAAAAAGAGAAGCATTTGAAAAATGGAAAACCGGTTACAGTTCGGCTTTTGCAGTAATTCTTTTTGTAACCATTTTTGGTTTTGGAAATGTTTATGTAAAAGTAATGAATAAGATAAAGGAACGCTGATGGATACATCTAGATCATATTTAGAACCTTCGTCGTTTTCAAAGAAACTCGCTGCTACAATTATTATTGTTTATACAGTAATAACGTTAATTCCTATTTCTTGGATGGTGATGACTAGCTTCAAGAATGTAAATAGTGCAATTTCTTATCCACCTGAAGTATTTTTTGAACCATCATTAGAAGGATATGTTAATTTGTTTACTAATAGATCAAGACAATCTCAGGAATATCTTGACTCACTTCCACCACCAGAAAATTGGTATGAAGAACTGGTTAGAAGTAGAGAGATGGTTATTACAGGTCCATCAAAATTTTTAGGAAGATATTCAAACTCAATGATAATTGGATTTGGTTCAACTTTTGCATCTGTATTTTTGGGTGCATTAGCAGCATATGCCTTTTCAAGGTTTAGGGTTCCATTAAAAGATGATTTATTATTTTTTATTCTCTCTACTAGGATGTTTCCACCAATTGCCGTGGCTGTTCCAATATTTATTATGTATAGAAAATTAGGATTAGGGGATACTCACCTTGGAATGATCATATTATATACAGTAGTAAATTTAAGTTTAGCAGTGTGGCTGTTAAAAGGATTTATGGATGAAATTCCTAAAGAATATGAAGAAGCAGCTATGATTGATGGATATTCTAGACTTCAAGCATTCTTTAAAGTTGTTCTTCCACAAGCGATGACTGGTATAGCTGCAACAGCAATCTTTTGTATGATTTTTTCATGGAATGAATATGCATTTGCAGTTTTACTTACCCAATTTAATGCACAAACAGCACCACCATTTATACCTACAATTATAGGAGAAGGTGGTTTGGATTGGCCAGCAATTGGTGCTGGTACAACTTTATTTTTATTACCAGTAATGATTTTTACAATTATTTTAAGAAAACATCTTTTAAGAGGGATTACTTTTGGAGCAGTGAGGAAATAATGCAAGAAGAGAGATCATTAATGAGAAAAATATTTAGAAGAGTTTACTGGGAGAATTTGTCTACAGTATTAATTTTACTTGGAGTTTTCATGCTGTTACAGCCATTCGCAATGTGGATGTATACTTACTCATTTATTGTAATTTTAGTTGGAACTATAGGTTTCGTAATCACAAGTCACTTTCCGGATTAATATGTCTCAAATTAAGATAGCAAATTTACAAAAATCATTTGGAGATTTTACTGCAGTCAAAAATTCAAATTTAACAATTAATGATAAAGAGTTTTTTGTTTTACTAGGCCCATCTGGTTGTGGAAAAACAACAACTCTTAGAATGATTGCTGGATTAGAGTTACCAACATCAGGAGAAATTTACTTAGGCGAAGAAGAAGTTGGAATGTTAAGAGCATCTGAGAGAGATATTGCATTCGTTTTTCAATTGTTCGCACTTTATCCACATATGAACGTAAAAAATAACTTATCTTTTCCCCTAAAGATGCAGGGTTATAACAGAAGTGAAATTAAAACTAGAGTTGAGGAGGCAGCTAAACTTTTAAGAATTGATCATATTTTAAACTCTAGTATTTCATCTTTATCTGGCGGAGATAGACAACGTGTAGCCCTTGGTAGAGCTTTAGTAAGAAGGCCAAAAGCATTTTTAATGGATGAGCCTTTAGGTACTTTGGATGCTGAATTTAGAGAATTAATGTGTTTAGAACTCAAGAAATTGCATATCGATATTGGAGCTACGACTGTTTACGTAACACATGATCAATTAGAGGCAATGTCTTTAGCCGATCGTATTGCTGTAATGGATGGTGGTGAAATCTTACAAGCCGATGAACCTGCAGTAATCTACAATAAACCAGCAACTAAATTTGTAGCATCATTTATTGGATCCCCTGGTATGAATTTTATTAATATTGATCAAGGTATTTCTAATGAACAATCGACTTTAAATATAGAGGGAACAGATTTTAATATACCTAAACAGTATGAAATATCAAAAAGTAAAAAAAACTCATTTGGAATTCGTCCTGAAAATTTGTCTCTTACCAACGAGGGTGGTCTTAAAGGTTCGGTATTTGGGGTTGAATATTTAGGTTCAAGAAAAATTATAACGGTTAAAACTAACTTTGGAGAAATCAAAGTAAAAACTAATATTTCAACGAGTGTTAAAATTAATGAAAACGTTCAAGTAAAACCTTCTAATAATAACATAATTATTTTTGATGGTGAGACTGACAGATCTCTTAAAAGTGAGTTTATGAATTAATGGCAAAAATAGAATTAAAAAATTTATCTAAAACCTATAATAAAAAAATTGAGGCTTTACATAATATAAATTTTACCATTGAGGATGGGCAGTTTTTTGTTTTATTAGGCCCATCTGGTGCTGGAAAAACTACTACATTAAGATGTATTGCTGGATTAGAGAAAATAGATAATGGAAGTATTTTATTTAATGATGAGTCTGTAACTGAAGATCAACCAGCTTCAAGAGATGTTTGTTTTGTATTTCAACAATACTCTTTATATCCTCACTATAGTGTTTATGAAAATTTAGCATTCCCTTTAAGATCTCCAATGAGAAAATTACCTGAAGAAGAAATAAAAAATAAGGTTGAGAGTATTGCGAGCATGTTAAAGATTTCAAATAAACTTAATAATAAAGCCACACAATTATCTGGTGGGGAGATGCAAAAGTTGCAATAGGACGCGCTTTAGTTCGTGAGCCAAATTTATACTTAATGGATGAACCTCTGTCATCTTTAGATGCTAAATTAAGAGAGAGTCTTAGGGTTGAGTTAAAAAATATTCAAACTAATCTAAATTCAACAATACTTTATGTTACACATGACCAAGCAGAAGCAACTACTTTAGCAGATAAAATTGGAGTTTTAAAAGAGGGTCATTTAGTACAAATAGGAACTCCCGAAGAGATATATGAAAATCCAAATTCTATATATGTTTCACAAAGATTGGGGTCACCGAAAATCAATATTCTCCCTGGGAAATTATTTGGAATGAATGATGTACCTACTTTTGGAATAAGACCTGAAAATATTACAATAGGTACTGGTAACTACTCAGCCAAAATTATTTCAATTGAAAATCTTGGTTCAGAAACCGTTGTTGCTTTAAATTTTAAAGATCAAGAAATACTAGTTTCAATTCAAGGTAACTATAAATCATCAATAAATGAGACAATTAATTTTGATATTAATAATGAAAAAGTTTTAAGATTTGATCAAGAAGGAAATAGAATTTATGAGCGTTAGTTTTTTAATTTCTCAAGC
>CACHGV010000023.1 GCA_902579465.1 uncultured Pelagibacteraceae bacterium
AGATGTTGATTTTAATAAAGCATGTGAAATGATTATTAGTGGAATTAAAGCCATGAAAGAAAGAGGAAAAGCTGATGTTGGAGAAAAAACTATGATGGATGTTTTATTACCAGTTTCAGAAAAACTAAACGAATTAAAAAATGAAAGTGAATTTAAACCAGGTTTAAATGAAGTGATAAAAATTGCAGAAGAAAGAATGTTATCTACAAAAGATATGTTGGCCACAAAAGGTAGAGCTTCTTTTTTAGGTGAACGTGCAAAAGGACATATAGATCCTGGAGCTCGTTCTTCTCAGCTTATAATCGATACAATTTGTAAATCAGTAATAAATAATTAGGAGGTAAAAATGAAAAAATTTATAAATAATAACGATGATTTTCTAAAAGAGAGCCTTACTGGTTTTGGTAAAGCACATAGTGATATTATAAATGTCAATTTAGACCCAAGCTTTGTATCTAGAAAAAATAAAACTAAAGATGGAAAAGTTTCTTTAATTTCAGGTGGTGGAAGTGGGCATGAGCCAATGCACGGGGGTTTTGTTGGTCATGGAATGTTAGATGCAGCGTGTCCAGGTTTTGTATTTTCAGCACCAACACCAGATCAGATGCAAGCAGCAGCAGAACATGTAGATAGTGGTGCAGGAGTTCTATTTATAGTTAAAAATTATTCTGGGGACATAATGAACTTTGAAATGGGTGCTGAAATGTATTCTGGTAAAAATGATAGTATTATTACCAACGATGATGTTGCAGTTGAAGATTCCACATTTACTACCGGAAGAAGAGGTGTTGCAGCAACTGTGTTGGTAGAAAAAATAGTTGGATCCTTAGCTGAACATAATGGATCCCTTGAAGAATGTAAAAAACTTGGTGAAAAAGTCAACAAAAACGCTGGTACGATGGGAGTAGCATTTACAAGTTGTACCGTTCCTGCTGCTGGAAAACCTACTTTTGATATAGGCGATGATGAAATGGAATTTGGTGTAGGTATTCACGGTGAGCCAGGTAGAAAAAGAGAAAAAATTCAACCATCAAAAACTATAGTTGGAAACATTTTGGAAGCTATTTTAGACAATTTAAAACCAGAAAAAAATGAGAAGAATTTACTTTTCATAAATGGAATGGGTGGCACGCCTTTGACAGAATTATATTTAGTTTATGAGGATGCATGTCAAATTTTGCAATCTAAAGGTGTTGAAGTAACAAAAAGTTTAGTTGGAAATTATTGTACCTCACTTGAGATGCAAGGAGCTTCAATTACTCTTCTCAAATGTGATGATGAAATCTTAAAACATTGGGATGCACCAGTTCATACAGCAGCAATGAGATGGGGGATGTAAGACTTTTTCTAATCAAATAACGACTAAATCAAGTTTTTGTTTTCCAAGTCTTTCATTACCATTTTCTGTAACTAGGTAAGTTTCACCCAAGTTCATTGCTAAATTATTCTCAGAGTCCATTAATATCATATGCATAAAAAATATATTTCCTGGTTTAACTACATATGGATTTCCAGTGTATAACATTGGCCAATCCATCCAATTAGGTGAAAAAGTTGCTCCTAAAGAATAACCACAAGCATTCATTCTAGAATTTTTATAGCCTAAATCATCAAAAGTTTTTGCATGAATATCAAATACTTCACCAATTTGATTTCCTGGTTTCAATTTACTTTCACAATTGCTTAAAGTCTCAATACAGGCTTCATGCATTTTATAATGTTTTGAATCAGCTTTCTCAATTAGAATAGTCCGAAACATTGCTGAGTGGTAATGTCTGTAAGTCCCAGCCCATTCTATAGTCAGTTGATCTTTTGAACTTAAAATTTGTTTTTCAGCTTGGTATCGACACAGAAGTGCATTTTTACCAGATCCGATTATAAACTCATTTGCAGGATAATCGCCACCTCCCTCAAATATAACCTTATTCATTTCAGCTAAAATCTTAGACTCACTTACACCGGCTTTTGCATGTTTCCAAACTTCATTTAATGCTAGGTCAGCTAAATTTGCTGCTTTTTTTACATAATTAATTTCTTCATTTGATTTTATAACTCTTAATTTAGTAACTAATTCAGACGTGTCTTCTATTGCGCAGTAATTTTCCAAGGATTTATTCAGCTTCAAAGCATTTCGACCAGTTAATCCGTATGCTTCGTATTCAACTCCAATTTTTTTACCCTTTAAGTTTAATTCATCTAAAATAATTTTAAGATCCTCAGTAGGATTTGACTCATTTTTATCAACCCATATTCTAATATCATTAATATTAGAAGTATTTTGTGCCTGTCTTAAATCCGGAGCTCTTGTTAATAAAACTATATTACCTTTTTGATCCAAAACTAATGTTTGAAAAAAAACATATCCAAATGTGTCATATCCAGTGAGCCAATACATTGACTCCTGCCTAAACATAAGGATAGCATCTAATTTTTCCTGTTTTAAAAGTTTGATAACCTTATCTTTCCTATTTTTAAATTCTTCTGCAGAAAAATGTAGACCCATTAATTGATAGTTGTTCTAACAGTACCAAGTTTGTCTACTTTACCTATATATTCACCTTTATTTTTAATTGGCACAACTCCAACTGTTGAGCCAGTAAATACATAAAAA
>CACHGV010000024.1 GCA_902579465.1 uncultured Pelagibacteraceae bacterium
TAGCAGCTAAAGTAGCTGATAGAGGAACTCTTGCCTACGGATGTAGTAAAGCAGCTTTTATGCATGCAACAAAAATTATGGCAAACGAATTTTCAAGTTATCAAATTAGAGTAAACGGAATTTGTCCTAATGTCACAAATACAAAAATGTTAAAAAAAATGAATTTAAAATCTAAAGATAAGCTTGTCTCAATGTCTTTCAGTAAAAAAGTTTGTGAACCATTAGATGTAGCAAACTTAATACTCTATTTGTCTTCAAAAAACTCGGAATATATAAATGGACAGGTAATATTCATGGATGGTGGAATGGAGTGTTAGATCAAATAAATAAAATTAATAGATTAAGTTATAGAATTAGGAAGACTATTTTAGATGCTAGCTACAATAGTGGTGAACCTTCCCATATTGGTGGAGCTTTATCAATTGCTGAAGTTTTAGGTGTAATATATTCTAATTTTAACATCAAAGCATTTAAACATTCAGATAGATTTATACTAAGTAAAGGTCATGGTTTTTTGGCTCTACTGTCAGTTTTATATTGCAAAAATTTTATAAAAAAAAAAGAAGTTTTACAATTTCAAAAAAATGGAAGTGAATTTATTGCACATCCAATAATGAATAAGTCAATTGGAATAGAGACATCAAACGGAAGTTTAGGTCAAGGATTGTCTTTTGGGGTAGGTTTAGCTATTTCATATAAAAAAAAAAAGAACAATAATTCAATTATAGTTGTTGTTGGAGATGGTGAGTGTTACGAAGGGTCTGTATGGGAAGCAGCAATAACGGCTACAGAAAATAAATTAAGTAATTTGTTTGTAGTGGTTGATTGCAATGGCCATCAAAATGATGGGGCAATAAATAAAATGATGAATTATGAAGAAATGAAAAAAAAATGGTTAGGTTTTGGTTGGAATGTTAATAGTTGCAATGGTCATAATGTTTCTCAATTAATAAACGCATTTAAAAAAAAATCAAAAACTAAACCTACTGCAATAATAGCAAAAACAATCAAAGGTAAGGGTGTTGATTTCATGGAAAACAATAATGATTGGCATCATGGAAGACTAACAAAAAACCTTTACTTAGAAGCTATAAAATCAATAAAAAAAAATAGCTTATGAAATTTAATTCAACAGATGCAAAACAATGGCTAAGAATGGGTCCAAGAGCAATGTTTGGTCAATTTATGATTGATATTGCAAAAAAAAATAAAAAATTAATTGTCCTAAGTGCTGACCTTGGAAGGTCATCTGGGCTAGCAAGATTTAAAAAGGAATTTCCTGAACAATATATTTCTGTTGGGATAAGTGAGCAAAATTTAGTTGGCATAGCTGCAGGACTAGCTGATGAAGGCTTTAAAGTTTTTGTTACATCTTTTGCTCCTTTTCTTTCAATGAGGGCAAGTGAACAAATAAGAATGAATCTTGGATATATGAAACATAATGTTAATCTTGTAGCTCTAGGTAGTGGTTTATCGATGGGTTTTTTAGGAAATAGTCATTTTGGATTAGAAGACATTGCTATTATGAGAACAATACCAAATCTCAATATTACCTGTCCTTCCGATTGTTCAGAACTGGGAAAAGTTTTATATGATTATTCATCTCATAATAGAGGACCAAGTTATATTAGATTAACTGGAATTCCTGGATCAAAAAATGTTTATGATAAAAATTATACATATCAATTTGGAAAAAATATTAGGATTCACAAAGGAAGGGATATTTTGGTACTTTGCCATGGAGCAATATTGGGTCAGGTTAAAATATCAATTAAAAATTTAAAAAAAATGAATATTAACGCAGAGCTTATTAATGTAGTTTCTCTCAAGCCAATTGACGAAAAAATAATCAGTTTGTTTAAAAAATTTAAAAAAATTATAACAATTGAAGAACATACTTCAGTTGGAGGATTAGGAAGTATTATGGCAGAGAAAATTTTAAAAAATAAAATTAAAACAAGACTATTTTCAATTTCATTACCAGATAAATTCGGACCCACAGGAACATATGATTATTTGTTAAAATATCATGGCTTAGATTCCGAAAATATAACAAATAAAATAATTAAATTTGCTAAAAAAAAATAATTATTTTTAACATGAAATTATTTAAGGCTTTCAAAAAATATAAAGATAATATTGCAATTATTGATCAAGAATACACAGATTTGTCATACAGCAGGGTTTTAAAAGAAACAGATAAAATAAAAAAAAATATAAAAAATAAATCTCTTATATTAATAGTTTCGGATAATTCTATTGGATCATTACTTGCCTATTTATTTTCTATTATAAATAATCATGTAGCGATCATTATTGACTCAAAAACTAGTAGTCAAAATATTCTCAAAATATATAAAAATTATCAACCAAACTATGTTTTTTTAGCAAAAAAAAAAGAAAGAATCTTAAAAAAAAATTGTATTATTAAATATAATTTTTTTGATCAAATTTTGTTAAAAAATAAAAAATATAAGAAGATAAAACTTAATA
>CACHGV010000025.1 GCA_902579465.1 uncultured Pelagibacteraceae bacterium
AATACAACTCAAAGTTGAACCCATTTTAGACATCTTCAAATCACCTATGATTAATGTGCTTACAAAATACGTTTACATACATCTAAAATTAAACTTAAATACGTTTAATTAAATTTAATTAAGGAGACAAAATGAAGAAACTAATTAGCTTTATTTTAGGAAGTATATTCGCTCTTAACTTATCAATTTCAGCAGCAAATGCTGCAGCAAATGAAGTGAGAGTCGCATATTTTCTAGAATGGCCAAGTCCAAATTTAGAGGACATGCAAAAAAAGAATTTTGCTAAAGCTCTAGGAGTTCCAGTAAAATGGACTAACTTCACTAATGGTGGAGCTATGACTGATGCAATGCTAGCAGGAGATATTGATATTTCATATTCTCAAGGTTTAGTGCCTTTTATTAATGCTGTAAAATCTAATGCACCTATCAAATTAGTTGATATTGCAATGGAATATGGAATGGGTGGTACTACTTGTGTTACATCAAACGCTTCTGGAATTACAAAAGCAAATGGGTCTGAACTTGAAGGTAAAAAAGTTGCTGTTCCTCTTGGAACTATGGCTGAGTATGTATTTGATGAAAGTATGAAAGTTATTGGAGCTGATAGAAGTAAAATGGATATAATTCAAATGGATCCAGAAGAAGGTGCTGCTGCACTAGTAAGTGGTGATGTTGTAATGGCATGTTTATTTGGTGGAAATTCTATCAAAGCTGCAGTTGCAGTTGGTTCTAGACTTTTAACAGTACAAGAAGCAAGAGATGCAGGTATCTTAGGAATAGATATTACATCTGTAACTGATAAATTTATGAAAGAAAATCCAGGTATGCTTAGAACTTTTATAGAAGTAACTCATGAAGCAAATGACAGATATAGATCTGGTAAAAGCGATATGAACGCAATGTCAAAAGCTTCAGAAATGAAAGTTGCTGATATGAAAGAAACTTTAAGTGGATTTAAATTTCTTACTCCAGAAGAGACTAAACAGTCAATGGAGAGCGGTAATCTTGATGGTTTCCTAAAAGGTATGGGAACACCAGGCGGTGCCGTTGATACTAGTTTTTTACCTTTATAATATATAAAGAGTAAAACAAATTTTATAGGCGCTAATTATTTAGCGCCTATTTTTTTTAACATTAGTTTTATATAAAGTTATTTCTATGAGTGACTTAGTTTCCAAAAATCTAAATATGATTTTTAAAACTCCAAAAGGAGAAACTGTTCACGCATTAAAAGATGTAAATTTTACCTTAAAGAAAGGAGAACTTCTTACTGTTCTTGGTCCTTCAGGATGTGGGAAAACTACTCTTTTAAATATTGCTGCTGGTTTTTTGAGACCTACCTCAGGTTCTATTGTTTTAGCTGGCAATGAAATTAATGGTCCAGGAGTTGAGAGAGGAATGGTTTTTCAACAAGGAGCTTTATTTGAGTGGTTAACAGTTGCTGAAAATGTTGATTTTGGACTTAGAATGAAAAAAGAAGATCCAATAAAAACCGCTCAAAGAGTTGAAGAATGGCTAGAAATTGTAGGTTTAAAAGGGTTTGGCAACACTCCTACATACCAATTATCTGGAGGGATGCAACAAAGAGTGGCTCTAGCAAGATGTCTAATAAATGATCCTGATTTAATATTAATGGATGAACCCCTAGGCGCGCTGGATGCGTTGACTAGGGAGAAAATGCAATCTTTGGTACTTAAAATTTGGAAAGAGACAGGAAAAACTATCATTTTAATTACTCACTCAGTTGAAGAAGCGTTGTTACTTGGTGAAAGACTTTATGTAATGGCACCAAGACCAGGAAGAATACATAAAGAATACAATCTACCTTTTGCAGAAATGGGTTTAAAGGAAGATTTAAGAGAAATAAAAAAAAATAAAGAATTTTCATCTAAGCGTGAAGAAATATTATCCATGATTTGGAATATGGAAGAAGAAATTATGGGTAAAGAAAACTAAATGTTAACTCAAATAATAACCATACTTATTTTTGTATCCATAATTGGATGTATTATGTATGGCAGAAGATTAATCCAGACTGAAAAAGTTGATGCTGTATTTGGAAATCCTGAAAGAGCTAAAGGTGGAACTCATTGGGTTATTGTTGGAAGTGCTGCAATACTATTAGTATGGCTTTATTACTCTTGGGACATAGCAAAAGGTTTTTATCCAAAATCAGCAAATGAATTATGTCAGGTAGCTAAAATAAACGAATCTTTACTGGGATTGAAATATCAATTTCCAATAGAGGAACGTGAATTTAAAAGCACCTCTATAATTAAAATTGAAAATAAAAATCTTCAAAAAATTACTAATGAGATTCAA
>CACHGV010000026.1 GCA_902579465.1 uncultured Pelagibacteraceae bacterium
CAACCATCGGAGTACTGCAGAAAAGTCCTATATTTACTCCTGGTGTTGCAAAGGTGGCATTTGTTGTACTGTAAGCAAGGTCACAACTTGCGGCTAACTGACATCCAGCTGCATAAGCTGCACCATGTACTTTTGCAATAACAGGCTTCTTTCCTTCAACAATTTTCATCATTAATTTTGAGCAAAGATTAAATAATTTTAAGTGATTTAATCTATTTTTAATTCCACCAACCTCTTTAAGATTATGGCCGGCGCTGAATCCTTTACCTGATCCCTCTAATATTATTACTCTTGTATTATCATCCTTATCTAATCGAGTAAAAGTATTCAAAAGATCCCTTAAAGTTTTAAATGAAAGTGAATTATAAGTTTTAGGATCATTAATTATTACATTTGTAATTCCGTTTCCTAATTTTTTTGTTTTTACATTCATATTGTAATTATTTTAACTCACCATCTTCACGCATTTTAGCTCTAATTTTTGTGGCAGAAATTTTTTGTATTTCTTCAGACAATACTATCTCCTCAATTTTGTAACCAACTCCTCTCCCATAACAAATATTTGTAATATTTGGCACCATCATTATTTTAAATCTTCCTTCAAATTCAGGATTTAATTTATTTTCAATATTTTTTTTTACCGTTTCAAAGTCGAATGGATTGTCATCAACTCCTTGAACGTCTCTTATTTGAATACACACTTGACCGGTCTTTTTGATGATCTCTTTAAATAAAGTATAGTGACCCTCATGAAATGGCTGCCATCTTCCAAGCATTTGTGCTGTTGGTTTTTTATTATCCCATTCATAACTCATTATGATATCTCCTTTATTATTTTATCCGCCCAAAACTTAGCATCTTGAGTAGTTACATGAAAATCATATTTTTCTGGTTTGACAAACATTTGATTAGTATCGTCAAACCTTCCTTCTTTAATCGTGTCTACCCAAATAACAAAATCTGCAGGGAATAAACTTCTTGCTTCTGGAGTTGGGCAAATAAAATCTGCCACAACATAATTTCCTTGATTTTTCAGCTTTAAAGCAAAGTCTGCCATTCTTTTAGCTTGTCTTTTTCTACCCTCCTCAGAAAAATCCCAATCATTTGCTTCTTTTCTAACTTCGTCAGCATTTAATCTTTTTGCATTCAGTTTTGGAGCAAGTTCTTCTGCCAATGTTGTTTTGCCAGCCCCAGGCAAACCCATAATTAAAACTATTTTCATTAAATTTGTTCTAAAGGATGATGAGACATTAATTCTAATCCATTTTCGCCAACTAAATATTGTTGTTCTAATTTCACTCCCTCATGACCTCCAACTTCGCCGATATAACTTTCTAGGGTAATTGTCATATTTTTTTGAAATATACCGCTTCTTTCTCCACCATCAGTCGGATATCTAATTGCTGGCCACTCATCACATAAACCTATTCCATGAAGCATGACTGAATATCTATTTCCGTAATATTTTTCAGGAAGTATCCATGCCTTTTCAGTAAATTCTCTAAATGATACTCCATCTTTAATTAATCTTGAATTATAGTCAATCTGCTCAACTGCTGTTGAATAAATTTTTTTTTGATGTTCGTTAAATTTATTTCCACAAACAAAAGCTCTAGAAATATCTGCACAATATCCATAAGGGCCTACCATATCTGTATCAAAGGATACGATCTCACCATCTTGAATAATCTTATTACTACTTTCTTGCATCCAAGGATTGGTTCTAGAGCCTGAAGATAATATTCTACACTCTATCCACTCTCCACCATTTTCAATGTTCGTTTTATGTAAAATCGACCATAACTCATCTTCAGTAATTCCTGATTTCAAATAATCTCTCATTTTAATTATTCCAATATCAGCAACATCTAAAGCTGCTCGCATGCATTTAATTTCTTCAGACGATTTAATAACTCTAGCCTGTTCAAGTATTTTTTTCGCTTCTAAAACTTGAATTCCTTTTTTATTAAGCTCATTTACGGCTGGACCATTGATTACATCAATTGCGATTTTTTTACTTTTAAAATAAGAGTTAGATAAATCATTTACTTCATTGACCCATTTTTTAAGTTGCAACTCTGATTGGTCACCATTGCTAAAATAATCCCAAGTAATTGCTGGTCTTATTTCATCTATTAAATTGAGACCTTTAGATAATATTTC
The DNA here is from genome assembly GCA_902579465.1 of uncultured Pelagibacteraceae bacterium. Taxonomy (GTDB): domain Bacteria; phylum Pseudomonadota; class Alphaproteobacteria; order Pelagibacterales; family Pelagibacteraceae; genus Pelagibacter. The sequence goes on from CACHGV010000026.1 coordinate 2,164, forward strand.
ACAGTTAAAATATTCATATAATATTGTTGGACCATCAACAGAGATAAAA
>CACHGV010000027.1 GCA_902579465.1 uncultured Pelagibacteraceae bacterium
ACTTCAAAAGGTTTAAAATTTCAAGCTGCTGCAGAGGAACTGAAAAAAATTAATGATAAATTTTTCAAATTAAGAAATCACAATCCACAGTTCAAAAGTTCAATTAAAGAACTTAAAGATGAAGTAAAAACTTATAGAAAAAATTTAAATGATAATGAGGAAATTGCCTCAGATTACGCAAAAAATATAGTCAAAATTGCTAGAAGAATAGAATTTGCAAGCATTTATCCACCAACTGCACTAAATGAAATGCAAAAGGCGATTATTGAATTTGATGACCTTCAGGAAAAAGAACAAGCTGGTCTTAGATTAATTGATATTATTTTATTTCCAGCTGGAACAATTGTAGCTAGTGGGCCGAGTTGCTCAGAACAAGGCTCAGGAAGATGGTTACCTAAACCGTCAGATACATTAAATAAATTCATCCTAATGTCTAATCCAAATGTTGGATATAAAAATATACCTCTTCTCTGGATAGAAATGATTGATGTTAGTTCAATAATTGGATTTATTTTACCAGATTGGATTGCTGATATTTTACCAGGCGAATACCCTGTTCATACTAGTGAAGGTATAGTTAAAGAAAACTTTAAAGGTAAAGTATTAAAAATTGTTACAGGTGATTTTAAATTATTCAAAATACCTGTACCTTATGGTCATATCTGGGACTCGTTCTTAAGAGTATTTTTAGGATTAGTTTTTGGAATAATTATAGGGGTTCCATTAGGTTTGTTTATGGGACTAAACAGATTTGCTAAAGGTTTCTTTGATCCTTTAATTGAACTTTACAGACCAGTACCTCCACTTGCTTGGGCTCCACTTATAATTTCAGTACTTGGAATTGATAATACTGGAAAAGTATTTTTGTTATTCATGGTTTCTTTATCAATTATGATTATTTCAGCAAGAGCCGGGGCATCAGGAACACAATTATCTAAAATTCACGCTGCCCATTCTTTAGGTGCTTCTAAAAGACAAATACTTCGACATGTTATATTTCCAAATTCTTTACCTGAAATATTGACTGGAATTAGAGTTGCAGTTGGAATGTGTTGGGGAACTCTGGTTGCTGCAGAGTTTTTAGCTGGAACTACAGGTATTGGATTTGTTGAAAATGTTGCAAAAAAATATTTTCAATATGAAGTAATTTGGATCACAATTTTCATTATGGGAATGTTGGGATTATTATTTGATATTACGCTAAGAAAAATAATTGATAGAACTATTCCTTGGAGAGGTAAAGGTTAAAATAGGCTTTTATAAACTAAACCTTTTTGAAAAAACCAATTGCAGCACCAATGGTCGTCAAAAATCCAGCTAATGGTAAAATTGCAACTGCATACTTTTTTGGCATATAATTCTCTTTGAACTCAATACCTTGCATACTAATTTCAAAATACCACATCTCCCAATACTTCCCTCTCATACCCTCTACAAGTTCAATTCCATAAATAATTAGGACTACACCAATTATCATAATCATAATTTTCCAGAACTGGCGTATGTATAGAGAAACTCTTTCTGGTAATTTTTCATAAATTAAATTTAAAGCTACATGTTCATTATCTCTTGCTGTTAGAGAAAGAGCTATAAACATCAACCAAATATTGCTTAATACTGTTAGCAAATCACCCCAAACTGGAGGGTTATTAAAAACATATCTCATTGTAACATTGTAAAGAGTGAAACCAACCATAGCAGCTAATAAGATTGAGCACATAGCTTCCAACATTCGATGAATAAAACGGTCAATATTATTAAAAAATTTTAACATATAATTAATTACTTAATAAGTTTGGAAGAAACATTGTTAATTCTGGTACAACAAGAATAAAAAATAAAAGTAAAAACAATCCAATCAGATAAGGAATTAATGCTACTGCAACTTTTTCAAGACGGACCTGTGCAATTGTTGCAGAAGTAAAATAAGCAACACCAACTGGTGGTGTTACTGATCCTATTAAGAAACCAACTATTACAACCATAGCTGCTTGCACCTCTGGAAAGCCAGCTTGAGACATAACATTCACTAGTACTGGGCCAACAATGATAATGTTAACTGCTGAGTCCATTACCGTTCCAAGAAGAAAAATGAATAATATTAAAGCCAAAATAAATA